>JBFIYM010000028.1:0-31262 GCA_041605395.1 Myxococcota bacterium | reverse complement strand
CCGAGCTGCGGCTCGCCGGCGAGCGCGGCGCCGGGCCGGAGCGCATCGGCGCGCGGGAGTGGCTCCCGCTGCCCCGCGGCAGCGACCTCTTCGCGCTTCCCGGGCGGGCACCGGTGGGCTTCGACGGCCGCAGCCCGGTCGTCGTGGACGAGTGGCTCGGTGGCGAGGCGCGCGCCGTGGCGGCGTTCCTGGCCCCCGCCCACACCGCATGCCACCACGCGGCTTTCGTCCGCGCGAGCGACGCGCCGACCCTGCCCACCTTCGCCTACTCGGCCGTCGGCTTCGCGGACGGCCGCTACTGGACCAGCGCCTTCCGCTGCGACGACGACGTGCGGCAGGACCCCTGGCGCTTCACGGAGGCCCGCGTGCGCCGCGGGATCGCCGCGCGCCGGAGCGAGCTGCCGCGCAATCGCGTCGCGCGCCAGCTCGAGAAGTGCGCCCTCGACTACGGCTGCCGCGCGGCCCAGAACTTCTTCCTGGGCCGCCACGAGGCGCCGCTGCCCGCGAGCAGCGCCTGCAACGCCCAGTGCATCGGCTGCATCTCGCTCCAGCCGGACGGCGAGTTCCGGGCCAGCCACGACCGCCTCGCCACGCCCCCGCGCGGCCGCGACCTGGCCGCCGTGGCGCTCTCGCATCTCGGGCGCGTGCGCGACGGTGTGGTGAGCTTCGGGCAGGGCTGCGAGGGCGAGCCGCTCCTGTTCGGAGACGCCTTGATCGACGCCGTGCGTCGCATCCGCGCCGAGACGACGCGCGGCACGGTGCACCTGAACAGCAACGCCAGCAAGCCCGAGGTCGTGGAGGCGCTGCGCGCCGCGGGCCTCGACTCGCTGCGCGTGAGCCTCAACTCCCCGCGCCCGGCCGTCTACCGCGCCTACTACCAGCCGCGGGGCTACGGCTTCGCCGAGGTGCGCCGAAGCCTCCGCCGCATGGTGGCGGCGGGCGGCCACGCCTCCCTGAATCTGCTCTGCTTCCCCGGGGTGACGGACACGGAGGCAGAGCTCGCGGCCCTCTCCGACCTGGTCGAGGACACCGGACTCCACATGATCCAGCTCCGCAACCTGAACATCGACCCGGACCTGTATCGCGCCTCGCTGCCGCGCGGCGCCGTCCAGCCCGGCCGCGGCATGCGCTGGCTGCGGAGCGCCCTCGCCCGACGCTTTCGGCGTCTGCGCTTCGGCTACTTCAACCCGGCGTGGGGAGAGGCAGCATGACGCGGACGCTGGGGCTCGCCCTCGGGCTGGCGGCGTGTCTGTCGCTCGGCTGCTTCTCGATCCGCGTCGTCTCCGGAAACAGCGTGCCCGCCGATCGGGTCGCGGCGATCGAACCGGGCGTGACCACGCGCGTCGAGATCCTCGAGTGGTTCGGCGCCCCGGAGGACTTCACGGATCCGAGCGGCCTGCGGCGCGTCTTCGCCGATGGCGTCCTGCTTCCGGAGGACGTGCTCCATCTCCCCTACGCCGACGTGCTCGTCTTCGAGCTGACCCGCGGACGTGCGCGGGGCGTCCTGCTGCTGTTCTTCAACTACTTCGACGTCCGCGTCGCGAACGACCGGCTCGTCGTGTTCTTCGACGACCAGGACCGCGTGCTGTACTACGGATACCGGAACGATGCAGAAGCGCTGGAGTAGTCTCGCGCTGCTGCTGTGTTGCAGCCTGATCGCCAGCGGCTGCACGATCGGACGCTGGTACGTCGGCTCCCCGGTTCGAGACGACCCCGCCACGCTGATCGCCGTCGGCGAGACCCGGAAGGCCGACGTGCTGGCCCACTTCGGCCCGCCGGACCGCATCCTTCGTCAGCGTGAAGGCGACATCTTCCTCTACCGATACGAGCAGCGAAACAGCTCCGAGCTCGACATCTCCGAGCCGATCCGGGGCTTCACGCTGTTCCGTTGGGACAAGGTGCAGGACAAGAGCGATCGGCTGATGGTGTTCTTCGACCCGGCCGGCATCGTGAGCGCGTTCGGCTATCGCCACGGTCGCGCCGAGCTCGAGCCGCTCTAGCGGCCGCCCGGGTTCACGAAGTAGCGCTCCGGCGCCTCCGCCGTCTCGAGCAGGCCCAGCTGCTGGAGCTGCTCCGCGAGCTTCGCCCAGCGCTCGGCCCGCATCGATCCGAGCGGCGCGCCCTGCGTCTCGATCAACGGCACCTGCGCCTGGGCGGCGAGGCGGAAGGCCTCGTCGTCCATCTCCGGGTTCTGCGGGCTCATCAGCGCGTTCGACGGGCCGGGATCGTCGAGATAGGCCCGCCAGCCCTCCCGGAGCCCGGCGACGAGCGCGTCCACCGTGGCCGGCGCCTCGCGCAGCAGGCGGCCGTGCGTGATCACGACGGCGGTGTACGGGTCGTAGCCGGAGTCCGCCACCAGGAACACGCGTGGCTCGACGCCCGCGCGGCGTGCGGCGATCGGCTCCGACGTCACGAAGACCTGCTGGGTCAGCTCCGGGTCCGTGAGGAACGGCCCGATGCTGTAGGAGTAGGGCACGACTTCGAGCGCGCCGAAGCCGTAGCGCCGCTCGAGCCACTTCACGTAGGGCATGCCGGGCTCGACGGCGAGCCTGCCTCCCGCGGCGAACAGCGCCTCGAGGCTCTCGACGCCGCGCGCGGCGTGTGTCATCAGGCCGACCGGCGCCGTCTGGTAGGTGGCGAAGACGGCGACGACGTCGCTGCCCTGGGCGCGCGCGAGGATCACCTCGTCGGCACTGGCGATGCCGAAGGCGACCTGGCGGGCGGTCACCATCTGGACGACGGGCGCGCCCGGGCCGCCGGTGCGCGTCAGCGCGAGCCCGCGGCGTTCGAAGGCGCCGCTGCGCTCGGCCTCGAAGATGCCGCCGAACTCGGGCTCGGGCTTCCAGTTGAGGGCCAGCGCCAGCTCGGGCTCTTCGCCGGCGCAGGCGGCCAACGCCAGGGCCAGCGTGGCCAGGAGGATTCGCGCGCTCATCCTTCCTTCTCCGAGGCGTGCCAGTGCCGCAGGGCGAAACGGCTGGCGAGGCCTACCGCGGCGAACAGCACCAGACCGAGGGCGGAGGCATAGCCCACCGCCGCGAACACCAGGTCGGTGCGCTGCTGGCGCATGGCGCCGAGCACGACCACCCCGAGGCCGCCGCCGCCCACGAACTCGCCCACGATGGCGCCGATCACGGCGAGGCCCGCCGCGATGCGTAGCCCGGTGAGCAGGTAGGGCAGGGCCCAGGGCAGCCGCAGCTTCCAGAGCGTCGCCGCGCGGCCGGCCCCGTGCAGGCGGAACAGGTCGCGAAGCGCGGGGTCCACCGAGAGCAGCCCGGCCAGCGTGTTCGCGATCACCGGGAACACGGAGACCACGAACGCGGCCGCCACCACCGCGCGGAAGCCGTAGCCGAACCAGATCACGAGCAGCGGCGCGATCGCGACGATGGGGACGACCTGGAAGAAGATCGCGTAGGGGTAGAAGGCGCGCTGGACCCAGGGCGAGGCCGCGAGCGCCACGGCGGCGGCGATGCCGAGCGTGGTCGCGAGCGCGAGGCCGGCGAGCACGGCCTGAGCCGTCGTCGCGAGGGCCGGCAGCAGCGTGCCGGCCTCGGCCGTGGCGGCGGCCCAGACGGCCGACGGCGGCGGCAGCAGCAGCGGCGAGACGCCGAGGGCGCGGATCGTGACCTCGGCCAGCCCGACCCCGACGACGAAGGTCAGGAGCGGCGGGGCGACGCGTGTCAGGGCGCCCGCGTTCATGCCAGGTCCGCACCGCGCCGCAGGGCTTCCTGGAGCACGCCGAGCTCGCGCGCGAAGGCGGGATCGGCCCGGAGCGCGGCGCTCCGTTCGGCCGGGAGCGCAACCGCGTGGTCGAGCACGACGCGCGCCGGTCGGCGCGAGAGCACGACCACGCGTTCGGCGAGGTAGGCGGCCTCGGCGATCGAGTGCGTCACGAAGAGCACGGTGAGCCCGGTCTCGGCCCAGAGCCGGCGGAGATCGTCGTCGAGCGCCATGCGCGTGAGCTCGTCGAGCGCGGCGAAGGGCTCGTCGAGTAGCAGCAGCTGCGGGTCGGTGACGCATGCCCGCGCCAGGGAGGCGCGCATGCGCATGCCCCCCGAGAGCTCGGCGGGGTAGCGCCGCAGGGCGTCGCCGAGCCCGACGCGGTCGAGCGCGGTCGCGGCGCGGGCCCGCCCATCGCCCCGTCCGAGCAGCTCGAGCGGCAGCGCGACGTTCTCGACGACGTCACGCCACGGCAGCAGGTGGGCGTCCTGGAAGACCATGGCGACGTCCCCGCCGTCGCGCTCCACCCGGCCGCGCTCGGGCCGGTCGAGGCCGGCCGCGAGGCGCAGCAGCGTCGACTTGCCGCAGCCCGAGGGCCCGAGCAGTGCGACGAAGGATCCGGCCTCGATTGCGAGGTCGATCCCCGCCAGCGCGTGGACCTCGCCTTCCGTGGCGCTTCGGAAGCTCCGATGCACGCCCTCGAATGCGAGCGAGACGCCGCGATGCACCGGACCTCCCCGACGGGCGCGGCGAGGCTAGCAGCGAGGTCCGGACGGCGTCCCGCCTCGGCTAGTCGTCGACGAGCTGTCCGCGTGCGGCGCCGGCCGGGAAGGCCGACGTGTGTACGTGCAGGTAGAAGTGCTCGGGCTCGTCGACGATCGCGTTCAGGAGCTGGGTGCCGAGCTTCTTGACGCAGCCCTCGAGGCCCTGGTTCGCGAAGTCGAGGTCGATCGGCGCGGGGCAGTCGTCGCCGGCGCAGGCATCGCCGGCCACACCGGCGTGGAGGTGGAGGGCGATGACGTTGTCGGCGCCGCTGGAGGCGGCGTCCAGCGAGACGTCGAAGCAGATGCGGCCCCGGCTCGGGGTCACCACCACGTCGGCGCTCCCGGAGAGGTCGGGGTCCCCGGGCCCGGGCACCTCGGCGCCTGCGGTGAGGCTGGCCTCCAGGCGTTTCCCACCCTTGGCGGCGTCACCCCCACCGGCCGTGACCTGGGCCGAGGCGGCGCTGGCGAGGAAGAACAGGGCGGCGAACGGAACAGCGAAGCGAGAGAAGGGGCAGCGGCAGCGCACGGAGCCTCCAGCGTCCGCCCTCTCCGCCCCGCATCGAACGCGTGGAATCTAACACGGGTGGGTGCGGATGCTGGCTCAGGCTTCGCCCGCATCCGGGCGCGTGTACCACCAGGCCCACGCGACGAAGACGAATTGCATGGGCAATCTCGCCCAGTTGGCGACGGCGTTGCCGGCGCCGGGCGCGAAGTCCGGGCCCCCCAGATTCTGGGTCGCCACGTACAGGTTGGCCGGGAACACCGCGATCAGCAGCGCGATGATGCCCCAGGCGGCGAGCGCGCGGACCCGGGGCTCCGCGAGGAGGTAGACGCCCAGCACGATCTCGGCCAGGCCCGAGAGCAGGTTCAGCCACTCGGGGCTCGGAAGCTCCGGCGGGATGATCGCCACGTAGAAGGCCGGGTTCACGAGGTGGTTGAAGCCGGCCAGGACGTAGGCGGCGGCCTGGACCCAGAGGAGGAAGCGCTTGGTGCGGCTCATGGCGCGCCAGTCTACCCCGGCGGGTCGGACGTCTACCCCGGCGGGTCGGACGGCAGCCCACCCCGATGGGCGGGCGGATGGCTGCACGGCCGGAGGAGCGGATGGCTACCCTGGCGCCAGCCCGGAGGAAACCATGTCGCTTCGTGTCCGCCTGTCCAGCCTTCTCGTCGCTCTCGGCCTCGCCGCTCTCGCCCCGCCGCCGGCGTACGCGGAGCCGGTGGGCGAGGGATCGGTGCTCGCGCCCCTCACGCTCGAGGACCAGCACGGGGTCGCGCGCAGCGTCGACGCCTCGACGCGGGGCATGCTGTTCTCGCGCGACATGGACGGCGGGGCCTTCGTGCGCGAGGCGCTCGCCGAGGACGGGGCGGCGAAGCTCGAGCAGGCCGGCGTGGTCTACGTCGCGGACGTCCACCGCATGCCGGGGCCGATCCGGCGTTGGATCGCGATCCCGCGCATGCGCGATCGGGGCTACCCCGTGCTGCTGGACACCGAGGGGGAGGCCACGGCGTCCTTCCCGTCCACCGAGGGAAAGGCGAGCTGGATCCGGCTCGAGGGTCTGCGGGTGACCGAGGTGCGCATTCTCGGCAGCAAGGCGGAAGTCGAGGCGGTTCTCGAGGGGGCACCCCCCGGGGACTAGGGGTTTCCCGCCGCTGGCGAACCCTTTCGGCGGCTGGAGCGTCTTAGAAGGTGCAGCCCGGTTGCAACGGGGCCGCCGGTGCCGAGTGTGCTGGAAGCCGCGTTCCGCCGATGTGGAGTCGCTCGGGGGGGTGGCGTCTGCAAGGCCCGAAAGCCCCCTGGCACCGAAGCCACGTGCCCGGTGTCACTTCCTGGCTCGAATGGGCGCCCGACAAGGAAGAGCATGTCGATGAATCACGAGGTCGAAGTTGCGACGCGCCGCTCCCGCAGCGCGGGAAGCGAGCGGCCGCGCCCGAGCGCGTCCGCCGAGCCGCTCGTCGCGTACTTCGCGGATATCGCTCACATCCCGACGCTCTCGCGCGAGGAGCAGATGCTCGCCGCGAAGCAGCTCGAGGACGCCAGCGAGGCGTTCCAGCACGCGCTCTACCGGCTTCCCTGGGTCGGCCGCGAGGTCGCGGCGCGTTGGCGCCGGCGCCGCACCGCTGGGCTCGCCACACGCAAGCTGTCGGAAGCCTTCGGCGACGGCGAGGCCTCCGCCGGCGAGCGGCTCGACCGGGCGCTCGCGCGCATCGAGCGTGCGCTGGCCCGGCGGCCGTCCACCACCGGCTCGGCGCGCGAGCGGCTCGACGCGCGCATGGCCAAGGACCTGTTCGAGGCGCAGCTCTCGCTGGAGCTCCAGCGCAAGCTGCTGGACCGGCTTCGCGACAAGCGGACGGCGCTGCTCCGCGCCCAGCACGGCGGGGAGCGTTCGGCCCGACGCGAGCTGGAGGAGGAGCTGGGCCTGCCCGCGGCGCAGCTGCACGCCCGCATGGACGCGGTCGAGCAGGCGTTCGGCGTGATGATGGAGCACAAGAACCGCTTCGTCTGGCACAACCTGAAGCTCGTCGTCTCGGTCGCCAAGGACTTCCGCAGCTCCGGGCTGCCGTTCTCCGACCTGATCCAGGAGGGGAACGCGGGTTTGATCCGCGCGGTCGAGAAGTTCGACTGGCGTCGCGGACACAAGTTCTCGACCTATGCGGTGTGGTGGATCCGGCAGGCGCTGATCCGCGCCATCCAGAACCACTCGCGCACGATCCGTCTGCCCAGCCACCAGCACGATGCGCTGCGGGCCTACTCGCAGGCGCGCGCGCGGCTGCGCCTCGAGCACGAGGGCGAGCCGACCGCGGTCGAGATCGCCGAGCAGATGGGCCTTTCGGTCGAGGAGGTCGAGGAGATCGCCTCGATGGCGCCCGAGATGGTGAGCCTCGATGCCGAAGTCGCGGGGCGCGAGTCGCTCCGGCCGCGGCGCCTCGAGGAGGTGCTGGCGGACGTGGACGCGACCTCCGCCCTCGACGACATCGAGCGCGTGCGGCTGGCCGACCAGGCGCGGCGCGGGCTCTCGCGGCTCGATGACCGCGAGCGCAGCATCCTCACCTGGCGCTACGGCCTGGACGGTGGCGACGAGCACACCCTCCAGGAGATCGGCGAGAAGCTCGGCCTCTCCCGCGAGCGCGCCCGCCAGCTCGAAGCCCGCGCCCTCGCCAAGCTCCGCGCCGCCGGCACCGCGTAAGAAAGGGGTCGGTCCTAATCCGTTAGTTTCTTGCGCGCCTGGCTGGCGGCGCTGCGGGTGACGCCGAGCGTGCGTGCGACATCCGTCGGCCGGAGCCCGAGCTCGTCGATTGCCCGTCGGCACACCTCGGCGCGGGCCCGGCTCACGCCGAGGCGCCTGCGGCCGGCGCGCAGCTCGGCCTCCGAGACGCCGAGCTCGCCGCAGACGGCGCGGATGAGCGCGTCGAGCGGGGAGGGAGCGGGCTCCTGGCGTGTCGGCTCCCGGACCCAGCGCTCCAGGCTCCGCCGGGCGGAGCGGGAGTCGCGCCCGAAGCAGTCGAGCGTGCTCCGGACGTCTTCGAACGGGAACGGTCGGCGCCGTCCGACCAGCGCGGAGTAGGCGCTCCAGGGGTATCGCACGAGGTGATCCACGCTGCGAACGATCCCGGCATCGAGCGGGTTCCGGAGCACGTATCCGATCACGACGCGTAGATCGTCGTCGTCCTTCACCGCACGCGAGCCGAATCGGCTCTGGAAGAGGTAGCCCGCTCGTTCGCTCCGCCGGTTGAAGCGAACGGCGAATCCAGTGTTTACGCGCTTGAACACGCGCCAGAGGGGCACAGGCCCCGTCTGCACGACCAGGTGCAGGTGGTTGGTCATCAGCGCCCAGGCGAAGCACCGCATGCCGCTCTCCGGCAGTACGCGGGACAGGCGCTCGATCCAGTCCCACCGGTCATCGTCGTCGAGGAAGAGGGCGCGGCCATCGATCCCGCGCGACCAGACGTGATGAGCGACCCCGGGAGCGTCCAGGCGGAGCGGGCGCGGCACCGAGCACCTCTTGGGGACGCGGGGTGTCGGCCCTAGGCTAGCGGGCGGCCGGGCTTCGATCCCCCTGCGGCGGAGTTTCTTACGAAATAGGACCGACCCCTTTCTAACGGGCTGCGCCCTCAGGGCGTCGTGGCACCCCCGCCGAGGCCCGCCCGCTTCGGGCACCCCAGCGCGCCGAGCTTCCGCGCGATGTCCTGCCCTGCGCTGGCGGTCGAGACGTTCTTGTCGATCTCCCGCACCACGCCTTCGCGGTCGATGTAGAAGGTCCATCGCTTCGCGAAGAGCCCCCCGAAGCCGGTGACCCCGTAGGCCTTCGCGGTCTCGCCGGTCGGGTCGGAGAGCAGCACGTGCTTCGCACCCAGGCTCTCGGCGAACTCCTTGTTCTTCTCGGGATCGTCGAGGCTCACCATGAAGACGGCCACGTCGTAGGCGGCGAGGTCGGAGGCGCTGTCACGCAGCGCCTTGAGCTCCTGCGTTCAGCCGGGGGTGAAGGCCTTCGGGAACCAGGCCAGCACCACCCCCTGCTTGCCGACGTACTCGGCGAGCCGATGCTCGCGTCCGTCCGAGCCGGCGAGCGCGAACGCCGGCGCCTTCGCGCCCACCGTGAGGTCCGCCGCCTGCGCCGTGCCCGCGGTCACCAGCGCAGCGAGGGCGGCCCCGAGTCGTCGCAGTGCACTCACAGGTTCCCCACCTCCCCCTCGAGGATGTGCGCGAGCCGCTCCCGCGCCGCGGCGCGCTTGCTCGGCAGGTGCTCCGACGGCCAGAGCCCGTCGGAAGGCTTGTAGTCGCGCAGCACCTGCCGCGCAATCGTCACCTTGTGGACCTCGGTCGGCCCGTCGGCGATGCCCATCACTTCCGCGGCCAGCATCAGGCCCGAGAACGGCATCTCGTCCGAGACCCCGAGGGCCCCGTGGAGGTGCATCGCCCGCTGCGCGACGTCGTGGAGCACCTTCGGCATGGCGACCTTGATGGCCGCGATGTCCTTACGCGTGCGCTTGTAGTCCTTGTACTTGTCGATCAGCCAGGCGGTTCGCAGCACCAGGAGTCGGAACTGCTCGATCTCGATCCAGGAGTCGGCGATGCGCTCCTGCACCATCTGCTTGTCGGCGAGGCGCTCTCCCTTCGTCTCGCGGGAGAGCGCGCGCTCGCACATCATGTCGAACGCCTTGCGGACCTGCGCCACCGTTCGCATCGCGTGGTGGATGCGGCCCCCGCCGAGGCGCGTCTGCGCGATCACGAACGCCGAGCCCTCGCCCCCGAGCAGGTGGTCCGCCGGGACCCGCACGTCGTTGTAGCGGATGTAGGCGTGGCTGGCGTCGTCGCTGTGCTCCATGCCGAGGCCGACGTTGCGGACGATCTCGAGCCCGGGGCTGTCGGTCGGCACGATGAGCATCGACATGCCCTGGTAGGGGCTCACGTCGGGGTTCGTCACGGCCATCACGATCAGGAACTCGGACCAGCGCGCGTTCGAGGAGAACCACTTCTCGCCGCGGATCACCCAGGAGTCGCCGTCCTGGGTGGCGCGCGTCGTGAAGGCGGTCGGGTCGGCGCCGGCGTGGGGCTCCGTCATCGAGTAGCAGGAGTGGATGTCGCCCTCGAGCAGCGGCGCCAGGAAGCGCTCCTTCTGGGCGGGGGTGCCGTAGTGGGCCAGGATCTCGGCGTTGCCGGAATCCGGGGCCTGGCAGCCGAAGATGGACGGCGCCCAGCGCGAGCGGCCGAGGATCTCGTTCATGAGGGCGAGCTTGAGCTGTCCGTAGCCGAGCCCCCCGAGGTCGGGCCCGAGGTGACAGGCCCATAGGCCCCGTTCCTTCACACGCTCCTTCAAGGGTCGGACGATCTCCCGGGCGCGCTTGTCGGAGACGTCGAACGGGTTGCCGAGCACCAGGTCGAGCGGCTCGACCTCTTCGCGAACGAACGCGTCCATCCAGTCGAGCTCGCGTTGGAATTCCGGCTCGGTCTCGAAGTCCCAGGCCATGGCGTCCCCTCCAGCCAGGCAGCGTACCATGGCCCCCATGAGCGAGGAGGAGCGCACCGCCGGGCTGGTGGACGAGTCCGCCCTTGCGCGCTGGATGGACGCGCAGGATCTCGCGGGGCGCGGCGAGCGGCCGACGGCGCGCTTCGTGACGGGCGGCGCCTCGAACGAGATCTTCGAGATCCGGCGCGGCGGCGCGCGCTTCGCGTTGCGCCGCCCCCCCCGCCGTGTGCCGAAGGGCCGCAACGAGACGATGCTGCGCGAGGCGCGCGTCCTCGCAGCGCTCGCGGACAGCGACGTGCCCCACGCCCGCCTGCGCGGCGTCTGTGCCGACCCCGCCGTGCTCGGCGCGTGCTTCTACCTGATGGACTGGGTCGACGGCTGGACGCCGATGGGCCCGCTCCCCGAGCCCTTCGCGAGCGATGCCGACGCCAAACGGGGCCTCGGCGACGAGCTCGTCGACGCCATCGCCCGGCTCTCGCGGGTGGACTGGCGCGCCGGCGGCCTCGAGGGCTTCGGCAAGCCCGAGGGCTTCCTGGCGCGCCAGGTCGACCGCTGGCTCGCGCACCTGGCGGGGTTCCAGTTCCGCGCGCTGCCGGGCCTCGAGGAGGCGGCCGCCTGGCTGCGCCGTCACACGCCGAAGCAGTTCCGCCCCGGCATCATTCATGGTGACTACCAGTTCGCGAACGTGATGTTCCACCCCGGCGCGCCCGCCCGGATGGTCGCGATCGTCGACTGGGAGATGTCGACGGTGGGCGACCCGCTCCTCGACCTGGGCTGGGTGCTGATGGGCTGGCCGAACCCCGACGAAGATCGCGGCGAGTCGCTCTACTTCGACTACACGGGCATGCAGCGCCGGGAGGACCTGATGGAGCGCTACGCGAAGCGCTCGGGCCTCGGGCTCGATGCGATCGACTACTACGTGGTGCTGGCACGCTTCAAGATGGCCTGCGTCCTCGAGGGGGGCTACGCGCGCTACGTGAAGGGCGGGGCCGACAACCCCAAGATGGCGAGCTTCGGCGACGTCGTGCTCGACATGGCGCGCCGCGCGGCCGCGCTGGCGCGCAGCTCGCGGCTGCCGCCAACGTGAGGCGCGCGTGGGCGTTCGGGGTGGGGCTCGGCCTCCTGGCGACGGCGGCCGTCGCCGAGCGCGGCCCCCGCGACCCGCGCGAGCTCGAGACGTTCCTCGACGGCGCCGTGCCGGTCCTGCTCGCCACGCACGACGTGCCGGGCCTCGTGGTCTCGGTCGTGGCCGACGGACGCGTCCTCCTCACCCGGGGCTACGGCTGGGCCGACCTCGAGGCGCGCCGCCCGATGGACGGCACGCGCACGATCGTGCGCGTGGCGTCGATCTCGAAGCTGGTCACGGCCACGGCCGCGATGCAGCTCGTCGCCGCGGGCAAGCTGGACCTCCACCGCGACGTGAACGACTTCCTCGAGGGCTTCGAGATCGAGGTCGCGTACGGGACGCCCATCACGCTGCACCACCTGCTCACGCATACGGCCGGCTTCGACGACCGCTTCCTCCACACCGGGCGCCGGCTCGGCGATCGGCTCCCGGCCCTCGGCGACTACCTCGCCGCCCGGATGCCGCCGCGCGTGATGCCGCCGGGTCGCGTGGTGAGCTACTCGAACCACGGCCTGGCCCTGGTCGGACACCTCGTCGAGCGGGCCTCGGGCCAGGCGTTCCCGAGCTACGTCGAGGAGCACGTCTTCGCGCCGCTCGGGATGCGAGACAGCCGCTTCTTCCTGGAGACGCCGCCCGACCCAGACCTCGCAGTGCCCTACCTCGCCCGAGACGGGGGGCACCATGCGCTCGGCTACGACCACACGCTGCTCGGCCCGGCGTCGGAGCTGAACACCACCGCCGCCGACATGGCGAAGTTCATGCTCGCCCACCTTCCGCAGGGCGAGGCGCGGGTGCTCGACCCGGACAGCGAACGCGGCATGCAGGCGCGCCAGTTCGGCGTCCACCCGAAGCTGCCGGGCTGGGCCTACGGCTTCGAGGAGGGCTTCGAGAACGGCGTGCGCAGCGTCGCACTTCTTCGTGGAGTCGGACACGGGGACCGAGCACCTCGTGCTGGGCAGCTACCTCACGCTCGATCGCGTTCCGACCTGGCGGAGTCCTCCCGTGCAGGGGGGCGCGCTCGCGGCCGCGGCGCTCCTGCTCGCGGGCTCGCTCGTCGGCTGGACCCTCGGCGCCGGCGCGCGCCGCTTCGCGGGTGCCGCGCCGAGTCCGGTGCGGGCGGGCGTTCGGGGCTTCGCGTCCGGGCTGGCGCTGCTCTCCCTGTTCGGCCTGGCTGCGATCAACCGCGAGCTCCGGCCCGACGTCCCCTTCGATCTTCTGATCGAGCTGCCGCTGCTGCTGAGGCTCGGCTTCGTGGCGACCACCGCGGCCGCCGTGCTCTCGCTGGCGACACCGTGGCTCGCCTGGCGCGGCCTCGTGCCGGGCGCCCGCGCGCCGCTGGCACGGCTCCACCTCTGGCTCCTGTCCGGCGGCTGCCTGGTGCTGGCGGCGCAAGCCGTCGGTTGGAACCTGTTCGGCGCCTGGCTCTACTAGCGGTCTCGGGCGCTCGGCCGTCGCGGCCGGAAGAAGGGCAGGCTGATGGCGTCGTTCTGCGCCCGGAAGCTCACCTCGACCGGCATGCCGACCGTGACGTCCTCGGGCGCGACGTCGACCAGGTTCGTCAGCATGTGCCAGCCCTCCGTGAGCTCCACGATCGCCACGACGTAGGGGACGACGAACGCGGGGCGCGGCGCGCGATGCACGACGGTATGGCTGTAGACGGCGCCGTGGCCGCTGCTCTCGACCCACTCGAGCGCCTCGGCGTGGCAGCGCGTGCAGCTCGGGTGGGGGATGAACACGAAGTGGCCGCATTCGCGGCAGCGCTGGACGCGGAGGACCCCCTCGCGGCAGCCGTCCCAGTGCGGGCGCGACAGCGCCGTCGGGCGGGGCAGGGGAATGCCAGACCCCTCGCTCATACGGCGGGCTCCATCCGGGGGCTCATGCCGGCTCCAGCCTGGGGCTCATGCCGGCTCCCTTCCGAGCAACAGCACGTCGCAGAAGAGGGCGCCCGCGCCACCGTTGCTCGCGATCGCGACCTTCGCGTCCGGCACCGTGAGCGCCGCTGGGAGCTCACCCCGCAGCTGCTCGACCGCGGCGATCGGCTTCTGGAGCAGCTGGGCGAGGCCGGCGTGGCTGTACGAGAGCAACCCGCCGTTGGTCGCGACCGGCAGCGCGCCGCCCACCGCGATGCGCCCGTCCGAGACGAAGTCGGCGCCCTCGCCGGGCTTGCAGAACCCCATCGCCTCGAGCTGGCGGATGATCTCGAACGAGAACGGGTCGTAGAGCTCCGCCACGTCGACGTCGCCCGGCCCGAGCCCCGCCTGCGCGAACGCGAGACGCGCCGCGCGCCCCCCGACGTCCCCGTAGCGATCCCACACGGGCGGCCCGACGTACGACATGCCCTGGCGGTCGAGGGCGCCCCCGAGCAGATGGATGGGGGTCACGTCGAGATCGCGGGCGCGCTCGGCAGAGGTCAGCACGAGCCCGGCGCCGCCCTCGGACGTGATCGCGCAATCGAGCAGGTGGAACGGGTCGGCCACCATCCGTGACGCCAGCACGTCCTCCACCGTCACCGGCTCGCCCTTGCGGTAGTAGACGGCGGCCGGGTTCCTCGCCCCGTGGGTCCGGATGGTCGCGGCCACCGCGGCGAGTGCCTCGGGCTTCGTGCCGTAGAGGTGCATGTGGCGTCGCGCGATCAGCGCGAACTCCGCGGCCGTGTAGAGCCCCCAACATTCGACGAACTCGTTGGGGGGCCGGGTCCACGGGGCCGTGAGGTTGCGCTCGGTGTACTCGGCCGCCTGCGCGGTGGCGACCAGCACGGTGGTCGCCATGCCCGAGGCGATCGCGAAGGCGGCCTCCAGCACCGCGGGGATGCCGATCTCGACCCCCGTCCAGCAGGGCCGGCCCCCGAGCCACTGGACCACCTCGCGCGGGTTCCAGCGCCGCACGCTCGAGGTGACGTTCACGCCGTCGACGTCGTCGAAGCCCAGGCCGGCCGAGGCGAGCGCCCCCCGCATGGCGTCGAGCAGCACCGCCGTCTCGGGCTCCTCGAGCACGCGCGCCTGCCGCGTGTTGTAGGCCCCGACGATGGCCACGTCGTGGAGGGGATTGCGGCCCGGCATCGCGACGCGGCACGCTATGACCGTTTTGACGGTCCGTCAACTCGACGTACCTTGGGAAGCGGCGGAGGCAGCATGACCGGCACGTTCCACGACGTGGGCTCGATCGACTACCCGATCATCGATGCGGATGCGCACGTCAACGAGCCGCCCGAGCTCTGGCAGGAGGGGGTCCCGGCGAAGTGGCGCGAGCGCGCGCCGCGCGTCGAGCACAGCGAACGCGGCGACATCTGGGTCTTCGATGGCGGCAAGGAGCGCTGGCCGGTGGGTCTCACCGCGACGGCCGGCCAGAGCCCGTTCCAGATCGGTCCGATGGGGCAGACCTACGAGACGATGCGCCCCGGCAGCTTCGACACCGAGGCGCGGCTGGCGGACCTCGACGCCGACGGCATCCACGCGCAGGTGCTGTACCCGAGCGTGACGCTCAAGGGCGCTCGCATCTACAGCGAGGAGCGCGAGCTCCAGCTCGCCTGCGTGCGCGCCTACAACGACTGGCTGCTGGCGTTCACGAAGCCCTCGGGCGGGCGGCTGATCGGGCAGGCCATCCTCCCGACGACCGGGCTCGACGACGCCATCGCCGAGCTCGAGTACGCCATGAAGAGCGGTCACCGGGGCGCCGTGATCTCCTCGTTCCCGAACGGCACGCTCCTCCCGAAGGCGGAGGACGAGCCGTTCTGGGCTCGTGCCGAGGAGGCCCGCTACCCGATCTGCGTCCACATCGGGAGCTTCCTGCGCAGCGCCCCGGCCTCGGCGCCGAAGCAGGGCGACGCGATCTGGAAGCCGTCGCTCGGCTTCGTGGCGCGCGCCGCCTGGACGAAGGCGGGGGGCCAGACGCTCGACGTGACCTGCGACCTGCTGTTCTCGGGCATCTTCGAGCGCCATCCCGGGCTTCGCATCCTGCTCGTCGAGTCCAACATCGGCTGGATCCCGACGCTGCTCGAGCAGGCCGACGACATGTTCCGCCGCTACCGCTGGTGGACGGGCGCCCACCAGGAGATGTCGGAGATGCCGAGCCGCATCTTCCACCGGAACTTCTGGGCCACCTTCATGGTGGACCGCTCGGGCATCGAGCTGCGCCACCGCATGAACGTGGACCACCTGATGTGGTCGACCGACTACCCGCACAGCGGCTGCGACTGGCCGAACTCGGGCCTGGTGATCGAGCGCGTCTTCCAGGGCGTGCCGCGCGACCAGGTGCGCAAGATGCTGCACGAGAACGCGAAACGCCTCTACCAGCTCGACCACGTCCCCGACCGTCTCCCGGGCTGAAGGCCGTGAAGCGCGGGCTGTCGGCGTTCCACGTCCTCGACCTGACCAGCGGCCTGGCCGGCGCCTATGCCAGCAAGCTCTTCGTCGACGCCGGCGCCGACGTCGGGGAGGTCGGAAGCGGCGCGGCGGCGCCCCTCGACCGCTTCCTCGCCGCGGGCAAGCGCATCGCCGTCGCGAGCCCGCGACACGAACGGGCGCTCCGCGAGGCGGCCGATCTCGTCGTGAGCGACGTGCTCGACCCCGCGTGGACACCGGCAGCGCGCCAGGTCTGGCTCTCGATCACGCCGTGGGGCCGCGAGGGGCCGCTGCGCGATCGGCCCTGGAACGAGTTCATCCTCCAGGCGGAGTCGGGCTCGATCGGCACGCGCGGTCTGCCCGGCCGGGAGCCCTTCCAGGCGGGTGGGCGCATCACCGAGTGGATCGGGGGCACCTACGCGGCGGTCGCCGCGCTGGCGGCCCTCCACCGGCTGGCGCGCACGGGCCACGGCGAGCAGATCGACTTCTCGCTGTTCGAGGCGATCACGCTGGCCGGCACGAACTACATGGACCTCACGTTCCGGCTGATGGCGGGTCCGCCGGATCCGGAGAAGCTCGGCGGGCTCCCGCAGTCGGTCGAGACCCCGTCCATCGAGCCGACGCGCGATGGCTACGTCGGCTTCTGCACCAACTCGCGCCAGCAGGTCTCCGACTTCATGCTGCTGATCGGCCGACCCGACCTGCGCGACGACGCGGGGCTGGCCCAGGTGCCGGGGCGCATGGCGCGCTTCGAGGAGTGGAACGAGATCGTCCACGCCTACACGAAGCAGCACACGACCGCCGAGGTGCTCGAGGCGGCAGCGGCGCTGCGCATCCCCGTGGCGCCGGTCCTCTCGGGGGAGAGCGTGCGCCACCACGAGCAGCTGCGGGCGCGCCGCGCGCTGCGCCCGGCGCCGGACGGCGTGCTGGTGCCGTGCCGGCCCTACCGCGTCGACTTCGCCGACGCGCCGGAGCCGCGCGGGGTGGACGCGCCGAGCGCAGCGCATGGCTTTCCGCCGAGAGCAGAGCACGCCTTTTCGGCGCAGCGCCGGGCGGCCCCCGAGGGCCCGGCGCGGCTGCCGCTCGACGGCATCCGCATCCTCGATCTCACGGCCTGGTGGGCGGGACCGTCGGCGACGGGGATGCTGGCGGCGCTCGGCGCCGACGTGATCCACGTCGAGAGTGCGGCGCGGCCGGACGGCATGCGCATGGTGGGCGGCATGGCGCGTCACCGCTTCCCGGCGTTCTGGGAGGCGAGCGCCTTCTTCCTGGCGGCGAACGCCAACAAGCGCGGCCTCACGCTCGATCTCACGCGGCCCGAGGGGGTCGCGCTCGCGAAGCAGCTGATCGCGCACTGTGATGGCGTGATCGAGAACTTCACGCCGCGCGTGCTCGAGGGATGGGGTCTCGGCTGGGAGGCGATCCGCGCGGCCAACCCGCGGGCGATCCTGGTTCGCATGCCGGCGTTCGGGCTCAGCGGCCCCTGGCGCGACCATCCGGGCTTCGCGCAGACCATGGAGCAGTTGACCGGGCTGGCCTGGATCACGGGGCACGCGGACGACCAGCCCCGCATCCAGCGCGGCCCGTGCGATCCGCTCTCCGGCATGCATGCGGCCTGGGCGTTCCTGGTGGCTTTGGAGGAGCGAGAGGCGCTCGGTCGCGGCGTCCACGTCGAGTGCACGATGGTGGAGGCTGCGCTGAACGCCGCGGCCGAGGCGATCGTCGAGTTCGGTGCGAGTGGACGGGTGCTGGAGCGCATGGGCAACCGCGCGGTCGGCGTGTCTCTCCAGGGGCTGTTCCCGTGCGCGGGCAGCCAGCCGGGCCAGGAGCGCTGGGTCGCCGTCTCGGCAGCCGAGCCGGGATCGCTCGACGAGGCCGGGCTCGCCGCGTGGATCGCGCACCGCGAACGCGACGAAGTGCTGGCGCTGCTGGCGGAGCGGGGGATCCCGGCGGCCGCGGTGGCGGACCCGCGCGTCGCGAGCCTGCACCCGCAGCACCTCGCGCGTGGGTTCTTCGAGGAGGTCGAGCATGTGGTGGTCGGGCGCCAGCCGATCCCGACCGTCCCGTTCCGCTACGCGAGCACGGGCCGCTGGCTCCGTCGCCCGGCGCCGACGTTGGGCGAGCACAACCGGGAGCTGCTCGGCGGCCTGCTCGGGCTCGACGACGCCCGCATCGAGGCGCTCGAGGCGGAGGGCATCCTCGGCACCCGACCGCGGCTCTGATCGCCCCCCGGGGTGAATCTAGAATCTAAACTCCGTCCCCGCTGGCGGGGTGGACGAGGGCTTGGTCGAGGGCGTAGAGGGCGAGGGGGATCAGCTCGAACCAGATCCGGGCCTCGGTGATCACGCCGAACAGCAGGTTCCCGAGGGCGAAGGCGAGCGCGATCGCCTTGAAGGTCACCAGCGTGCGGCCCGCGTGCGGCAGCAGCAGGAACGCGAGCAGGGTCCCGGCGTTCACGAGCAGCGGGACGCCCGTGCCGAGCTGGCGGAGGTTCCACCACCAGAGCGGGCCCTCGTCGAAGAAGGAGGCCGTGGCCATCGTGAGGCCGACCGCACTGTTCCCGGTGGCCAGATCGAGCCCGACCTTGATCGCGACGCAGCCCGCGAACGCCGCTCCCGCCCAGAGCGCCTGCTCGCGCCGCGAGAGGGCCAGCGCGAAGGGAAACGCCGAGAGGACGATGGCCGTCTCCTTCCACGGCATGCCGAGCCAGATCGTGAGCAGGATCCAGAGCGGCCGGGTCCCCCGCCGCACCAGCGCGACGAAGAGCGTGAAGACCGCGAGCGCGGGAAGGTCCCACGGATAGATGCGGAGGTCGGGGCCGACGCTGTAGCCGAAGACCACGCACGCGTAGCAGCCGACGAGCGCGAACAGCGCGCGCTCGCGCTGGAACGCCAGCAGGATGGCGCCGATCACGAGCCCCCAGAGCGCCAGCCACTGGGCGATCGCGATGGACGTCCACGGGAGCGCCGGCGGCGTGCCCGGCAGCACGGGGAGCAGCGGGTGGATCCAGGCCAGCCCCTCCGCGGCCCAGCGCGAGAAGACCCGCGCGCGCCAGGCGCGGGCCAGGTCTTCGAGCCCCAGCGTCTCGAAGGCGAAGAACGTCTGCGCGCTGTGGTCGTGGAGCGGCGCGACCAGCAGACCCAGGTGATAGAGCCCGACCGCGAGGGCCACGGTGACGAGCGCGATGAGCGCGACTCCGTACCGCGTGGAGACGGTCTTCGGCGCGGCTTCCATGGGGCCGTAGTCTTACGGAGTCCGCGCCGTTGTCGCGGGCGGGGTCCGCCCTCAGGCCGCCGGCTCGAGGGTCTCCACGAAGCGGGCGAGCCGGCCTCGCAGGAACGCGTCCTCACCCACCTCGAAGCGGAGGGCCGTCCGATCCGCCTCGCTCCGCAGCACCCGCGCCCAGACCAGGAGCGGCTCCGCCTCTCCCGCTGCGGCGAGAGCGACGTGGACGAGCCCGGCTCGCGCGAGCTCGGCCACGGGCTCGACGGCCATGCCCTCGGCCGAGAGATCGCGGACGGAGAGGGCCAGGATCGGCGGGCCTTCCTGGGCGAAGACCGGGACCCGATACGGGAACGGACGGCGCGGCATGCCACGTCGCTCCGCGTTCTCGAGCGGCGTGGCGGCCTGGAGGCGCTCGGCCGGGAGCCCTGCCGCGGCCTGGAGGCGTGCGGCCGGGAGCGCAGCGGTGGCCTCGCGGCGCGCGGCCGGGAGCGGCGTCGTTGCCTCGAGGTGGAGCGCCTGGAGCACGTCCTTCGCGAGGTGGGTCATCTGCCGGTGGATCAGGGACCCGGGCGCGCCGTGGAGGATCGAGAGCGGCCGATGGGCGGCGTTGGTGTAGAGCGATTCGATCTTGGGGCTGCGCGACAGGAAGGTCTCGAAGCACGGGTAGCCGCGCCCGCGGATCTCCGACAGGAGCAGGGCGAGGACGTCCGCCGCTTCCCCGTCGCGGTACTTCACCCGGCGGTCCACCAGCGATAGCACCACTCGCGCCTGCTCGCGCGGCAGCCCCCAGCCCTCGAGGAGCCCGTAGACGCGCTCCGCCTGGTCGAGCGAGGTCTGGTCCGCGACGGCGAGCAGCGTGAGATCACTGGCCGCGAGGGCGTTCTGCGTGAGCACGCCGAGGTCGCTCTTGGTGTCGATCACGACGACCCCCGGCCACTCGAGCCGGGACAGCATCTCGCGCAGCTCGAAGGGTCCCGTGAGGCCGGCGCTGGCGTCGCAGAGGGTGGGGCAGGGCCGGATGTAGTGGACCCCGTATTGCCCGACGCAGACGGCCGCGCCGAGATCGTGGTGGCGCAAGGCGTCGCGAACGTCGAGCGACGGCTCGCTCGCCGCCGGGAGTGCGAACAGCTGGCCGATCAGCGGCTGGTCGTCGAGCGAGAAGACGAGGATGGGCAGGTCTTCGCGCAGGGCGCGCAGGTAGACCGCCAGATTGGCGGCCAGGGTGGTCTTGCCGACGCCGCCCTTGTTGCTCGCGATCGTCAGCACGCGGTGGGGGGGCACGCTCGCTCCGTCCGTGCACCCGGGGCCGCATGCTACTCCGACCGCCCGGGTCCGCACAACCGCGCTGGGGTACTTTCCGGGCTGCGGGACGAGGGGACGAAGCCATCGATCCGTTCTCGGACAGCCCCGATCCCGGGCTCTACGTGCCGCGCGATGCGACCGAGCGCGCGCTCGCTTCCCTGCTCGTGTGCGCGCGAACGCCGGGACGCCACGCCGTGCTGGTGGCGCCGCCCGGGGCGGGCAAGACGCTGCTGCTGCATCTGCTCGCGGCGCGCCTGCCGTCCGGGCTGCGCTCGGTCTACGTGCCGAACCCCCGGCTGACGCCCGCCGAGCTCGCCGCCTGGACGCTCGGCCAGCTGGGCTCCCCGCGCTGGCCCGATCCGGAGACCGTGCTGCGCGCCTACGTGGCACACCTGGCCCAGTCCGGCGGCGCGCTGGTCTGGCTGGTGGACGACGCCGACCGCCTGCCCGCCGCCACCGCCCGCTGGCTGCTCGCCAGCGCCGCCCGGCCCGATGGCGGCCTGCGTCTGGTGTTCACGGCCGTCGACGACAAGACCGAGGGCCTCGCCGTGTTCCGGAGCCTGGTTCGCGTCGACTCCCTCTCGCGTCCGATGCGGGCGCCCGAGGTCGCCCAGTACGTCTTCGAACGCGTCTACCGGGCGCGCGGGGGGGACGCGCTGCGGGCGCGCCTGGCCGCCGCCCTCGCCGAGATCGGCGAGGCGAGCGGCGGCAATCCGCGTGCCGTGAACGCGGCCTGCGAGCGTCTCGTCGGGCGTCCCTGAGTGCGGGAAACGGGAGAGGCTGCCTGATAGGCTCGCCGGCCATGAGCGAGCCCGCAGCGGACCGGGAGCCGCGGTCCTTCACCGGCTGGGCGGTCGGCATCTTCCTCGTGGCGTTGGCGCTCCGGCTCGTCCACCTCTGGCAGCTCCGCGCGTCACCGTTCCTCGAGGTGATGCTCGGGGATTCCGCCACCTACGACGCCTGGGCGCGCACGCTCGCGGCAGGCGACTGGATGGGGGACGAGGTCTTCTTCCAGGCGCCGCTCTACCCCTACTTCCTCGGGACGCTCTACGCGACGGTCGGGGACGCGCCGCTCTTGGTGCGCGGCGTCCAGTGCGCGCTCAGCGCGCTCGCCTGCGCCCTCGTCGCCCAAGCCGGTGCGCTGCTCTTCTCCCGCGGCGCCGGCATCGCCGCCGGCCTGGTGCTGGCCAGCTATGCGCCCTCGATCTTCCTCGATGCGCTGCTCCAGAAGTCGTTCCTGGATCTGCTGTTCGTGTCACTCGCGCTGTGGCTCGCGGCACGTCTGCTGCGTGCGCCCGGGTGGGGTCTGGCGCTCGCGCTCGGCCTCGCCATCGGAGGCCTGGCGCTCGCGCGCGAGAACGCGTTGATCCTGGCGGGGGTGTTGGGGGTGTGGCTGCTGGCCTTCCCCGGGCTCGAGGCGCGACGCCGTCTCGGCCTGGCATCGCTGTTCGTCGCCGGGATCGTGGCCGTGCTCGCGCCGATCGCAGCGCGCAACTGGTGGATCGGCGGCGAGCTCCACCTCACCACGTCGCAGTTCGGGGCGAATCTCTACATCGGCAACCACCGGGGGGCGCCGGGTGGCTATGCGCCGCTGGTGCCCGGCCACGGGGTGCAGCACGAGCGGCGCGACATCCAGGAGCTGGCCGAGCAGGCGCTGGGGCGCGAGCTCACGGCCGGGGAGGTCTCGGACTACTGGACCGGGCGCGTCGTCGAGTACGTCCGTTCCGAGCCCGGCGACTTCGCGCGCCTGATGGGCCGCAAGCTCGCCCTGCTGGTGAGCACGGTGGAGCTGGTCGACACCGAGGACCAGTACGCCACCGCGGAGTACTCGGACGTGCTGCGCCTGACGGGCCACTGGGGGCACTTCGGCGTCCTGCTGCCGCTGGCGGTGATCGGGGTCTTCGTCACGTGGCCGCGCCGCCGCGAGCTCTGGTGGCTGCATGCCGCGATCGCAGCCTACGCCTCGACCCTGCTGATCTTCTACGTCGTCACCCGCTACCGCTATCCGCTGGTTCCATTCCTCGCGCTGTTCGCCGGGGCCGGCGTGGCGGGCGCCGCGACGTGGGCGGCGACGCGGCCGCGTCGCGAGCTCGCGTTGGGCCTCGGCCTGGCGTCGCTGCTGGCCCTCCTCTCGAACGGCTTGTCCGCGATGCCCAAGGACCGCATGCGGGCGGTCACCCACGCGAACCTGGGGAGCTACTTCCGCGAGCACGGCCAGCTCGACCGTGCGGCGCGCCACTACGAGCGGGCGCGGGCACTCGACCCGGCCCTCGAGGACGTGACCCATCAGCTCGCCAGCGCCTGGGCCGACCAGGGCCGCGGCGAGGAGGCGATCGCGCTCTACGAGCGCGCGCTCACGACGCAGCCCGACGACGTCCGCCTGCACCGCGGCCTGGCCCGCGTCCTGCGCGCGACCGGGTCGCCCGAGCGCGCGCGCGACCACCTGCGCCGCGCCGTCACGCTGGCCCCGACCGCACGCGAGGCCCGCAGCGAGCTCGCCGAGCTCGAACTCGAGGCGGCGGGGCGGCGTCAGGAGGCGGGTGACGATGCGGGGGCCCTCGCGCACTACCGGGCTGCGCTCGCGGTGGAGCCGGGCCGCGCCGCGGCGCTCTGGGGTGCGGCCTGGCTGCTCGCGACCCAGCCCGGGTCGGCTCTCGGCGCGCCGGGCGAGGCCGTGGCGCTCGCCGAGCGGGCCCTCGATCTGGGGGCCGCGCGCACGCCCGCGACACTCGAGGTGCTGGCGGCTTCGTACGCCGCCGCGGGCCGCTTCGAGGCGGCCCAGGCCCATGCACGGGAGGCGCTCGCGCAGCTCGAGGCCGCCGGCCGCCCCGCCCCGGCCCGGCTCGCGGAGTCGCTCGCGGGCTATGCCCGCGGCGAGCGCCTGCGTCTCCCCGCACGCGCTCTCGTGCCCTGATCCAGAGGCTTCGGCCCCGCCCGCTGTGGAGCGATCAGGTGTTGTAGCCGGACTCGTTGTGCTGCGTGAGGTCGAGGCCTCGCGTCTCTTCCTCGGGGTCGACGCGCAGCCCGCCGAGGGCCGCGGATACGCCCCGCAGGATGGCCCAGCTCGCGAGCGCGGTGTAGAGCGCCGTGATCACGCAGGCCGCCAGCTGGACGCCGAACTGGCCGCCGATCGAATAGCTGGCCGGGTCGCCCTTGCCACCGAAGGCCGGCGCCGCGAGCACGGCCACCAGCAGCGTTCCGACCAGGCCGCCCACGCCGTGCACGCCGAAGACGTCGAGCGAGTCGTCGTAGCCGAGGCGCGTCTTCAGGCTGGTGGCGGCGTAGTAGCAGCAGACGCCCGAGACGAGACCGATCACGAAGGCGCCGAAGGGGCCCACGAAGCCCGAAGCCGGGGTGACGGCCGCGAGGCCCGCGATGGCGCCCGTCGCGATGCCGAGCACGCTCGGCTTGCGCCGGATCCACTCGATCACCATCCAGGTCGCCGCCGCGGTGGCCCCGGAGATCTGCGTGGCGGTCACGGCCAGCGCCGCGTTCCCGTCGGCCGCGAGCGCGCTGCCGCCGTTGAAGCCGAACCAGCCCACCCACAGCATGGCGGTGCCGATGAAGCACATGGTCATGTTGTGCGGCAGCATCGGTGTCTTGCCGTAGCCCGTGCGCGGCCCGATCACGATGCACGCCACGAGCGCGGCCACGCCCGCCGTGAGGTGGACCACGATGCCGCCCGCGAAGTCGAAGACGCCCCAGTCGTAGAACAGGCCGCCCGCGCCGCCCCAGGTCATGTGACAGATGGGCAGGTAGACGAACACGATCCACAGCACCGAGAACCACATCATCGCGGAGAACTTCATGCGCTCGGCGAAGGCGCCCACGATCAGGCCAGGGGTGATCACGGCGAACGTCATCTGGAACACGAAGAACGCGGCTTCCGGAATGTCGCCACTCGCGGTGTCCGGCCCGATCCCGGCGAGGAAGGCCCGACCCAGGCCGCCGATGAAGGAGCGCAGATTGATGACGCCCTCCTGCATGCCGGTCGTGTCGAAGGCCAGGCTGTAGCCGAAGGCCAGCCAGAGGATCGTGATGACGGCGGTGAGCGAGATGCACTGCATCAGCACCGACAGCACGTTCTTGGTCCGCACCAGGCCGCCGTAGAAGAGCGCCAGCCCCGGGATCATCATGAACAGCACCAGGGCGCTCGAGATCAGCACCCAGGCGGTGCTGCCGGAGTCGAACCCCTGCGCCGAGGCGGAGGCCGGCACCAGCAGCAGGCCCAGCACGGCGGTCAGCAGGAGGGGGAGCGGGCTTCGGCGATGCATGGGCACCTCACAGTCTGGGTGCCGTTCATGTACCTGCGTGCCTCGGCGCCGTCTACCCGAAATCGCCCGCCTGGGCCGATTCTTGCGTCCGGCTGTGCCGGATCCGGCACAACGGGGCAGATCAGGCCCGCATGTACCAGCCGCCGGACACGTTCAGGATCTCGCCGGTGATGTAGCTGGAGCGCTCCGAGACCAGGAAGGCGATCGCCTCGGCCACCTCCTCGGCGCGCCCGATGCGGCGGAGCGGGGCCTGCTGCGCCATCTGCTGATAGCGCTCCGCGCTCTTCGAGATGAACTTCGACTCGATGATTCCCGGCGCGACGGCGTTGGCGCGGACGCCGTGCGGGCCGCCTTCCATGGCGACGCTGCGGGTCAGCGAGTGGAGCGCCGCCTTGGCGGCCGCGTAGGGCCCCTCGAGGGCGTTGCCGATGAAGGCCGCGACCGACGTCACGTTCACGATCGAGCCGCGCCCACGCTCCTTCATGCCGGGGAGCAGCCGGCGGATCAGGGCGAAGCAGCCGGTCAGGTCCGCCTCCATCACGCGGTCCCAGTCCTCCTGCGTGAACTCGCTGACGGGGACCAGCACGTTGAGCGCGGCGTTGTTCACGAGCACGTCGACCGGGCCGAGCGTCGCCTCCACCGCATCGCAGACGGAGGCGATCTGGGCGCGGTCGCCGACGTCGAGCACGAAGCCGGCCACCCGGTCGCCGAATCCGGCCGCGAACGCCTCGACCGTCTCCTTGGTGCGGCGCTCGTGGTTGTCGGTCACCGCCACCGTGGCGCCGAGCTCGAGCAGTCTTCGCGCGGTGGCCTTGCCGATTCCGGCGCCCGCGGCGCCCGTGATCAGGGCGACCCGGCCCGCGAGCTCTCCCGGGGCCCCGTCCGGCGTCATGCTCGGCCCACGAGGCGCAGCGCGTTCTCGCGCAGGATCAGGCGCTGGTCGGCCTCCGGGAGCGTCGCGATCTCCTCCGCGAACTGGGCGGGCTCCGCGAGGCCTTCCGGATGCGGGAAGTCGGAGCCGAACAGCACCTGGGACGCCCCGAGACAGCGCGCCAGCGCGGGGATGTCCTCCTCGTGGTAGGGCGAGACGAAGACGTGACGACGCACGATCGCGCTCGGCTTCTCGCGGATGCGCCCGCCGGGCCAGGGCCCGTTGCGTCCCATGCCGCCCATCTTGTCCATCACCGCCATCAGGTACGGGACGAACAGCGATCCGTTCTCGACCGAGGCCACGCGCACGTTCGGGAAGCGCCCGAACAGGTTTCCGAACACCAGCGCGGCGATGGTGTCCATGATCGGCCGATCGCCGTAGAAGCAGCTCCACTGGAAGGCCGACTGCTTGTGCGAGCTCGGGTTCGGCGGCTCGCCGAAGTGGACGCTCATCATCTCGTTGTAGCCGGACTC
This sequence comes from Myxococcota bacterium, assembly GCA_041605395.1. Classification (GTDB taxonomy): domain Bacteria; phylum Myxococcota_A; class UBA9160; order UBA9160; family UBA6930; genus JBFIYM01. Next base: position 5,144 of record JBFIYM010000028.1, on the reverse strand, counting down.
GCCGATGTGGAAGGCCACGCAGAGCCCGGCCTCGTCGACGCGCGCCCAGAACGGGTCGAAGTGGGGGTCGGCGGGGGAGCGCCCGAAGGCCGGGCCGGGCCGGAGTGCCACGACCCGCGCGCCCCTTGCCATCACCCGATCGAGCTCGGCGAGCGCGCGCTCGAGGTCGAGGAGCGACAGCAGCGGCGCCGCATAGATGCGGTCCTGCCAGGCGAAGCCCCAGGTCTCGTCGAGCCACTGGTTGAACGAGTGCATGTTGGCGTAGAGCTGCTCGGGGTCGTCCTTCATGAAGTGCTCGACGCAGACCGCGAGCGTCGGGAACAGGAAGGCGGCCTCGAGGCCCTGCTGGTCCATCAACGCGAGCCGCGCCTCACGCTCCCGGTAGGCCGGCCCGATCGGCTCGCTGAGCGGACCGCCCTCCTCGCGGTACTCCTTCTTGCGGAGCAGCTCGCGGAGCGCACCCGGCTTGTTGGCGTACGAGAAGCTCCAGTTCTCGAGGAAGGTGAACGGCCTGTCGCCGACCCAGATGCGGTCTCGCCCGTCCGCGTCGCGCTCCACGCGGATCGCCGAGGGCAAGAGCCGCTTCGGCATGTGCCGCGTGAAGCAGTCGCGCGTCTCGTAGTAGTGGTTGTCGGCGTCCACGAGCGCGTAGGAGGGTGCGGTCATGGGTCGCTCCTCTCGGGCCGAGCCCGGGCGCGTGACGCCGGCTCAGCGCGCACGCAGCTGCTCCAGCGTCATCAGCTCCGCCCGCGGCGTCTCGATCGGACCTTCGGGCAGGAAGAAGCGCCAGAACACCATGCCGAAGGGCCGGCCCTCGGTGTCGAGCCAGTTCGGGACGCCCGGGTCCTCGTGGGCGATCACGATCCGGAAGCTCCCGTCGGCCTCGAGCCGCGTCTGCTTGCGATTCAGCGTCACCTGGCGGTTCGCGTAGTCGAAGGTCTGCTGGAAGCGGTTCCAGAGGTCCACGTTCGCGCAGCGGCAGGGGGGCCAGCGTCCGGTCACCACCAGCGCCTGGCCCGGGGCCAGCACGTAGGGCGCCATCGAGTAGCTGGCGTCGAGCGCGGCGAGGCCGAGGCCTGCCGGCGGGCAGGGCGCCGGGAACTGGTTCGGGGTGGTCGAGACGAAGGCCGGCTGCTCGCGCTTCCCGGGTGGCGGCATCTCGAGGGTGCGGGCACGCACGAAGTTCGCGACCCGGCGCAGGCCCGCCGCCATGTTCTCGTCGTTCGGCGGCGTGGGCGGACCGACCGCGTCGAGCACCTCGATCGCGAGGGCCGGATGGCGGTTCGGGTCGGCGGCGGCGGCGGTCTCTTCCTCGTAGTAATGCCGCGTGGTGACGCGCGAGGCGTCGGGCGGGAGCGCGATCCAGTTGCGCGGCTGGGCGGGCCCGCCGAGCTGGATCTCGAAGCGGCCCTCCGCGTCGACGTCGAACTGCGTGTCGTTGATGACGCCGTCGGTGCGCCCACCCATGCGGCCGTCTCGGGATCCAGCCTCGATGGTGAGCGAGACGTAGCAGGCGTCGTCCATGCGGCCACGCACCCGGTAGCGGCGATCGCCGCGGACCGGGGCGTCGTAGTAGATGGCGTCGGCGTTGTCGCCCGTGAACTTGCGCCAGGGCGCCACGATGCGTCGGAACTGCGGGTGCTCGGCGTCCGTCTCGAACCAGCCCTGGAGCCCGCCCTGAAGGGCGTGCATCACGGCGCGCATGCCCTCGGCCGTGTCCTGCGGGCCCTGGATCAGCCACTCGGGCGAGAGGTAGCGCTCGTCCACCTCGCGCAGCAGGTCGATCAGCTCGTGGAGCGCCTTGCGCGCTTCGGTCGGCTCGGGCATCGCAGGCCTCCGTCGCAGACGCCCACGATAGCGCCGTCAGGACGATCCCGGCTCGGCGTAGACCTGGCCCGGCGCCGGCGTCGGGTAGCGATAGAGGCCCGTCCGCACGTGCAGGCCGAGGCGTTCGCCGACCTCGCGCATGGTCTCGGGACAGAAGGCATAGCCGCGGAGTCGGGCGATCCTGCCGTCGACCTCCTCGATGCGGAGCACCTGCTCGAGCGCCTCCTTTCCGCGCCGCGTCGTGAAGCCGAGCACGATCGGCTCGCCGTCGAGCTCCGCCCGCTCGAGCCGGGAGTCCGTGTATTGCAGCTCGACGGGCCACTCGCTGTGTCCGAACACGGCGCGGTGGAACCAGCCGTTCTCGCGCGGGAAGTTCTCTCGGCCGAACTCGACGCCGCAGCCCACGTTCTCGATGCTGCCGCCGTCGAGCATGAGCGCCACGAGCCCGGGCACGTCCGCGGCGCGGTAGAGCGCGACGAAGCGATCGAGCAGGGCGGGCGACGGCGTGGGTCGATGGGCCACCTTCTCCTCGGGAGCGCCGAGCCGGCCGCGGCCGCGGTGGAGCGCCGCTTTCACGGCGCCGCGCGTGGTCCGAAGGATTTCGGCGATCTCGTCGAGGGGCATGTCGAAAGCGTCCTTCAGCACCAAGGCGGCCCGTTCCTGGGGAGAGAGGCGTTGGAACAGGTGCTCGCCGGCGTCGCGCAGCTCGCCCGGCGCCGCGGCCGGAGGCGGCGGCTCGGGCTCGGCCAGCGCCTTGGCCTCGCGCTGGCGCCGCCGGAGCGTGTCGATCCACAGGTGGGTGGCGGTGCGCAGCAGGTAGGCGCGCGGACTCCGGATCTCGTGGTGGATCGAGCCCAGGGTCGCAAAGGCGCGCAGCAGCGTGTCCTGGACCAGGTCCTCCGCCTCCCAGACGTTGCCGGTGAGGCGGCGGCACACCGCGAACAGCGCCGGACGCAGCGGCGCCACCCGGTCCACGTAGCGATGCCAGGCGGCGCGCAGCTCGTCGCGGAGCGCGTCCGAGAGCTCCGCCTCGTGCGGCACACCTTCCCTCGTCGCGTCGCTCACGACGCGGCCAGGAGCTTCGCCAGCTGGTCGAGAAAGTCGGGCCAGCCCTGCTCCTGCGCGTCGCGATTCTCGCGAGACCGATATCCGGTCTGCTCCACCCGAAGGTGGGTCTTGCCGCCGCCCTGGTCGTCGAGCTGGATCAGTACGCGCATGTCGGGCTCCAGGACGCCGCCGCCTTCGAAGCGGCAGCGGTAGACGAGCCGCTCGGGGCGGCGGAGCTCCTCGAAGTGGCCCGACTCGGCGAACTCCCGGCCGTCGGGCGATCGGAATACGTCGCGGTAGGCGCCCCCGACCCGGGCGTCGAGCTCGGTCACCAGTACGGTCCAGTCGTCGGCGGGGCGCAGCCATCGCCTGCGCAGGGCCGGCTCGGTGAACGCGCGAAAGATCCGCTCGCGCGGTGCGTCGAAGCTCCGTTCGAGACGCAGGTCGAAGCGTTCCATGGGCGACTCCTCTCCCCTCCAGACGAACCGGGGTCGCCCGGGGATACGGGGTCCTCAATGCCGCGGGCGGGGCCGCCGCACCTCGTAGAAGCCGTCGCGCAGGGCGCCGAACAGCTCGCCCACCTGGGGGTGGCGCACGGGGGCGCCGCTCTCGTCCGGGAGGAGGTTCTGCTCGGAGACGTAGGCGACGTAGGTCGTCTCGGCGTTCTCGGCCAGCAGGTGGTAGTAGGGCTGGTCCTTGCGGGGCCGCATCGCCTCCGGGATCGACAGCCACCACTCCTCCGTGTTCGCGAACACGGGATCCACGTCGAAGATCACGCCCCGGAACGGGTGCAGGCGGTGGCGCACCACCTGGCCGATCTCGAAGCGCGCCTCGCGCGGCGTGAACGCCTCTCCGCTCACGGACTCGCCTCCTCGAGCGCCACGTCGAAGCGGTCGACGTAGAACTGGAGGGCCCGGCGCCGCTCGGCGCGATCGAGGCCGAAGTCCGCGAGGTCGTAGAGCACGCGCCCGTGCTTGCCGCGGGGGTGCTCCTTCATGAAGGCCTGCATGGCCGCTTCGACGCCCGGGGTGAAGGGCTGGCCGGCCAGCGCGTAGACGTCTCGCACCATCCCCACGTCGTCGGCCATGAACTCGTGGAAGCGGACGTCGATCGAGCGCTCGGCGGGGAGCTTCGCATGGTCGTCCACGCAGGCGCGCAGCATGCGCTCGATGCGTTCCGCCCAGTAGCGGCCCAGGGCCGGCGGATCCACGGGGTCGCGCGACATCCGGGCCCCGTAGCTGATCATGGTCGCGAACGAGGCGGTGATCGAGACCGGGTCGCGATGCGTGACGACGCAGACCGCGTCCGGGAACACGCGCAGCAGCGGCCCGAACTGCTCCAGGTGCTGCGGCGACTTCAGCACCCAGCGCCGGCCCCCGCGCAGGTGGGTGAGGGCCTGGAGGATCTTCCGGAGAACCGCGTAGTAGGGCGTCTGGTCGGTGCCGAGGTACCACTCGCGCCAGGCCGGGAGCGGCGCCAGCGTCTCGAAGAACATCGTCGAGCCCGCGATCGCGAGCAGGTGGATCTCCTCGTGCACGTGGTCGACGTACATGTCGTGCATGCGGTCGAAGTGCGGCAGGACCTGGTTCCGCATCGCGATGCCGGCCGCGGCGCGCTCGATGCGCGGATCCACCGTGTGGTGTCGTCCCTGCTCGGCCAGCGGCGGCACGGGCTCCAGGCTCTCCCACCACGGGAGCGAGCGGAGGCCGGGGTCGGCGGCCATCAGGTTGTGCAGGTGCGTGGTGCCGGTGCGCGGCAGGCCCGCGATCACGATCGGGGCGGTGACCGCGACGTCGAGGATCGACGGCTCGCGCTTCCAGAGGTCCTCGAGCAGCAGCCGGTTCTTCAGGAACTGGAGCAGCTGCGCGTGCGTCGAGACGCGGCCGAGCGGGGAGAGGCCGGCGTCGTCGTCGAGCGCGGCGAGGAGCACGCCGAGCGGCTCGCGATGGAGATCGTCGCCGAAGTCGTCGAGACCGGTCTCGCGTGCGGCCTGCTCGCAGAGGGCGTCCACCTGGAAGACCAACGCCTTCGCCGCCGCCTCGATGGCGGGCCGCGTCGCGAGCAGCTCGGCCGGGAGGCGGGGCGCGGCGAGATCGTCGATGCGCAGATCGGGGGGACGTGACACCACCCGAGTATGGCACGCGTCCACGCCGCCCGCGGCTCCGCTACCGTCGGCGGTCGTGCCGCCCGCGGCTCCGCTACCGTCCGCCGCCGTGCCGCACGCGAGACCGATCGGCCTGGTGGTGAACCCGCTCTCCGGGCGCGACGTG
>JBFIYM010000027.1:0-31949 GCA_041605395.1 Myxococcota bacterium | reverse complement strand
GTGGGTCAAGGTCGGGGGGCGGGGGGTCGATGCTGGGGGCTGGGGAGGGGCACATGATCCTCAGCAATACGGAAGACGTTCCGGGTCGCGCGATCATGGAGTTCTACGGGGTCGTCACCGGCAGCACGGTGCGCGCGAAGCACTTCGGCAAGGACCTGCTCGCCGGCCTCAAGAACATCGTCGGCGGCGAGCTGCGGGGCTACACCGAGCTCCTCCACGAGGCACGCCAGGAGGCGATCACGCGCATGATCGAGCAGGCCAACGCGCTCGGCGCGAACGCCATCGTGAACGTGCGCTTCGCCACCAGCTCGGTCGCCCAGGGCGCGGCCGAGCTCTTCGCGTACGGCACCGCCGTCCGAGTCGACTGACTGTGCGCGGGCGCCGCACCGGAGCCGCGGGCTGATGGGCGCGCTGCTCGAGCTCGGCATCCCGCTCTTCCTGCTCGCGCTCGGCTACCTCGCAGGGTCGATCGCGGAGCAGAACCACTACAAGAGCATCCGCGTGCGCGAGCTGCGCCATCGCCGCATCCCGACCACGAACCTGCGCCGCCCCCCGCCCCACTGGCAGGTCGCCGAGGCCGCGATGGTCGCCGGGAGCACCGTCGTCTCCGTCGACTACTTCAAGCGCTTCCTGGCCCAGCTGCGCAACTTCTTCGGCGGCCGCGTGCGCGCCTACGAGTCCCTGCTCGACCGCGCCCGCCGCGAGGCGCTGCTGCGCATGAAGAGCGAGGCGACGGAGCGCGGATTCGATGCCGTCATCAACGTGCGCATCGAGACCTCGAACATCTCGTCGCCGTTCGGCCGCAACGGCCGGGGCACCGCAGGCATCGAGGTGCTCGCCTTCGGCACCGCGCTCAAGCTCGCTCGCTAGGTGGAGCGCGAACCCAGCCTCCTCGAGAACAACGTCTCGCCCGGGCACCCGCTGGCCGAGCTCGCGACGCTGGTCGGCGGGCTGGTCCTGGTCGGGCTCGGGCTGCTGCTCGCGGTCTGGCTGCTGGTCGAGGCCACCCTGCGCTGGCTGCCGGCCTCGCTCGAGCAGCGCGTCTTCGGGGGCGCAGCGGCCGCGGTCCTGCCGGTCGAGGGCGGGGACGAACTCGACGTCGCGCTCGGCGAGCTGCTCGCCCGCCTGACCCGGCACGGGCCGGTGCGGGGCTACGCCCTCACGATCGGCGTGGTCGAGGCCGGCGGGCCGAACGCCTTCGCCCTTCCGGGCGGACGCCTGCTGGTCACGCGCCCGCTGCTCGCGCAGGCCGCCTCCGAGAACGAGCTGGCCTTCGTGCTCGCCCACGAGCTCGGCCACGTGGAGGCCCGCGATCCGCTGCGCGGGCTCGGCCGCGGCGTGCTCGTGGCCCTCGCCCTCTCCGCTCTCGGCGCCTCGGACGGCGCCGCGGTGGCGGGCTCGGCCGCCACGCTCGGCGAGCGGGCGTTCTCCCGCGAGCAGGAGCGCGCCGCCGACCGCTTCGCGCTCGCGCGGGTCGCGGCCGAGTACGGCCACGTGGCCGGTGCGAGCGACTTCCTGCGCCGGCTCCCCGACGCCGGCCCGGCCAGCGCCGCCGAGCGGGCGACCGGCTGGCTCGCCACCCACCCGCGTAGCGACCGGCGCGTCGCCGAGCTCGAGGCGCTCGCGGCGGCGGCGGGCTACGCGGCCGAGGGAGCCCTCACGCCGTTGCCCCCGGAGCTCCGCAGCGACTAGGCTGGCGCCCCGTGACGTGGGGCAACTGGGCCGGCAACGTGGACTGTGCGCCGCGCGTCCAGGTCCGTGCCAGCAGCGAGGCGGACGTCGTCGCTGCGCTCCGTCGCGCGACCCGAGAGGGCCTCGCGCTGCGGGTCGCCGGCAGCGGTCACTCGTTCTCGCCCCTGGTCGCCACCGACGGCGTGCTGCTCTCCCTCGAAGGCATGACCGGCATCGCGCGCCACGAGAAGGAGGCGCAGCGCGTCTGGGTGCGGGCCGGCACCACCCTGAACGCGCTCGGGAAGGAGCTCTTCGCGCTCGGGCTCGCCCTCGAGAACCTCGGCGACATCGACGTGCAGGCCGTCGGCGGCGCCCTCGCCACCGGTACCCACGGCACCGGCCCCACGCTGCCGAACCTCCCGGCGCGCGTCTCCGGCCTGCGGCTGCTGCTCGCCGACGGCAGCCTGCGCGTCGTCCGCGAGGAGGACGACCCCGAGCTGCTGGCGGCCGCACGCGTCTCGCTCGGCGCGCTCGGCGTGGTGACCGCGGCGCGCATCGACTGCGTGCCCGCCTACCGCCTGCACGAGCGCATCGAGCGCATGCCCGTCGAGGCGTGCCTGGCGAGCCTCGCGGAACGCATCGCCGCGACGCGACACTTCGAGTTCTTCTGGTATCCGTCGCGCGACCTCGCCGAGGCCAAGTCGCTCCACCCGACCGAGCTGCCCCCCGAAGCGGTCGTGGGCAAGTACGAACGCATCGGCTGGAGCCACGAGGTGATCCCCTCCGTCCGCGAGGAGCGCTTCGTCGAGATGGAGTACGCGCTCCCGGCCAGCGCCGGGCCCGCGTGCTTCCGCGCCGTGCGCGAGCGCATGCGCGAACGTCACCCCGAGGTCGCGTGGCCGGTCGAGTACCGCACGCTGCGAAGCGATGGCGCCTGGCTCTCCACCGCCCACGCGCGCGAGACGGTGACGATCTCGCTGCACCAGGGCGCCACCCTGCCCTGGCAGGAGTTCTTCGCGGACCTCGAGCCCGTGCTCCGCGAACACGGCGGCCGCCCGCACTGGGGCAAGCGCCACACCCTCGGCTGCGCCGAGCTCGCCCCGCTCTACCCGCGCTTCGAAGCGTTCCTCGAGCTCGCCCGGGAGCTCGACCCCGAAGGCCGGCTCCGGAACGCACATCTTCGCGCTCTGCTCGGCGCCTGAACGCACGGTATCCTGTGCGCGACGGGGAGGGCCCGATCGTTGCTGAGCCCGAGCCAGAAGCGCGCCCTACTCGCCAGCCAGGAGCTGTTCTCGCGGCTGAGCGATCGCGAGATCGACGACCTCGTCCAGGCCGTCCACGTGAAGCGCGTGGCAGCGCGCGACGAGCTCTGCCACAAGGACGATCCCGGCAACCAGCTCTTCGTGATCGTCGAGGGCATGCTGAAGGCACAGGCCACCTCGGCCACCGGCGACGACGTCGTGTTCTCGATCATGGGCCCGGGCGAGATGTTCGGCGAGCTCGCGCTCTTCTGCGGTGGCAAGCGCACGGCCAACGTGGTCGCCATCGCGGATTCGCAGCTGATGTCGATCGACCGGCGCGACCTCTTTCCGTTCCTGCGCCGCCACCCCGACGCCGCCATCAAGCTGCTCGAGGTGCTGGCGCTGCGCGTCCAGCACCTCACCTCCGTGATGGAGGACACGACCTTCCTGAACCTGCCGCAACGCCTCGGCAAGCGGCTGCTCGACCTGGCCAGTCGCTACGGTACGCGCACGGCCGAAGGCGTTCGCATCGAGATGAAGATCAACCAGAGCGAGCTCGGCGACCTGGTGGCCACGACCCGCGAGAGCATCAACAAGCAGTTCCGCGCCTGGAGCGAGGAAGGCATCGCCTCGATGAGCGGCGGCTTCGTGACGATCCACGACGAGGAACGCCTCCAGGACATCGTCGACGACGGGTGAAGCCCGACGCCTAGAGCTTCAGCACCCGCTCGGCGTTCTCGCGTAGGAACTTCGGCCAGACGGCGTCCCGGAAGGGCACGTGGGGCATGTCCGAGAAGATGCGCTCCAGGGTGAGCCCGGCCGGGAAGTAGCCGGCGTAGAGGATCTTGTCGGCGCCGCGCGTGTTCGCGTACGCGATGATCTCCTTCGGATAGTGCTTCGGGGCGAAGGCGCTGGTCGAGTAGAACAGGTTCGGCCACTTCAGCATCAGCTTGACCGCGAGCGCCTGCCAGGGCTCCGTGCCGTGGCGGAACACGAAGCGCAGCTCGGGGAAGAACCAGCAGATCTCGTCCACCTGCTCCACGTGCTGCGGCGCCATCGGGATGCGCGGGCCCGGCACGCCCATGCAGCAGAAGAACGCGACGTCGAGCTCGATGCACTTGGCGTAGATCGGGTACCAGCGCCCGTCCGAGATCGGCACCTGCGGAAAGTTGCCCGCCGGGAACGCCGTGACCGCCTTGAGACCGTATTCCTCGTGGAGGCGCACCAGATCGCGCACGCCCTCCATGCCCCGGTTCGGGTCGCAGCCGGCGGAGGCGATGAAGCGGTCGGGATGCCGGCGCACGGCCAGGTTGTTGTTGCTCTCCGGGTCCTCGAGGCTCACCCCGGTCATCCCGCGCTCGATGCCGAAGCGATCCATCAGCTCGAGCGTGTAGGTGATGTAGTCCTCCTGCTTCTCGACCTTCGGGAACTCCTTGAACATGTACTGGACGGGGAAGTCGAAGGAGCGCAGCGACTCGGCGTCGCGGAACAGCGGGCGCATGAAGTCGTAGTTGCGCTTCTGCTCGCCGCTCGGGACGGAGAGCATGGTGTCGATGATCGGAATGCCGCTCGGCATCGGCATGGGAGGCTCCTCGCCCGGGAAGCTATCGCTCGGGGCGTCGGGCCGCGCGTTCCCGCTCGACCGTGCGTCGCAGGTGTGTGAAGCCGAGCGTCGCCGTCAGCGCGAGCCCCGAGGCCAACACCATCAGCCAGCCACCGAGGGCCGGGACGGCTGGAAACGTGAGCCCGCCGGGCAGCGTCCGCGCCTCGGCCCCCACGTAGAGCAACATGCCGAGGAAGGGCGCGAACGTCCCCCGCAGCCCGGTCAGCGTGGCGTGGATGCCCATGTAGAGGCCGGCGCGCTCCGGACGGGCGAAGTCGTTGTGCCCGAGCTGCCAGGCCAGGCCGCCGCCGCCGCGCGCGATGCCGAACACGACGCGTCCGACCCCGAGCCAGAACACCGAGCCCAGCAAGGTCCCCGCGCCCATCAGCGCCTGGGAGATCACCCAGAGCCAGCTGTGCTTGGCGCGGAACTCGGCCGCGTGCATGCGGTCCACCCAGCCCGCCCACAGCGGGAGCGTGCCAACGCTGAGCAGCGTCGGCACGACCACGACGAGCGCCACGCTCGTCCCGTAGCCGGCGCCCATCTCGCGGGAGATCGCGTACACCACGGCCGGCTCGATCATCATGTTCGAGATGCCGAGCAGGAACTGCCAGCCGAGATAGCGCGCGTAGAGCGGATCCTCGCGCAGCACACGCCAGCTGCTGAGCCGCGGGGGCCGCAGGGGCACCTCGTCGGCTGAAGGCGACGCTTCGTCTTCCCGCAGGCGGACGCCGGCGTAGCCCCAGACGCCGAGCAGGCCCACGACCGCGCCGGCGGCATAGAGCCAAGCCAGCGCCGACTCCTGACGGTCCAGCACCGCCCCGGCGAGCGCGGCGGTGGCGGCCATCACGCCTTGCGCGAGGATCGTGAGCCGCGAGGTGATGCGAGCGCGGACGGCGCGCGGGTAGTTGCGCGTCCATACGACCGAACGGACCGTCACGACCGCCCCGATCGCGAGACGTGCGAGCACGAGCAGCGTCATCAGCAGCGCACCACCGAGCGGCGTCGCGGGAAGCAGCGCGACGCCGGCCACGCACAGCACCAGCGCAGCCTGGAGCCCGAGGAGAAGCGGCACCACGCGCACGCGCTCGGCGAGCCGCGCCCAGAGCACGCTCGAGAGGTTCCCGAACATCGGGGCCGCGGTGGCGAGCGCGATCCAGGCCGGGTGGGCGTCGTAGACCTTGTCGGCGATCACGCCGACGAAGCCGCCCTCCATCAGCGCGTAGCAGACCGGGAGCGTGGCATCCGCGGCCCGCTCGTGGCGAAAGCTCGCGAGCCCGTGGGCGTCCATCGCGGGCCGTCGCAACGCGCCGAGCCAGGTCACGGGTCGGAGCGTACGGTGAAACCCTATGTTTTTCAATGAGTTGCGGGCGGAGCTGGAATATCACGAAAGCGCAGCTTCGGGCTCGCCGATAGGCAGGACAGCCCCCCGAGGAGAAGCGGATGGACGGGATGATCGACCCGGTCTACGAGCTGCCTCGGAGCCCCGAAGCCACGACGGCCGTGCTCCCGCCGCCCGTGCCGCTGCAGCGCGCGCTGCTCCAGCACGCCTCCGGGCTGGCCGGACGGACCCTCGTGGTGGCACTCGTGATGGCGCTCGGCCTGCTGCACGGCTCGCGCACGGCGCTCGGGAGCGCGACGCCGCCCAGCGCGATCGCACTCCCGGACGTCGCGGCGCCGCCAGCCCCGGCACCGGACTGGCACCGCGGCCGCTTCTACCGGCCGCCCGGCTCGACGGCCACCCGGCCCGACCCGAGCTTGCGGCCGCGTGAGTGGCGCCCGGCGCCCCGCATCGCGCGGGCGTGCCACGGCGAGCTGCCGCCCCACGGCTGCTGAGGAGGCCGGCGCGGCCGCGGCGCTCGTGGTGCGGTTGCTGCCCCCCCGCCCGCTGGGGTAGTCACTGAGCGATGCGCCCGCCCCCCCCGGGCTCCCGATGAGCCGACTCTCGAAGCTCTCGCGCTCGATCGCGGGACAGGTGGCGCTGGTGACCGGCGCCGGCAGCGGCATGGGCCGTGCCACGGCCCATCTCTTCGCCGACGAGGGCGCCGCCGTCGCGGTCGCCGACCTCGAGCCGGCCGCCGTCCAGAAGGTGACGGAGGAGATCGAGGCCGCGGGCGGGAAGGCCGCCGGCTTCGCGCTCGACGTCTCCGACCCGGCGCGCGTGGAGCAGGCGGTGGCCGAGATCGTCTCGCGCTTCGGCCGCCTCGACATCCTCGTCAACAACGCGGGCGTGAGCCTCCCGGCGGCGATCGACGGCGAGGACTACGAGGCGCGCTGGGAGCGCACGCTCGCCGTGAACCTCACCGCGCATGCCCGGCTGGTGCGCGCCTGCCTGCCCCACCTGCGCGCGCACGGGGCGGGGCGCATCGTGAACATCGCCTCGACCGAGGGGCTCGGCGCCACCGCGGCGATCTCGCCCTACACCGCGAGCAAGCACGGGGTCGTCGGCCTGACCCGGGCGCTCGCGGTGGAGCTCGGCGCCAGCGGGCTGACCGTGAACTGCATCTGCCCGGGGCCCATCCACACGGGCATGACCTCGTTCATCCCGGACGACGCGAAGCGGAAGTTCGCGCGGCGGCGGGTCCCGATGCGCCGCTATGGCGACCCGGAGGAGGTGGCGCACATGACGCTCTCCCTCGTGCTGCCGGCGGCCTCCTTCGTGAACGGCGCCGTCGTCGTCGTGGACGGCGGCCTCACCGTCCAGAACACCTGAGCGCGGGGAACCGATGATCACGATCTACCACCTGCCGTTCTCGCGATCCCTGCGCGTGCGCTGGCTGCTCGAGGAGCTCGAGCTGCCCTACGAGCTCGAGACCCGCTCCTTCGCGGACCTCAAGACCCCCGAGCATCTGGCACTGCATCCGCTCGGCAAGGTGCCGGTCGTCCGCGACGGCGATCTGGTGCTGTTCGAGTCCGGCGCCATCCTCCAGCACCTGCTCGAGCGCTACGGGGACGGGCGCCTGGAGCCCAAGCGCGGAACCGACGAGCGCTCGCTCTACTGGCAGTGGTTCCACTTCGCCGAGGCGACCCTCACGCCGCCGCTGGGCCTCGTCATCCAGCACGGGTCGCGGCTGCCGGAGGCCGAGCGATCGCCGGAGGCGCTGGCGTTCGGCCGTCGCAGCCTGCGCCAGGCGCTGGCCGTCGTGGAGGCCGCGCTGGCGGGGCGGAGTTGGCTGCTCCCGGAGTTCAGCGCCGCGGACATCATGATGGGCTACAGCATCAAGCTCACCCAGCTGGTCGGCCAGCTCGAAGACGGCGAGCCGAACCTGCGCAGCTACCTCGCGCGCTGCGAGGAGCGCCCCGCCTACGTCCGGGCCGTCACGTGAGCCAGCCCGCGCGCATCGACGCCTACCTGGTGGCCGGCGGGCGCTACCACGACATCGACTTCGCGCGGCTCGAGCTGCTGAAGCTGCTGGCCGAGCACCCCGAGGTCCGCGTCGTCGTGGGATCGGACTATCGCGACACGGACGCGATCGACGCCAGCCGCTTCCTGGTCACGTACACCTGCGACGTGCGGCCCAGCGAGGCCGAGCAACGGGCGCTCGCGCGCTTCGTCGAGGCCGGCGGGCGCTGGCTCGCGCTCCACGGCACGAACGCCGCGCTCGACTTCACGCCCGAGGGCGTGGCAGCCCCGCGCTGCTTTCCGACGCTGGCGCGCGTGCTCGGCAGCCAGTTCCTGGCCCACCCGCCGATCCAGCCGTACGCCGTCGAGACGTGCGCGCCCGAGCATCCCCTCGTGGCCGGGATCGAGCCGTTCGAGACCGACGACGAGCTCTACCTGTGTGAGTACCACGATCGCGAGCAGCTGGTGCCGTTGCTCGACACGTCCTACCAGGGCGAGGCCAAGGGCTTCGTCGAGAGCGACTGGTCTAAGGCCGACCGCCACCTGGTCTCCTACCTGCGACCCCTCGGCCAGGGAGCGGTGCTCTACAACACGCTCGGCCACTGCCGGGGGCACTGGGACATGCGGCCCGCCATGGACTACTACCCGCGCGTCGAGCGCTGCTCGTGGGAGAAGCCGCAGTACTACGAGCTGCTCCGGCGCGGCATCCGTTGGGGGCTCGAAGCCTCGCGCTGAGCCCCGACCCTCCGCCGATCCGATGACCCACCCCTCCGGAACCTCCCGCGAGATCGAGCTGAAGCTCGAGCTCTCCGAGGCGGATCGCTCGCGACTCGCCCGGCATCCCTTCCTGCGCGAGATCAGCGAAGGACGCGCCACCACACGCGAGCTGCGGAGCGTCTACTTCGACACCCCGGAGCTTTCGCTCTGGAGGGCTGGGCTGGTGCTGCGCGTGCGCCGCATCGGACGCCGCCGCATCCTCGGGGTGAAGACGCGGGGCATCGAGCGCGCCGGTCTCGTCTCGCGCGACGAGTGCGAGGCCCCGTTGCCCCCCCGCGTCGGACCGAGCGGGCTCGCCGCCTCGATCCCGGACGAGCGCCTTCGCCGCGCGGTCGAGGAGGCGGCCGCGGGCCGGCCCCTCGCGCCCCGCATCGAGACGCGGGTGCGACGCACCACGCGGCGGCTCCGTCATGGCAGCGCCCGGCTCGAACTGGCCCTCGACGTGGGCGAGGTGCGGGCGGGGCGGCGGCGCCTGCCGATCCGGGAGGTCGAGCTCGAGCTGCTGCGCGGGCGGGCCCGCGCTCTCTACGACGTCGCGCTTCGCCTCTCGCAGGGCCTGGCGCTACGCCCGGCGCCGCTCGGCAAGGCGGAGCGCGGCTTTCGGCACCTGCTCGGCGCCGAAGCGGCGCCCTCGCACGCCAGGCGCCCCGCGTTCCCGCGCGGCGCCTCGCTCGAGCAGGTGCTCGGTCTCGCGCTCGGCGAGTGCCTGCGCCAGATCGCTGCGAACCAGGTCGCGATCGAGCGGGGGAGCAGCACCGAGGGCGTCCACCAGATGCGCGTGGGCGTGCGGCGGCTGCGATCCGCCTTGCGCCTGTTCCGGGATCAGCTTCCCGTGCGGGAGACGGCCGCCCTCTCGAGCGAGCTGCGCTGGCTCGCGCGGGTGCTCGGCGAGGCGCGCGACCTCGACGTCTTTCTCGAGGCGTTGCTCGCGCCGCTCGCCCGGCGCCGGCCCCGGGACCGCGGGCTCGCGACCCTCCGGGCCGCCGCGGAACGCGAACGACGCGCGGCCCACGCCCGCGTGCGTCGGGCGCTCGCCTCGCCGCGCTACGCCACCCTGCTGCTGCGGCTGGGTCGCTACGTCGACGGCGGTGGGCTGCACCGCCGGGCCGGCGGCGGGCTGGAGCGCCCGGCCCGCCCCCTGGCGCGAAAGCTCCTGCGCCAGCACGCGGCAGACGTCCTCCGGCTCGGGGAGCGGCTCGACGGGCTCACCACGCGCGATCTCCACCAGCTTCGCATCCGCACGAAGCGCCTGCGCTACGCGACGGAGCTGCTGGCTCCGCTGCTCGAGCCCCCGGCGGCGAAGCGCGCCACCCGCAGGCTCGCCACCCTCCAGGACGTGCTCGGGCATCTCAACGACCAGGCCACGGCCGAGGCCCTGGTGACGCGCCTCCGCTCCCACGACTCCGGCCCGGAGGTGGCCCGCGCCGAGGGCTTCCTATCGGGCGTCGCCGCCCGCTCCGCCGCCCGGAGCCGCCGTCGGCTGTCGCGTGCCTGGCGCCGCGTGGCGAAGCTCGGCGCGTTCTGGGGCTGACGTGGCGGAGCGAACCCTGCTGCTGCTGCGCCACGCCAAGTCCAGCTGGGACGAGCCGGAGCTCTCCGATCGCGAGCGCCCGTTGGCCCGGCGCGGCCGGCGCGCGGCGGCGGCGCTCGGGGCGCGCCTCGCCCGCCGCGGATCGGCCATCGACCACGTGCTGTGCTCGCCGGCACAGCGAGCCCGGGAGACGCTGGCACTGCTCGGCCTTCCGAAGGCGACGCCCGTCCGATTCGAGCCTGGGCTCTACCTCGCATCCGCCCGCGCCCTGCTCACCCAGATCCGCCGCGCCCCTGCGCGCTGCCGCTGCCTGCTCGTCGTCGCGCACGACCCGGGGCTCGACCATCTGGTCGAGCTGCTGGCATCGGAGGGCCGGCCGAAGGCGCGGCGCCGCTACGAAGCCGGCTTCCCGACCGCGGCGCTCGCCGAGCTGCGCTTCGAGAAGCGAAGCTGGAAGGCGCTCGCGCGCGGCTCGGCGTTCCTGGAACGCTTCACCCGGCCCAGCGACCTCCGCTAGAACCCCGTCTCCTCGAACCGGCTCGCGGTGCAGCCGGCAGCGGGTGACGTGGAATCGGTTAGCCTCGGGCGCGCGTGGATGCCTGGGGGGTGAATTGAGGGTCCACTTGGTCCGGCACGGTCGGGCCGAGAAGCGATCCCGTTGGGATGGGCCGGACGCATTGCGTCCGCTCACGGGCGACGGCCTGCGCCATGCCGAGCGCGTCGGCCTCAAGCTCAAGCGGAGCCGACCCGACCGCCTGCTCGCAAGCCCGGCCCTGCGCTGCCGCCAGACGCTCGAGCCGCTGGCCCACCACCTCGGGATCGGCATCGAGACGCGCGAGTGGCTGGCGAAGGGCGAAGATCCCGACAAGGCGGCAGAGCTGCTGCAGCACGAACGCGGGCAGCGCATCGTTTGCTGTAGCCACACCGAGATGCTCGCCGATCTCGAGAACGAGCTGCTCGAGCTCGATCTCGACGTGCAGATGCTCGGGCGCACGGCCCTCGGCGCGACGGGCAGCGAGAGCGAGCGCATCGCGGTGGTCGACCTCGGCAGCACCTCGTTCCACATGCTGGTGGCGGACGTGACTCGGGCGGGCGGCCTCCACGTCGTGGCGCGCGGCCGGGTCATGCTCGAGCTGGGCTCCCTGCTCGCGACCCGACGCACCCTCCCCGAGGAGGACGAGGAGCGGGCGCTCGTCGCCGCGAAGCGGCTGGCGAAGCGCGCGCGGGCGATCGGCGCGACGCGCGTGCTGCCGGTCGGGACGGCCGCGCTTCGCGAGGCCGCGAACGGAGTCGCGTTCCGGAAGCGGCTCGGCAAGGCCCTCGGCGCCGACGTGCGCGTGCTCTCCGGCGCCGAGGAGGCGCGCCTGATGTTCGCCGCCTTCCGGCGTCGGGTTCCGTTCCCCGCCGGCTCCGTGCTGGGCGTCGACCTCGGCGGGGGGAGCCTCGAGCTCGCGCTCGGCGACGCCGACCGCATCCGGCGCGAGTGGACGCTGCGCCTCGGCGTGGCGCGCATGCGCGCCGAGTTCATCGAGGGCGATCCCCCCTCGCAGCGCAGGATCCGCGCGATCCGGGAGCGCGTGCGCGAGCAGGTCGCCCCGCTCGCGGACCGGATCGCGGCGCGGGAGCCCCAGCTGGTGGTCGCCGCGGGCGGCACCGCCCGCGCCCTCGGACGAGTCGTGGCCGGGCTACGCGGGCTCCGGCCGAGCCGCTCGATCAACCAGCTCGAGGTGCGGACCGCCGAGCTGCGCAGCGCGGCCCGCCACCTGCTCGCGGCGCCGCGCGCCGCGCGGCTCCATCTCCCCGGCATGCGCCGCCGCCGCGTCGACCTGCTCCCGACGGGCGCCCTCGTGCTCGCCAGCGTCGCCGAGGCGCTGCGCCTTCCCGGCTACACCCTCACCGACTGGGGCCTGCGCGAAGGCGTCCTGCTCGAAGCGATGGGCATCGAGCGCTAGAGCCGCCGCTGGGGGCTACGCCGCGCCGCGCACCAGCTTCCCGGGGCGGGCCCCGGTCGGCTCGCCTTCCTCGAAGGTCACCTCACCCGCGCACACCGTGGCCCGGTAGCCGTGGGCGTGCTGGATCAGGCGGCGGCCGCTCGCGGGCAGGTCGTTCACCATGCGGGGCGCGTCGATGTGGAGCGCGTCGAGATCGATCACGTTGAGGTCGCCCTTCTTGCCCACCTCGAGCGTGCCCCGGTCGTCGAAGCCCCAGACGCGCGCCGTGTCGTGAGTCTGGAGCCGCACGGCCGTCTCGAGCGGAATGCGCTCGCCGCGCTTGCGGTCGCGCACCCAGTGCGTGAGCAGGTAGGTCGGCATCGAGGCGTCGCAGATCAGGCCGCAGTGCGCGCCGCCGTCGGAGAGCCCGAGCACCGTGCGCGGGTGCAGCATCATCTCGCGGATGACCTCGAAGTCGCAGTCCACGTAGTTCGCGAGCGGCGCGAAGAGCAGCTCCTTCCCGTCGCGCTCGAGCAGCCAGTCGAGCACCAGGGCTTCGGGGGAGCGCCCCTCGCGGGCCGCCGTGGCCGCGACGCTGCGCTCGCGCGGCGGCTCGTAGTCGGGCGGATCGCCGAGCGGGAAGATGCCGGCCCAGTTCGACATCAGGGCGCGGGCGATCGGATCGCTCGTGCCGGGCTGCTCGGCGAGGAGCTTCTCGCGGAAGGCCGGATCGCGGAGCCGCGCCACGCGCTCGGCCAGCGGCCGCTCGGCGATCGCGCGGTAGGACGGGTGCGTGATGAAGGGGTGGAGCGAGCTCTGGAGGCCGAACAGCATGCCCGTGGGCCGACACGCCACCATCGGCACCACCGGCTCGCCCTGCCCGACCAGCTCGTCGGCGCGCGCCAGCATGCGCCGCCAGCCGCTCGGGTCGAACTGCGTCTGCGCGATCGCGTAGGTGAGCGGGCGGCCGGTCTCGCGGCAGAAGCGGCGCATCCAGGCGATCTCCTCGGGCGAGCCCACGCCGTCCGAGACCATCTCGAATACGCCGTGCCCGGCCTCCCCCATCGCGCGACCGATCGCGAGCAGCTCCTCGGGGTAGGAGCGCGTGCCCGGCACCAGGCCGTGCACCGAGCGGTGCAGGATCGTGCGCGAGGTGCTGAAGCCGACCGCCCCGGCGCGCAGCCCCTCGAGGGTGAGGCGCACCATCGCCTCGGTCTCCTCCTCGGTCAGCTCGAGGTCGTGGGCGCGTTCGCCCAGCACGTAGGCGCGGATCGCACAGTGCGGCACCTGCGCCGCGACGTCGAGGACGCGCGCCATGCCGTCGAGGGCGTCGAGGTACTCCGGGAAGGACTCCCAGCGGAAGTCGATGCCCTCGGAGAGCGCCGTGCCGGGGATGTCCTCGACCCCCTCCATCAGCTCGATCAGGAACTTCTCGGTGCCCGGCCGCACCGGCGCGAAGCCGACCCCGCAGTTGCCCATCACCAGGGTGGTGACGCCGTGCCAGGAGGAGGGCGTGAGGAGCGGGTCCCACGTGACCTGGCCGTCGTAGTGGGTGTGGACGTCGACCCAGCCGGGCGCCACGACCTGGCCGGCCGCGTCGATCTCGCGCCGCCCGCGCTCGGCGACGCTCCCCACCGCGGCGATGCGGCCGCCGTCGATGGCCACGTCGCCCGCGAAGCGCTCACGGCCCGTCCCGTCTACGATCGTTCCGTTCCGGACCACGAGGTCGTGCATGAGCGCCTCCTTCGGGACCGGAGGGTAGCGGGGAACCCAAGATGGGGATGCTCGACGGACGGGCCGGGATCGTGACCGGGGCGGCCAGTGGAATCGGGGCCGCCACGGCGCGCCTGGCGGCGCGCGAGGGCGCGCAGGTGGTGCTGGCCGACGTCCAGACCGAGCCCGGCGAGGCGCTCGCGAAGGAGATCCGCGCCGGCGGCGGGAGCGCGCTCTACGTCGCCTGCGACGTGACGGAGGCGGCCCAGGTGGAGGCGCTCGTCGCGCGCACGGTCTCCGAGTTCGGGGCGCTCCACTGGGCCTCGAACAACGCCGCCGGCGGCGCCGGCGACTTCGTGAGCCTGGTCGACACCGACGCGCGCACCTGGGAGCGCACGCTCGCGGTCTGCCTCACCGGCGTCTTCCACTGCATGAAGTACGAGATCCCCGCGATGCTCGAGGCCGGCGGCGGGTCGATCGTGAACATCAGCTCCGCCTCGACGCTCAAGGGGCACGCCTACCTCGCGGCGTATACGGCGGCCAAGGGCGGCGTGGAGGCCCTCACCAAGACCGCGGCCCAGGAGTACTCGGCGCGCGGCCTGCGCGTGAACGCGATCTCGCCGGGCGGCATCGAGACGCCGGCCATCGCCCGCTACTTCGTGAAGTTCCCGGACGTGCACGAGCGCACGGTCGTCTCGCACGCGATGCGCCGCCTCGGCACGCCCGAGGAGCTCGCCGAGGCCGTGGTCTGGCTGGCTTCGGAGCGAAGCTCCTACGTGACCGGCGCCAACCTCCTCGTCGACGGCGGCTCCAGCGTCAACTCCCACATGCTCTGACCCCGGAGCCCGGAGCGGGGACGGCGCTCGACGGAAACGGGGGCCAGGTCCTGCGACCTGGCCCCCGTTCGTCGTTGGCGCGCCCGAGACGATTCGAACGTCCGACTTCCACCTCCGCAGGGTGGCGCTCTATCCAGCTGAGCTACGGGCGCTGGAAAAGGGAGGAAAGGCTAGCGAATCCAGCGGAGCCGGCGATCGAGGCGGGCCCCGCCCGGGACCCGGCGCCTAGCTGCTCTGGACCCGCCGCTCCGGGACCTGGCGCTTCAGGGACGCCGGGATCTCGGGCTCGCGGCTGCGGCGCATGCCGTAGGCGAGCTGGTTGGCGAGCACCGCGGGCGTCCAGCTGTAGATGCCGTCGTCGTGGCGTGCCGCCTTGGGCTTCTTGCACATGCTCTCGCGACGGCCCCAGAGCAGCACGTAGGGCTTCTCTTCCTGCTGCGCGATCGCGAGCTCGAGGGAGACCCCCGCCGACTCGTCCGTGTGCTCGCTGCAGATCACCACCACCTCGTCGCAGCCCGAGATGCGACCGCGGGCGCGAGACATCCAGGCCTCGCTCGGCTCCCCGGCCTCGGAGCGGCTGACGATGTCGAAGGAGCCTCGATCGGACTCGGCGATGAGTCGATCGTGGAGGTCGCGATCGTTCTCGGGGTCGAAGCTCACGTGGATGCGGAGGTCGGTCATGGAGGGTTGGCTCAGGACTCGCTGCTGGAATCCGAGAAGGTCGGGATGGCACCGTAGGCCTCGAGGTCCGAATGCTCCGCCACCTGGGTACCGGCGGGGCGCTCGGTGTCTTCGGGCCGGGACTTCGCCATGCGCTTCAGCTCGGCCTTCTCGGCCTTCTTCCGCTCGCGCAGGCGCTTCTGCACCGACATTCGCGTAGATCGAGCCATGGCGTGTCCTCCGATGCGTGCGAGACGAGGGCGGAAGGAGGCAGGTGCCTCCTTCCGCCCTCTCAGTCATGAACTAGTAGCGCGGACGACGATCGTAGCCGCCGCCACCACCGCCACCGCCACCGCCACGCTGCTTGTCCTGCGCCTCGTTCACGCGCAGCGCGCGGCCGCCGAGCTGGGTGCCGTCGAGCGCCTTGATGGCGTCGCTCGCAGCGCTCGCCTCGGACATCTCGACGAACGCGAACCCCCGGGGGCGGCCGGTCTCGCGATCCGTGATCACGTTGACCGATTCGACGCTCCCGTGGCGTTCGAACAGCTCGCGGAGCTCCGGCTCGGTCGAGCTGAAGGGAAGGTTGCCGACATACAGTTTCTTGCTCATCTCGAAAAATGATCCTCGTCGCTGACCCAGTCACTGGGCGCGACCCGCTCGGGCGATCGGTCCGGCACGTCCGGACGCGAACTCCGTCGCATGATGGACCCGCCGCGCGAGCTTTCTCACTCCGCCTTGCGGGTCGAGAGGCTCGACGGGGAAACAGAATCAGGCCGGTTAGGCGAGGGCCTGTTGGCCGATCGGATGCCTCTCGAAGGCGAGAGACTAGCAGAACGGCGGGTTGGCCGCCGCTTGGGGCCCGACCCGGGGAGGCGTGGCGGAGAGGGTGGGATTCGAACCCACGGTACCGTTACCGGTACACGCGCTCTCCAGGCGCGTGCCTTCAACCACTCGGCCACCTCTCCGGTCTGGGACTACGCTCGGCTCCGCCTCGCTGCGCGCCCGCGCCGGGCGCGGGCGTGCCTGGGACTTCGCTCCGCAGTCGAAAGCGGTGCGGGCCAGGCGGAGAGGGAGGGATTCGAACCCTCGATACGGTTGCCCGTATGCAGGTTTAGCAAACCTGTGCCTTCAGCCACTCGGCCACCTCTCCCGGAGGCACCGCAGCCGCCTGCGAGGGCCCGATCATACCCGCTCGGCGCTGCCCGAAAAGGGTCCGGAAGGGCGCGCCCAGGCGGGTGCCCGCCCCTAGCCGGTGTGCTCGATGATCTCGATCACGTTGCCGAAGGGGTCGCGTCCGTAGCACCACTGGTTCGGAGACTCGCCCTGCACCGGCGTGTGGAAACGGACCCCGGCGGCTGTGAGGCTCGCCACGTCCTTCGGCACATCGTCACTGGCCAGCGCGATGTGGGTGATGCCGATCTGGTTCACGGGCCGGTCCGGTCGGCCCGGCTCGGGCTGCTCGAACTCGAAGAGCTCGAGCCGGGTCCCGCCCTTCTCGATCATGCGGACCTTGCAGCCCGCGTGGCCGATCGCGAACGGCTTCTCCATGAGCCCGGCAGGCAGCTGCACTTCCATGATCACCTCGAAGCCGATCCGGCCGCAGTAGAAGGCGAGCGCTTCGTCGATGCTGGGGACCGCCAGCGCGGCATGGTGCAGGCCCGTGATCATCCCGTTCCTCCCACCGCCCGAGGCGACGGTCCGATTCCTGGCGGAGAGGGAGGGATTCGAACCCTCGAGACGCTTCCGCGTCTAGCGGTTTTCAAGACCGCCGCCTTCGACCGCTCGGCCACCTCTCCGCGAAAAAGAATCGCGCACTCGGAGCCTATCGGCGGCGGGCCGTATCCAGCAAGTATCAAGAACCCGGATGCCTTCTGTTCTCGGTGGCCTCCCGCACGGAGGCGAGTTCGGCGTCCGACAGGAGCGCCTCCGCTTTCGGGAAGAGCACTCGCTCCTCGAAGCGCACGTGCGTTTCGAGAAGCGCGCCGAGCTCCGCTGCCGTGTCTCGCGTCCACGGGGAGCGCACCAGCTCGCGCAGGCGGGCGTGATCGCCCGTGGTCCTTCGTGCCAAGTCATCGGCTCCCTTGGCGCGGAGCGAGGGCAGCAGCCAGCGTTCCTCGATCCGGAAGTGGGGCTCGAGCTCCACATCGAACTCCTGTCGGACCTCGCGAGACAGCGCTGCGAGGTCGACCGTCTCCCTCTCCGCCGCCAGCCGCCGCAAACGGCGGGCTAGAACGAGCGCACGGTGGTGATCGTCCGACAAGTTCCGCAGCGAAAGGTGGCGCTTCACGGCCTACCCCGCCCTCCCGTCGGGCCGGGGCTGGATGAGAATCTCCCAGTAGCGGACCGCGAAGAGTCCGAAGGCAGCAGCCCAGGCGAGCCCGCTCGTCAGCAACAAGGTCTGCTGACTGTCTGCGCTGGCGAAGGGGGCCGCCACGCGCGCCACGGCCGCGCCGTGCACGAGCACGTAGCACCACACCACCCCGACCGGTAGCGCCAGCGGACGCCCGGTGTGGCCGAGCCCGACGCGGGTCATCACCGCCAGAATCGCACCGCCCATCGCTCCCGCGGTGAGAGCGTGCAGGCCGGCCGACGCCGGAACCGGCGCGCCCAGATCACTGGCCGCGACGAGGAGGAGACCCACGGCCAACCAGGCGGAGCCCGCGTGCAGCGACCACACGAGCGGATCCGACCGCGTGTGCCAGCTCTCCCAGCCGGCAAGGCGTGCGGCTGCCGCAAGGCCGGTAAGCGTGGCGAGAACGCCGCTGGCGGGCGACCGCCCGACGACCAGGCCTGCAATCGCCAGCGCTGCCGCCGCCGCGACGACGAGCGCATTCAGCCAGGGCCAGGAGTGAACCGTGCGCTCGATGCCATGACGTCGGAACGAGTTCTGTGTGAACGGGGGGGTGATCCGTCCGCTGATCACGAGCAGCAGAACGACGATCGCGTCGACTGCGAAGCGAAGCGCACGCCCCGCGACGCCCGCAACCACCCCGAGCGCCTCGGCGTGCATCACTGCATTGGCCAGTGCCAGGACCGCGACGATCCCGACGACCGCGTAGTTCCGGCGCTGTCCCGAGCCCCAGAGCGTGTGCACCACCGCCAGCGCGACTGCGGGGAGGAAGGCGATGTCGATCGCTGCCACCAACCCCACCGGCACGATCCCGGCCCCTGCGAGGGCGAGCCGACCGCAGACCCAGAGGGTCAGAAGCGCAGCCAGCGGCGCGCCCGTGAGCGCCCGCCCCCCCGTCCACACCGGGGACGCGGTGAGGAGGAAGCCGGCAATCGCGGCCGCGACGAAGCCGAAGACCATCTCGTGTCCATGCCACCAAGTGGGGACGAGCCATCGGGGCGCGGGGATGGCTCCGAGCCAGGTTGCCGTCCACACCGGGACCGCGAGCGCCGCGTAGATCGCGAGGGCCAGGAAGAAGGGCCGGAAGGCGCGGCCAAGCAGCGCCGGCGAAGACCGTGTTTCCGCCGTGCCTTCCCTCCCTTCCTCAGCCATACCTCGCCACCTCTGCGGAGCCGCCTTGACAGCGGCAGGCGATCCCGTCTGAGCCGCGTCGAGCCTAACGGTCGGGCAACGCCAGGTCAGATCCACACTTCCCGCACGTCGGCGGTCGGAGTTCGTCCCAGCCGGGCAGCGATTGCGTCCAGCGACCGCAGCTCGGACACTTCCGCGCGCGTTTGTGATCGGTCTCGAGTCCGTATTCCCCGAAACAACCCTCGGTGCACCATTCGCGGAAGCCCGGCATGAGCACGGTGCGGTGGTATTCGTTCTCGACCCAGCGCGTGACCGCTTCCGCGTCGGTCCAGAGCGTCGAGAACTGGTAGCGGCGCCCCGGTCGCTTCCAGAGAACCGCCTGGAGGCAACCCTCGATCCCCCGGACCTCATCGAGCGTTCGCTCGCGATGGCGGAAGAACTCCTCTTCGCCCTTCTCCGTGAAGACGAACTCCGCCAGGACGAGAAGCGGGGCAGTCACCGATCCTCCCCTGCGTGCGCGATCACCGTCGCGAGCTCGCGAGCCCATCGCTCTGCCTCCTTCTCGTCTTCGTCCCACACATGAATGCTCGGCTTGCGGTGACGCAGCGCGGACTATGTCTCGGCGCTGTGGCAGGTCATCGACTGGACTGACGTAGAGAAACGATTCGACTGCCCGCGGCCCTTCTCCCTGCTGTGAGTACAGCCAGCTTGCGCTCAGGAAACGCGGAGGAGACGATCCAATGGCTTCCGGCGCCTCGCGACGAGATCGGCGAGCGTGTAGCGATCGAGCGTGTCGAGGAACGCGTCGAGCGCCTCCCGGAGAACGCCCTTCAGGCCGCAGACGGGCTCGATTCGGCAGTGGCTGGTCGATGGATCGAAGCACTCGACGACGTCCATCTTGCCCTCGGTGCAACGGATGACTTCGCCCAGCGCGATCTCCTCCGGATGTCGTGCCAGCTGGAGCCCTCCCCCGCGGCCGCGCTGGGTCTCGATGAATCCGCCGCGACCCAGCTGGTGGACGACCTTCATCAGGTGCGCTCTGGAGATCTCGTACGCCTGGGAGATCTCGTCGATCGTCGCGAGCTGGTCAGGCCGCACGGCCAGGTAGATCAGGACGCGGAGGCTGAAATCGCTGTAGCGCGTGAGCTGCATGTTCCTCCTCCAGTGGTTAAAGATATATCAGAGATAAATCTTCAAGGTCAGCGTATGATCCTCTCCCGAACGCGATCACACGGGAGAATGCGCATGAAGCAGCGGATCCGGTCGTCCGGGCCCTCCGATTGGACGGAGGAGTCGAGAGCGATCCTCGCGGGAGCGACGCCGGCCTGGGAGAGCGAGACCGGCGAGGGGCCGCCCAACGTCCTCTACACGATCGCACACCACCCGGCGCTGCTGCCGCCCTTCCTGGCGTTCTCGGCCACGCTGGCGGTGCGCGGCGTGTTGCCACGGCGGGACTCGGAGATCCTGGCGCTGCGCGCGGCCTGGAACTGCAGATCGCCGTTCGAGTGGGGGCACCACGTCGAGTACGCACGAGCCGCCGGGCTCTCCACGGAGCAGGTCGAGGCCGTCACGGAAGGCCCGGACGCCGCCGCCTGGAACGCCCACGAACGGCTGTTGCTCCGGGCCGCCGACGAGCTGCATGCCCGCCAGGACCTCTCCGAGCCCCTGTTCGCTTCGCTGAGCGAGCACTGGAGCCCGGCCCAGCTCGTCGAGATCGTCTTCGTCGTGGGCCACTACACGATGCTGTCGATGGTCGCGAACGCGACCGGTGTGCCCGTGGAGACGCGCCTGCCGCCGCTCCCCGTGCGAGACCGCGCCGCGCCCTAGAGCCGGCCCAGGATCGGCACCGTGATCGAGGACTGGTTGTCGCCGAGCTGCTTGCGCCCGATGATGCCCTGGTAGAAGCGGCTCTCGAGCATGCTGCGGAAGTACTCGACGCCGGGGTAGTAGACGATCGCCACGTTCTGGTAGCGCGTCCCCTTCTCGAGCGTCACGGCGCGGCCCATGTGCAGCGGGCCGTTGCCCATCTGGGCCATCAGCTCGAACATGTGGCCCACGTACTGGCGGTCGGCCGCGACCTCCGCCTCCGAGCCGGGCAGGATGAGGTTCACCACGACGGCAGCCTGCGCCCCGAGCTCGCGCTCGGCGCTGAGCCGCTCGAACGGCGCCTCCTTCGGGATCACCCACTCCTCTTTGGGCGCCGGCTCGAAGGGGTAGAGCGACGGCGCGCGCGTCACGAGCTGGCGGACGCGCGTGGCCAGGAAGGCCTGCGGGATCATCAGGTTGGCGAGCGCCGCCCGCTGCATGCCGTGGCTGTAGGTGCGCGCGAAGCCGGCCAGCGCGCGCTTCCAGTCCTCGCTGGCCGCGGTGCGGTCCCAGGCCTCGCGGGACGGGAACTGCACGAGCACGATCGCGTCCCAGGGCACCTCCTCGCCGAAGGCCTCCACCAGCTGGCGCGAGTGCTGGGCGTTCAGGGCGACCTTGCCGGCGTAGACCATTCGGGCCGCCCCGCCCGCCTCGAGCTGGCTCCGGAGCTTGCCGACGCTCTCGAAGAGGTCGCTGCCGGGCGCGAGCTCCAGGAAGGTCACCACGTGGAAGACGTCGCCCGAGTGGAGCAGCGGCTGCTGGTCCTGGGCGAAGGCCCGGCGGGCGTGGACGTAGCGGCGGTGCTGCCAGAGCATCGAGGCGGCCACCACGCCGAGCAGGACCACGAGGACGAGCAGCAGCGCCCTCATCCGCCGAGCTCGACCGGCTCCTGCTTCACGATCTTCCGGCAGATCGCGAGCGTGGGAGCGAAGCTGTCCCGCTTCTTCATGCGCTCCACGTGCGCGGCCAGAGACGGCCAGCGCGTGGCGTCGAGCGGACCGGCCACGAGCTCGAGCTGGACGAGCTGACAGGCGAGCGCCAGGTCGGCGATCGAGAGGGCATCGCCGACGAGGGTCTCGCGGTCCCCGAGCTCCCCTTCCAGGTAGTCGAGCGGCCGCGGAAGCTTCTCGGCGTAGGTCTTCCGCGCGGTCGCGACGTCGGGCTCCTTGCCCTGGAAGCGCGCGAACTGGATCGGCCGGAACACCCCCATGCCGATCAGCCCCGCCAGCTCGGAGTCGCAGAACTCCTCGAGCCAGACGGCGCGGCCGTGCAGGAAGGGATCGCGCGGGTAGAGCGGGGGCTCGGGGATCTTGCGCTCCAGGTAGGCGCAGATGGCCGAGGAATCGGGAAGCGTCCCGAGGGTGCCCTCAATGCCGATCGACGTGTCGCGCAGCACGGGGATGCGGCGCGCCGGGCTGATCTCCTTGAACCAGTCCGGCATCGGCATGATGTTGACGCTCTCGAGCTCGAACTCCGCGCCCTTCTCGCGCAGGAAGGTGTCCGCCTTCCGGACGAAGGGGGAAAGCGGGGCTCCGTACAGGATGAAGCTCATCGATCGACCTCCGGGCTGGGTTCGGGCGGGGAGTCTACTCGTCGGGTGGCGACGGAGTGGAGTCGCCCGCGCTCCTTGCGTACCCGACAGCCGCCGAGCCGGGCGCCGAGCTCGAGGAGCTCCGGGCCGCGCGGGAAGCGCGCGAGCAGCGCGTCGACCGCCGCGCGAGCGCCGGCCTCGGCCCGGCACGCGGCGAGCACCCGTTCGAGGCGCTGGAGCATCCAGACCTGGTACGGGACCACCATGCGCCGCGACCGGACGCCGCCGATCTCGAACTCGTGCGTGAGCGCGCCGTCCCCGGTCTGGTGTTCCCAGAAGCCGGGCGTCGCCATGAAGCTCCCGCCCGGGAGCGCTTCGCCGGCGGTGTGGGCGTCGCTCGCGATGAAGTCGGCGAGCACGCGCATGCTGCTCACCAGCACCGGCCACATCTCCTCGAAGAACACCCCGAGCAGCGGCAGCAGCGTGTCCGGAACGGCGTCCTCCGGCAGCCACTCCCCGCCGTCGCTGGTGGCCGGCCGGCCCACCAGCGCCCCCTTCGCGTCGAGCGAGTAGAGCTTCTGTCCCCACTGGCGCGCGTTGAGGGCGCCCTCGCCGTTGGTGCGCTCGACCCACTCGCTGGTGATCGGGAAGTAGACGCGCAGCGCGAAGCCCGAGACCGCGTCGCGGTAGAGATGGGCGTAGAGCGGGCCGAGCAGCGCGAAGTCGCCGAGGCTCGGCCGGCCGCCGAGCACGTAGTCGTGCGCGGAGAAGTGCGTCTCGAGCATCCCCAGCACGCGATGCTGGCTCGCCTGCCAGGCCCGCTCGGTGCGTTCGTCGCAGCCGAGGTGCACGAGGCCCGCGTAGGTGCCCTTCGGGTCCTGCCGGCTGTGCGAGATGCCCATCATCTGCTCGAACAGGGCGGCGCCCGCGGCACGCCGCGCCGCGCCCGGCTGGCCGGCGGCCGTCACCGCGCCCCACTGCTGCTCGTTGTGCCCGCGGTGGCTCGGGGCGCGCCCGTTCTCGCTGAAGTACCAGCGCTCCCAGAACGCGGGCACGAGCATCCACTCGTCGGCGAGCAGCTCGATCAGGTAGGACGCGAGGCATTGGCGCGGGGTCTCGGGGCTCGGCACCACCGGCATCTCCGGGTGGGCGGCCTCGCAGTGGTCGATGATCTCGCTGCTGTCCTGCACCCAGTCGCCCGCCGGCGTCTCGAGCTGCGGCACCGCGTTGCTGCCGGAGCGGGGGATCAACAGCCCCATGATCAGCTCGGGCGTGGCGAGGACGTCCTCGAAGCCCGGCGCCAGCGAGCCAGCCCGCTCCTTGAAGCGCAGGTAGGCGCGCGCCTTGCCGGAGAAGTAGCTGTGCTCCCAGGAGTACAGGCGGTACATCGGGGCGAATGCTAGCGAGCACGACGGCCCGGGATTGGCGTAGAGTGGGCCCTGGGAGCGGGCCGCCTCCCAGAACGCGGCCGAGTCGGGGAGGATGCGATGGTGTGGGTACGCATCGGGGTCGGCGTCGCGTTGCTCGTGGCCGTCGCGCTCGGGAGCCTCTGGCTGCTCGGCACGGGTACCTTCGTGGATGCGCCGCGCGCGGGCTCGCCGCGGGCGCCGGCCGTCTCGCCGGCGGTCGTGTCGTCGCGGGCGGAAGCCCTCGAGAGCGCCGCGAAGGCGGTCGGGGTGGCGCGGCCGAAGCAGATCCTGTTCGGCGACCTGCACGTCCACACGACCTTCTCATTCGACGCCTTCCAGCTCTCGATGCCGATGGCCGGTGGCGATGGCGCACACCCCGTGTCGGACGCCTGCGACTTCGCCCGCCACTGCGCCGCGCTCGACTTCTGGTCGATCAACGATCACGCCATCACGCTCGGCCCGCGTCGTTGGGCCGAGACGGTCGGCTCGATCCGCGAGTGCAACGCGGTCGCGGCCGATCCGAGCAACCCGGACACGGTGGCGTTCCTCGGCTGGGAGTGGACCCAGGTGGGCATCACCCCCGAGACGCACTGGGGCCACAAGAACGTGGTGCTGCGCGATCTCGAAGACGATGCCATCCCGAGCCGGCCGATCAGCGCCGGCTTCCCGGGCGGGGACGTCACGATCGAGCGGGCGGTGCCCTCGCCGCTCCTGCTGGGCGTGCTCGCCCTCGCGGAATCCGAAAGCGGCGGGCCGGAGCTCGCGGAGTACTTCAACGAGGTCGCGGGCTTCGAGTACTGCCCGGAGGACGTCCCGGTGCGCGACCTCCCGGTGGGCTGCGTCGAGACCGCCGGAACGCCGGAGAAGCTCTTCGCCAAGCTCGACGACTGGGGCCACGAGGCGCTGGTCATTCCGCACGGCACGACCTGGGGCTTCTACACGCCGCCTGGCTCCTCGTGGGACAAGCAGCTCAAGCCCGGTCAGCACGATCCGCGCTGGCAGCGCCTGATCGAGGTGATGTCGGGCCACGGCAACTCCGAGGAGTTCCGGCCGTTCCGCGAGGT
Organism: Myxococcota bacterium; assembly: GCA_041605395.1. Classification (GTDB taxonomy): domain Bacteria; phylum Myxococcota_A; class UBA9160; order UBA9160; family UBA6930; genus JBFIYM01. The sequence continues at coordinate 7,292 of JBFIYM010000027.1, read as the reverse complement.
GGTGCTGCACGACGACGGCAGCCGCAGCTGCCCCGAGCCGAACCACGGCTACCTGCCCTCCTGTTGGCGCGCCGGCGAGATCATCGAGGCGCGCTGCCTCGAGGCGGGGGAAGACGCTGCGACGTGCGACGAGCGCGCCGAGGAAGCGCGCCAGCTCTTCGTCGACGCCGACCGCAACGGCGGCGCCTGGACGGTGCCGGGCGCGACCGTCGCCGACTGGCAAGACGCGGGCCAGTGCCGCGACTGCTTCCAGCCCTCGTTCAACTATCGCCCGCGGAGCGCCGTGCAGTACATCCTCGCGCTCGCCCGCGGTGCGAAGGACGACGAGCGCTTCCGCTTCGGGATGCTCTCGTCGAGCGACAACCACTCGGCGCGGCCCGGCACGGGCTACAAGGAGTTCTCGCGCAAGGAGTTCACCGAGGCGCGCTTCGGGAACTTCGTGAACACGCCCCTCGCACAGGCTGCGGAGCGCGACCCCGCGCCGCGCTCCGAGCCGCTGACCGACGACTTCGGGAGCGCCGTGTTCTCGATCTTCGAGACCGAGCGCGGCTCGTCGTTCTTCCTGAACGGCGGCCTCGCGGCGGTACACAGCGCGGGCCGCAGCCGCGAGCAGATCTGGGACGCGCTCCAGCGCCGTGAGGTCTACGGCACCAGCGGGCCGCGCATCCTGCTCTGGTTCGACCTCGTGAATCCGCCGGGGGGCGGCCCGGCCGCGATGGGCAGCGAGCACACCATGGCGGGCACGCCGATCTTCCGCGTCCGCGCCGTGGGCTCCTTCGAGCAGCAGCCCGGCTGCCCCGCGGACGCCAGCGCGGCGCTCGGGCCCGAGCAGGTGGCGCGCATCTGCCAGGGCGAGTGCTACCACCCGTCCGACGCGCGCCGCTCCATCACGCGGGTCGAGGTCGTGCGCATCCGCTCGCAGCGGAACGCTTCCGACGACGTCGAGGCGCTGATCCAGGACCCCTGGAAGGTGCTCTCCTGTTCCGGCTCGCCCGACGGCTGTGAGCTCTTCTTCGCGGACGAGGGGTACAACGCGGAGGAGCGCGACACGCTCTACTACGTGCGCGCCATCGAAGCGCCGAGCCCCGCCGTGGCGGCGGACCCGCTCGGCTGCGAGCGCGATGCCGAGGGGCGCTGCGTGTCGGTCTCGCCGTGCGGATCCCGCGATCCCGACGACGACTGCCTCGCGGAGACGGAGGAGCGTGCCTGGTCCTCGCCGATCTTCCTGACCCGCCCGGCCCTGGAGACCGCCGAAGCGCGCTAGACAAAGCGGGCGACGACGCCGTGAGCGCCACCGACCCCGGACTGCGTCGCCACATCACGGCGCGCGCCGCGACCGGGCTCGTGATCGCGAACGTCATCGGGGCGGGCGTCTTCACGACGACCGGCTTCCAGGCGGCGGATCTCGGCCACCCGACGCTGATCCTCGTGCTGTGGGCGGTGGGCGGCGCGCTCGCCTACTGCGGCGCGCTCTGTTACGCGGAGCTCGGCGCCGCCCTGCCCGAGGCCGGGGCCGAGTACGCCTACCTGCGCCGCGCGTACGGGCCGGCCTTCGGCTTCATGAGCGCGTTCGTCTCGCTGGTCGCCGGCTTCCCGGCGCCGATCGCCGCCGCGCTCAAGAGCCTCGTGCGTTACGGGACGGCGTTCTTCCCCATCCTCGAGCGCGACCCGCTCCTGCTCGGCGTGATCCACCTCGGCGACCTGCTCGCGGTGCTCCTGATCTGGGCGCTGGTGGCGGTCCAGTTCCGCGGCAAGGACGCTGCGATCCGCTTCAACAACTGGGTGACCGCCTCGAAGGCCGTCGGGCTCGTGGTGATCATCGCGGCGGCCGCGCTGATCGGGCAGGGAGACCTCGCGCACTTCGGCACGGTGGCGCCCCGCTACCACGCCCTCGGCACCACGGCCCTGTTCGCGGCGCTCGGCACCTCGCTGATCTTCGTGATGTTCTGCTACACGGGCTGGAACGCCGCCGCCTACGTGGCGAGCGAGATCCTCGAGCCGCAGCGCAACCTGCCCCGCTCCCTGCTCACCGGCACCGCCATCGTCACGGCGCTCTACCTCGGACTGAACGCCATGTACCTCTACGGCGCCGACGTCGACGGGCTCGCCGGCAAGGTCGAGGTCGGGCTCGTGGCGTCGAGGCATCTGTTCGGCGACTGGGGCGCCGGCCTCGTCACCGGGGTCCTCTCGGTCTCGCTCCTCGCGTCGGCTTCCGCGATGACGATCGCCGGGCCGCGCGTCTACTTCGCGCTGGGTCGCGACGTGCCCGCGTTCCGACGGCTCGCGACGACGCGGAACGGCGTGCCCACGACCTCGCTGTTCGTCCAGGCGACGGTCGCCTCCGTCATCGTGGTGACCGGGAGCGTCGACGAGATCCTCTCGTACGCCGGCTTCACGCTCGCGCTGATGTCCGCGCTCGCCGTCTCGTGCGTGATCGTGCTCCGCTTCCGGCTCCCCGCGCTGGAACGACCGTTCCGGGTCTGGGGCTATCCGATTCCCCCGCTCTTCTTCATCGCGGTCTCGGTCTGGACGATGTTCTGGGCGTTCCGAGGCCGTCCGGTCGAATCCACGCTGGCCCTGCTGACGGTGGCCGCGGGAGGCGCGGTCTTCGCGCTGACCGGTGCGGGGCGAGGGACGCGGCCCCCCACCCGGCGCGCCTGAGCCCGGACCCGGCGCCTGGATCGAGTGCTAGCGCAGGCCCGCCGCGCGCAGGTGGTCCACCTCGTTGAAGTTCTGGAGCGACCACACCGAGCCGCGTGCACCGATCGGGCGCGCCTCGGCGACGGAGTAGGCGGCCAGCTGGCTCTCGAAGCGCAGCCACTCCCAGGGCACCGGGCGCACGTCGAGCAGGTGCGTCAGCAGCACCGCGTTGGTGCCGCCGTGCGCCACGATCACGATCGAAGGCGCCGGCTCGGGCATGCTCCACACCGTGAAGTCGTGCTCCCGCGTCGGCACGATGCCGTGGCGGGCCAGCAGGCCCTCGAGGGCCTCGGTCACGCGCGCATGGAACTCGTTGAAGGTCTCGGCGCCCGGCCAGCCCTCCCAGTGGTCGCGCAGTGGCCGGCGCGAGCCCTCCTGGAAGTAGCGGTCGACCTCCTCCTGGCTGAGGCCTTCCACCGCGACGCCGATCTCCGCGAGCCCTTCCACCACCTCCGGCTCGTGGCCCGTCGCCGCGGCGATCGGCTCGGCCGTCTCGCGCGAGCGCCGGTACGGGCTCACGTAGAGCGCGTCCACCGGCGTTCGCGAGAGCGCCTCGCCCAGGCAGGCCGCCTGGCGCCGGCCGAACGGCGTGAGGCCCGGGTCGTTCACCGACGGACCTCCGCCCGGCGCCCAGTCGGGATCGCCGTGGCGCACCAGCGTCAACGTCGGGAAGCGGTGGAGCCGCGCCTCGCGCTCGCGTAGCGCGGCCGGGCCGGCGTCTTCCGGCTGCGGCCCCGCTCCCTCCCCGATGCGCATGCCGGCGCTCATGGTGCCTGGCGCAGCGTCGTCGCCGAGCTGCTCTCGATGGGCCTCAATCGCCCTCTCCCGCCTCTTCGATTGCCTGCCGCGCGTCCTCGATGGCCTTCCGCGCATCCTCGAGGGCCTCGTCGGCCTTGCGCCCGAACTCCTCGAGCGGCCCCTCCTTCGGATGGGTCAGAGATTCGATCGCCTCGTCGAGCTTGCGTCCGGCCTTCTCGGCCGCACCCTCCTCGCGACAGGCGCCGAGCACGAGGAGCAGAACCACGGCGATCGGCCGAGCGATCAGGCGCATCAGAGGTCCTCCCGGCCGCGGTTTTAACGATGGGGGGCCTCGCGGTCGAGCCCTCAGCCGGCGGCCAGCTCCCGCACGATGTCGACCACCGCTTCGCGCTGCGTCTCGTTGTAGAGCATCAGGGTCGTGCGGTCCGCGAACCCGTTTCGCGTGCGCAGTCGCGCCGCGACCTGGGTGGGTGTCCCGCTCACGGCGAGCTCGTCGAAGAGCGCGTCGTCGATCAGGCCCATCATGTCGCGCCACTTGCCCTGCTTCGAGAGCCGGTTCAGCTCGGGCTGGAGCTCGGGATGCCCGTGGTGCTCGAGCACGCCCTTGTAGGCCGGCGTCGAGCCGTAGAAGGAGATCTGGCCGCGCGCCTTCTGACGCGCCGTCTCGACCTCTGCGTCGTTGCTGCCGAGGGCCACGATGGTCTGGCACGAGACCGTCAGGCTCGCCTCCGTGCGTCCCGCCGCCTTCGAGAGCCCGCGCCGCAAGGCCGGAAGCGTCTCCGCTTCGAGGAAGGCCTTCGAGTGGAAGGGATGCACGAAGAAGCCGTCGGCCACCTCGCCCACCATCTCGACCATGCGCGCGCCGACGCCGGCGAGGAAGATCGGCGGGCTCCCGAAGGGGAGCGGCGGCACGAACATGGGCGTCATCAGCGTGTGGGTGTAGAACTCGCCGCGGAACTCGAGCCGCGTGCCCTCGGCCCACGCGCTCCAGATCGCGCGCAGCGCCAACACGAACTCGCGCATGCGCTCCACCGGCTTCGACCACGGCTGGCTGAAGCGCTTCTCGATGTGGGGCTTGATCTGCGTGCCGAGGCCCAGGATGAAGCGTCCCTTGCTGAGTGCCTGGATGTCCTGCGCCAGGTACGCCGTCGTCATCGGGTTGCGGGCGAACGCCACCGCGATCGCGGTGCCGAGCTCGATGGACTCGGTCCGCTCGGCGGCCAGCACCAGCGGGATGAACGGATCGTGCTGGCCCTCGAAGCTCCAGGCGCCCGCGAAGCCCTGCGCCTCGAGGAGGGCTGCCTCCTCCCCCGACCGCGTCCAGTCCGCGCCGATCAGCGCGCCGTCGATCTTCATCGTGAGCTCTCCAGAGGGCGCAGGCTAGCGCGGCTCCGCGCTCACGGGACGCGGCCGCTCCGCAGCGAGGCGGGCCTCGAGCGCTTCGATCAGCCGTGGGGCCTCGGCGGCCACCGCGCTCCGGCCCTCGGCCGCCCAGGCACGCAGCGCCGGGAGCTCGGAGGCGATCAGGGCGAGCCGCGGGCGCGGCGCCAGGATGCGCACCAGTCGGGCGGTGAGACGTTCAGGCGCGCACCAGGCTTCCGGGGGGAGGCGCGCGTCGGCGATGCGCCGGCACAGGTCACCGAGGGGCGCCGGATCGGGCCGGCCCCGGAACACCACGGCGCCGAGCAGCGCGGGGCCGCGGTCCAGGGCGGGCTTGTACGGCGCCGGCTCGCCGTGGCGCTCTGCGATCCAGCCGTCGAGCAGCAGCTCCACGCCGACGTGGCCCACGGCGCGGGCCGGCCCGCTTCGAAGCCCGGCCTCGCGCAGCGCACGGGTGCTCCCGAGCACCAGCCGCTCGAAGCTCGGTAGGCCGTGGAACGCCGCGTCGGTCGCGAGATGGAAGCGACGGCCCTCGGCGAGCGGAACGTCCACCACCCGCTCGACGCGCAGCCGCACCATCGCGGCCAGGTCGGGCAGCATCGCGCCGAACACGAAGGCGGGGTCGCCGTGCCGCTTCGCCGCGAGCCAGGCGTGCCCGAAGAAGTTCATGACGCACGCTACGCGCAGGCTCCGGAGGCTGTCAAACGGGCGGGGGCGGTAGAGTCCGGGGGTGGCACGCTTCGAGGTCCGCATCGTCCTCGGCGAGGCGCCGCCCGAGGCGCGCGCCGTCCGCTTCCGCGTCTTCGTGGAGGAGCAGGGGGTCGCGCAGGAAGAGGAGTGGGACGACCACGACGTCGCGGGGGCCGACGCCGTCCACTTCGTGATGCTGGACGCCGGGGCGCGCGAGGCGGTGGCGTGCGCGCGGCTGCGCCCGTACGGCGGCGAAGCCAAGGTGGAGCGGGTCGCGGTGCTGCGCGAGCAGCGCGGCCGGGGGCTCGGGCGGCAGATCATGGCGGCGGCGGAGGGAGCGGCTCGGGAGCGCGGCTACCGGGAGCTCGTGCTGCACGCCCAGCTGCCGGTCCTCCCCTTCTACGAGCGCCTCGGCTGGCGGGCCGAGGGCCCGGAGTTCGACGAGGCGGGCATGGCACACCGCCGGATGCGGAAGGCGCTCGGCGGGTAAGGCCGTGGGCACCCGTGGGAAAGCGGCTTCCCTTGCGGAGGAAACCGCATTTCCAACGCCCGACCCCACCCCCTCGCAAGCCCGCGAGATTCCTCGACCCTCGACGTTGGACCGGTTCTTGCGTATGACCTGCGCGTCCCCGGGTGCCGGTACCCCTGGGGTGAGGGACAAAAGCAGAGATTGAAGCGGTTCCATCGTGCTCTGGTGGTTCTGTGGGTCGGGTTCATGCTGGGGGGAGCTTCCGCCGCCTTCGCGGTGCCGACGCTCCAGCTCTACATCGACGGCGCCACCTACGACCCCGTCAGCGAGACCTGGATCACCACCAGCACCAGCTTCGACCTCTGGGTGCTCGGCGTGAGCCCCGTCGACGACGTGAAGCTCTCGATCGCGTTCATGACGGGCGAGACGGGCTCGATCACCCTCACGCCCACCACGGCGGGGGACTTCGACGGCGTGCTGGGCGACGACGACACCTCCATCCCGGTGGCTCCGGTCTTCCTCGGGACGAGCGCCGACGGCGCCGTGCCGGTCCAGGGCGACGGCACCCCGCTCCCGACCCACGGCATCTACGGGCCGGGCGTGAGCTTCCTCGAGTACGACCTCGGCGACTTCTCGCTCACCGACTCGCCCATCGGCGACTACCAGGGCATCCCGACGAGCTTCCCCGAGGTCGGGCAGATCAACGTCTACTCCGTGGTCATCACCGGCTACGCGTCGGGCGTCCACTTCGACACCTACGACCACACCGTGCGGGGCAAGGACGGCGCCCAGGTGAAGTACGTGTTCGCGCCGTTCTCGCACGACGCGGAGGTGCCCGAGCCCACGGCGGCGCTACTGCTGCTGGCGGCGGGCGTGACGGGCGGCCTCGCCGCGCGTCGGCGCGGCTGACGCACGCGGGGCCGGCTCGGCCCCAGCCCCCTACTTCGCGACGCTGAGCGTCTGGATCTCGGTGAAGCCGAGCAGGCCCCAGGGGCCGTTCTCGACGCCGATGCCCGACCACTTGGCGCCCCCGAACGGCGCGAAGGGGACGATGGCGAGGTGCTGGTTCACCCAGGCCGTGCCGCACTCGAGCTGGCTCGCGACCTCGGCGCCACGCTCCGCGCTCGCCGACCAGACGCTGCCACTCAGCCCGAAGGTCGTGCGGTTGGCGCGCTCGACGGCCTCCTCGACGTTCCGGTAGGGCAGCACGGGGAGCGCGGGGCCGAACTGCTCCTCGTCCACGATGCGCACCCCTTCGGCCAGGTCGGCGAGGATGGTCGGCTGGTAGAAGTAG
>JBFIYM010000026.1:0-32762 GCA_041605395.1 Myxococcota bacterium | reverse complement strand
GGCGCTCGAGGCCGTGCGCTGCGCGGTGGAGCTGCAAGCGGTCCTGCGCGCGCGCAACGCGAGCCTGCCCGCGGAGCGGCGCATGGACTTTCGGATCGGCGTCCACATGGGCGACGTCGCCACCGAGGGCGGGCGGCTCTACGGCGACGGCGTCAACATCGCCGCGCGACTGGAGGCGCTGGCCGAGGCAGGCGGCATCTGCATCTCCGCGACCGTGCACGAGCGGGTGCGCAACAAGCTCGACGCCGGCTTCAGCGACCTGGGTGACCAGACGGTCAAGAACATCCCGGACCAGGTGCGCGTCTACCGGGTGCAGCCGCAGAGCGAGCCGGCTGCGGCTGCGCGCGTGACGGCCTCGGGTCCGCCCCGACCGGGTGTGCTCCGCAAGCTGGCACTAGGCGCGGCCGCCATCCTGCTGGTCGTCGGCGGCACGCTCTGGGCGACCTGGCCGCGCCCTCTGGGCCTGTGGATCGACCTCGCCGGGCTCGGCAGCCTGCCGACGGAGCCGGCGCTCCCCGACAGGCCTTCGATCGCCGTGCTGCCCTTCGAGAACCTGAGCGGCGACCCGGACCAGGAGTACTTCAGCGACGGGATGACCGAGGAGCTGACCAGTGAGCTCTCGCGCAATCCCTTCCTCTTCGTCATCGCGCGCAACTCGGCCTTCACCTACAAGGGCAGGCACGCGAAGGTCGAGGACATCGGCGCCGAGCTGGGCGTCCGCTACGTGCTCGAGGGGAGCGTGCGTAAGGCGGACGATCGCGTGCGGGTCACGGCGCAGCTCATCGACGCGAGCACGGGGGGCCATCTCTGGACCGAGCAATACGACCGGGAGCTCTCCGACATCTTCGCGCTCCAGGCGCAGATCGCCGAGGGCGTCGCTGGGGCGGCGGGGGGAGAAATCTTCCGCGCCGAGCAGCAGCGCCTGGCGGACAGACCGACCACGAGCCTGTCGGCCTACGAAGCCGTCCAGAAGGCCACGAAATTCATCAGCAACCCGACGCAGGAGAACCTGGAGCCGGCTCGTGCACTACTCACTCGCGCGATCGAGCTCGACCCCGGCTTTGCGGGCGCGTACGCCTCTCTCGGGGCTACCTACTGGGGGGAGTACGGCGCCGGCTGGAACCGCGACCCCGCACTGCTCGACCGCGCCGAGGAGCTGGGACGCCGGGCCATCGAGCTGGATGCCGGGTTTCCGCAGGGCCACGCGGTGACGGGATGGGTGGCGTTCCTGCGAGGCGACCTCGATAAAGCGCTGGCTGCCGCGGATCGGTCGATCGAGCTCGGCCCCAGCGTGGCAGTCTTTCACGCGCTCCGGGGGATGACGCTGGCACGACAAGGCAGCGTGCTCGCCGCCACGCAGTCGGTCCGCCGCTCCCTGCGCCTCAGTCCGCGCGCCCCGCTCTCGCCCGTGCTACTGGCAGTAGCCTACGTCAATCTCGCGGCGGATCGCCGACAGGAAGGGATCGAGTTCCTGGAGAAGGCGCGCGACGCGGCGCCCGAGGTACTCGCGCCTCGGATCGGTCTCGCCGTCGTCTACCAAGAGGATGGAGCGCACGCCAAGGCCCGAGCCGAGGTTGCGGAGCTATTGCGCATCCGGCCCGACCTCACCGTCGAGACCGCGTTGGAGCTCGTGCCCGTGGCGGCCAGCCTCGGACCCGAGGAGCTTGCGGCGCAGGCAGGATTTCTCCGGGCGGCTGGGCTGCCGCCGAGCTGAGATCCGCCGCATCCATCGACGGGCCGTGCTTCGAGTGAGGGCCGCCCAGGGTCGTCGGAGCCAGCGTGGCCGATCCCTTCCCCGTGGGATTGGTCATCACGGGGGGTTATCGGACGTGAATCACCCCTTTGGATCTCCTATCCGTCGAGAAGGCCGATCGGGTTCACCAAGTCGTCCGTACCGATCGGGCGCTCTGCGGCCCCGGGCGGAGCCGCCGTTCCGTCGCCGCGCCTCACCGCACGCGGTACGACCTGAGGGCGCCGGCCCGCGGCTGGGCCGAGGATCCCGTGGTAGCGGACGAGGTGGAAGCGAGGCGGGGGCACGAGAGCGGCGGTCGACCGACCTCGGCGCGATGCCGCCCGAGAGCGCTTGGTCACCAACCTCCAGTCCGGCAGAGGTCTCTACGCCCAGCGCATCGTCACCCGCCGGCACTACGACATGGAGCGGGCCAAGCGGGGCGCCCTGAAGCTCGCCGGCCTCGAGCGCGAGTCGCTCGCCACGCTGGAGCGGGGTCTGCAAGAATCCCGGTCGATGTACGACGCCATCATCATCGGAGCGGGCTTCGCCGGCCTGTATGCGCTCCACCACCTGCGCGACCAGATGGGGCTCCGCGTCCGCGCCTTCGACGGCGCCGGCGGGGTGGGGGGCACCTGGTGGTACAACCGCTATCCCGGCGCCCGCGTCGATGCGCCGAGCAGCCCCTTCTACGCCTACACGTTCTCGAAGGAGCTCGTCGACGCGTGGGAGTGGACCGAAACCCAGACCTCCCAGGCCTCGGTGCTCGCCTACCTCGAGCACTTTGCCGACCGCTTCGACCTGCGGAAGGACATCCAGCTCGAGACCTGGATCACCGACGCGCGCTACGAGGAAGCGGCCCAACGCTGGACGATCGAAACCGACGCCGGTGAGACCGCGTCGGCGCAGTTCCTGATCTGCGCGGTGGGCGCGCTCTTCGTCGCGAACCTGCCCGATTATCCCGGCATCGAGGACTTCGCCGGCGAGTGTCATCACACGGGTCGCTGGCCCCACGAGACCGTGTCCTTCGCGGGCAAGCGCGTGGGGGTGATCGGGACGGGCTCGTCGGGGATCCAGTCGGTTCCCGAGATCGCCAGGGAAGCCGAGCACGTGACGGTGTTCCAACGGACGCCCCAGTACGCGCTTCCGGCGCGAAACCGCCCGCTGACCCGTGAGGAGCTCACGCGGTACCGCCAAGGCTGGGACGACCTTCGCACCTCGATGTGCAGGCGCGGCGGCTGGCCGTTCAAGACGAACCGGAGGCGCGCCTCCGAGTACACGGCCGAGCAGCGCCACGCCGTCTACGAGGAGCTGTGGCAGAAGGGCGGCATCCACCTCGCCATCGACAGCTTCGTCGGCGTGCTGGTCGACGAGGAGCTCAACGCCGAGGTCTCGGAGTTCGTCCGTGGCAAGATCCGCGCGATCGTGCGAGATCCCGAGACGTCGCGGAAGCTGATGCCCGACTACCACTTCGGCACCAAGCGCCTCATCCTCGACAACGGCTACTTCGAGACCTTCAACCGCGAGAACGTCTCCCTGGTCGACCTGCGCGAGGACCCGATCGAGGGGCTCACGCCCACGAGCGTGCGGACGAAGCACGGCGAGCATCCGATCGACGTGCTGGTGCTCGCCACCGGCTTCGATGCGGTGAGCGGCTCGATGCTGAAGCTCAACCCGAAGGGCCGGGGCGGGGTGAGCCTCGAAGAGAAGTGGGCGGGGCGCTTCGACAACTATCTCGGGACGACGATCGCGGGCTTCCCGAACCTGTTCATGATCCACGGCCCGGGCTCACCCGGCGTGTTCTTCACGATGCCGCTCGGCGGTGAGCGCACCACGGCCTGGATCGCCGCCTGCATCCGCCACCTGCGCGAGAAGGGTCTCGGCGCCGTCGAGGCGACCGAAGACGCCGAAGCGAGCTGGGACCGCGAGATCAACGCGATCGCCGACCGGACCCTCTACCCCCGCACGAACTCGTGGTACATGGGCGCGAACATCCCGGGCAAGCCGCGCCAGTTCCTGGGCCACCTGCGCGGCTCCCAGTACTTCGACCGGCTGCTCGAGGTGGCGGAAGCGGGTTACGAGGGCTTCGCGTTCGAGCCGGTCCGCGAAGAGGAAGGTCGAGCCCCGTGAGCATCCTCGACCACCCGACCATCACCCGCCGCTACTTCTTCCCACGCGCCGATCCGGTGGGCGAGCCGTTCCGGGTCGAGTCGGGCGGAATCGAGTTGCGGTGCCAGCGAACGGCCGGCGACCCGATGCTGGTCCACTTCCACGGCAACGGGGAGACGGCTTCGGACTGGGCTTCGGTGTTTCCGCGCGCGCTGTCGAGCCACGGGATCGGCTGCTTGCTGGGCGAGTATCGCGGCTACGGCGGATCGAGTGGCAGGCCGGAGCTGACCCCATTGCTGGACGACGCGGTGGCCATCGTGGACGCGGCCGGCGTGCCGCCCGAGCGGATCGTGCTCTACGGCCGTTCGGTCGGATCGATCTACGCGCTGCACGCGGCGGCGCGGCGGCCCGTGGCCGGGCTGATCATCGAGAGCGGCATCGCCGACGTCGGCGACGGACTCGGCGTCACCCCCGATGAGATCGACTCGACGCAAGCCGAGATCGATCGAGCCGTGCTGGAGCATTTCGACCACCGCGCGAAGCTGCGCGAGTTCGGCGGCCCCGTGTTGATCTACCACACGGCCCCCGACCATCTCGTTCCGGTCACGGACGCCCATCGACTCGCCGAATGGGCGGGCGAGCAGGCGACGCTGAGAATCTTCGAAAGAGGCGGCCACAACACGATCTTCGCCCTGCACGGCGCCGACATCCTCAGCGGCACGATCGAGTTCGTCGCGAAGTGTGTGAGACGGGAAGGCTGAGGACCGAGGCTGCGAGCGGGGGCGAGCCCGCGCGACACCCTCTACGCTCTCGCCGTGGTCCGGCTGCTCCTCTTCCTCGTGTTCGGCGGCGCGTTCGTCGCGGTGCTCTTCCTCACCACGCGGAGTGAGGGCGCGGTGGAGTGCTCGGTCTGCATCGACTACGAAGGTCGGTCGGCCTGCCGAACCGTACTCGCGGCGACGCGCGACGACGCGCTCGCGGGCGCGATCCGCAACGCGTGCGCGGTGCTGTCGAATGGCGTCACCGGCACGCTGGCCTGCGATCGCCAGCCTCCGCGCTCGATGGAGTGCTCCGAGTAGCAGGCCTACGGCATCCCGACCGCTTCGACATCGAGCGCGAGCACATCGGCTTCCGCGGCCTCGCCGAGTTCTGGGTGGCCATCTAGTCGCCGAGACCGCCTGCCGAGCCCGCCCTCTCGGTCTCCGCCGCCTCAGGCGCGCAGCCCCTCGAAGTACGTGACGATCTCTGGCGGGATCGCGGTGAAGCGCATTCGGGCCACGCCGTCGGACTGGCCGACGACCTTGGCGTAGACGTCACCGCGCCTCACGTAGGCGCTGCCCTCGACCAGGTTGAGCCGCACGTCGTCCAACGCGTGGAGGGCTCCCGCGGAGGCGATCTCGATGCCGGTGCGGGAGAGACGGGAGACTCGACTCTCACCGCGCAGATCGCCGCCATGCTTGCCCGAGACGAGCTCCCAGCGCACGACGAGCGACTGGCGGAGTGGCTTCAGCGCCTCGTCACGTTTCTCCAGCGCGAGGCCGTAGGGGCCACCGATCCCTCCCACCTCGTAGATCACGAGGGGTGCGCTGAGGCCCTTGGCCGTGTGCTCGTTCCTGTCGTCGATCCGCAGCAGGTCCCCGAGCTCGTCGACGATCGCCTGCGAAACGAGCACCTGACCCCCAACCGAATACGACTCGATGCGGCTCGTCATGTTGACCGCGCTCCCGACGACGCCGAATTTGCTGCGTTTCTCGGAGCCGATGTTGCCGACGACGACCTCCGCGGTGTGGAGGCCGATGCCCATCTGGAGCTCCGGGCGCTGACTTCTCGCGTTGCGCGAGTTGACCTCGGACATCGCGTTCTGCATCTCGATGGCGCACGCCACGGCGCGAGCCGGGTGGTTCTGCATCTCGCCAGGTGCGCCGAAGGTGACCAGCAGCGCATCCCCCGTGATCTCCGCGATGGTGCCCTGGTGTCGCAGACACACGTCCACCATCACTTCGAAGTAGTCGTTCAGCAGCGCGAGCACGTCCTCGGGAGAGAGGCGCTCCGCGAGCGAGGTGAAGCCGCGCAGGTCCGTCAGCAGCATCGTCACGCGGCGGCGAGCACCTCCGAGCTCCAGTGCACCGGGCGTCTCCAGCAGCGTCTTCATGACCTCGGTGGACATGTAGCGGCCGAACATGCGCTTCAGCGCCTCGCTCATCTCGGCGAGCCGGGCCGACTGGGCGCGCCATTGCCGCAGGATCTGCGTGTACGCGACCAAGACCGTGACGACCGCGAAGGACGTCCAGGCCGTCGTCGCCGCCACCCAGTCGTCCGCGATGCGTCCCCCCTCCTCCGGCCACGTCGCGAAGTAGGGCGCATAGGGCAGCACGCCCAGGCGTTCACCGACCGTGGTCACAAACACGATGAGGATGCCCGTGAAGATCCCGGGCAGCGCGTCTCTGCTGCGGAAGACGAGCAAGGTGAGGAACGAGAGCAACGGAAAGAGGATGAAGATGGGCGAGGTCGACGGCCCGGTCAGGTAGGTGACGAAGCTCAGCGCGCTCCACCAGAACAGATTGGCGATCTGAACGAACGTCCGACTCTCGCGACCCCACCGCACCAGGAGAAAGCCGATGCCGATCCAGACGAGCAGAAAGCCGACGGAAACGCTGGCGAGATCCGTCATCAGCGCCAAGACGTCCCGATCGATGTAGGGCTCGACCTCGGGGTGCGCCTGCAGGTACCGACCGCGGAAGGACAGCAGCGTGATCGGGAGCAGGAAGAAGCCGTTGATCAGAATGACCTTGGCGGGTCCGGACCAGGCGAGCGGGCTCGGGGCGCGGTCGAAGAGCGAGCGGAGGCGGTTCGTCACCACGGACATGGACCTCCCGTGGCCGGATTCTGGCACACGAGTCAGGCGCATCGCGCCTGGCGGGTTCCTCCCGTGCGCCCGACCCGCTCGTGTTCGAGATGCCGCTCGGTCGCTTCCGCTCGGGGGATCTTCGCGACTGCACCGCGTCGTTGTAGCCTCGCAGCCCAGACCTCCCCGGGGCCCGGCGTTTCAGTCGCGCTCCCGTTCCGCCGCTCAGATGGGCGCCTCTCCCAGGAGGGTCGCTGGTGACGAGCTCGGTGTGCGTCGACGTGAAGCACGAGGGGGCCACCCTGTCGCTGCGCTTCGATGCGTGCCGCACCGCGCTCGGCGGCGAGTTCGCCGGGAACGTCGACCTCGACGTGGTCTGTGACCCCACCGCCCGGGACGCCGTCGTCGAACACCTCGCCGTCGAGCTCCCGGATGGCTCCTCGACGGGCCCTGCGATCGCGACCGGCGACTACGCCGGAGGTGTGACGCTCGGCTTCGGGAGCGAGCCGGCGACGGCGCTGCGCGCGCCGCCGGAGCAGGTCGTGCTGCGCTTCGCGGGCGAGCCGATCGCCTGCGTCGCAGTGACCCTCCACGAGTCCGTTCCGATCGAGGAGGTACACCGACTGATCGGGCCGTCCGAGCTGGTACGCGCCCGGGCGCTGGCGACCGACTCGAGCCTCGTGCTGCTGGCCGCGAACCGGGAACGCTGGTGGTACCTGCTGGTCGCTGCACTGCTCGGCGTCGGCGCCGTCTGCGCCGTGACCCTCCCGGCGTTCGGGCTTCCGTGGCCGGCGTGGTGGCTGGGCGGCGGGCTCGTCGCCGCGGGCTGCGCCCTCGGGCTCTACCTGGCACGCACGCCGTACCGCCGGGTCTGGCTCGACCGCGACCGCCGACGCGTCTTCGCGGTCGAGGGCCGACGCGCGAAGCTCCGGGAGCTGCCGGGCCGTTCCCTCGAAGACTTCGCGCACGTGCGCCTCCACATGCGCTGGCAGCTGAGTCACGACCCCCAGTACGAGGACCAGGAGGCCTGGTACGTCACGCTCGAGGGGCCCCTCGCCTGGGCCGGCAGCGACGGCCGCGTACGTCTCCATCCCGAGGGGCTTCGCGTGGCCGAGTTCCGGAGCGCAGACGAAGCCCGGCGCCTCGCCGCCGACGTCGCCGCGCTGACCGGCCTCGGCATCCTCGACACGGGCCACGACGGCACCGCGTGACCCGCGGCTCGGGGTCGCGCGGTCGGCGAGCGATCGAGGCTGCGGGGGACCTCCCGGGCCTCCGACGGGGCGGCCCGTAATGGCATCGCGGAGTAGCGTCCTGCCGGAGACATCGTCCCGGCCTCATCGTCGTTGGGCGCCTTCGGAGGACTGGCCGCGGTGGCTTGGCCAGCGTCACCGCTGCCTCGGCCCTCCTCGGTCTCCGCGCCTTTGTGGAAGCTCCCGGGTCCGGGAGGCATCCCCACACCTGGCCCGCCGGGAATCGCTGACGCGCTGACTGAGACTTCATGCTCGGTCGTCGCACCCGCGGTGCTTCGCGGCGGACTTGTCCACGCTGCCGACGTCGTTGAAACCCCGGCTGGCGGTGCGGCTTTTACGTCGGCAGAGCGGAGCCTCGGCCTCCTTGCACCGCGATCACCGGGATCCGAATCGAACCTACTCCTCGCGGTGTAGGCCCTCAAGAGAAATTTCGTCGAAAACGTCGGGGGTGACGCGGTAGTAACGCCGGCGCGCACGTACCTGCCAGAAGTTCTCGTCGGGCAAGGCGAACGGGTCGGCGGCGTTTCCGTCGGGGAGCCAGGCCGTGAGGAAACCGTCACGGTCCCGATGGTGGTGCACACAGCCGGTGTCGAGACCACGCAGGCCCGCGGCCACGTGGAGGCGTTGCATCGACCAGTGGCCGTAGACGATTCCGTAGCGGTGCCCCTGGCGCCGCCAGGCGGCGTACCACGGCTCGGCCCGGTCGAGGAGCTCCGGCAGCTGCTTCGACCAACCGCCGTTCGGAAGCACGCTCCGACACGAGACGATCCGCCCCAGCGTGTCCGGGCGGTCCACCAGCAGGCCCCGCAGCACGTCCCGGTCCGGCCCCCCGAGCAGCGCTTCGGGCTCCCGGGCGGCGGCGAGCGCCTCCTCGCGCGACCAGTGCGGGTGCACGGCCGCGTGCACCATCAGGAAGGGGGCGGCGCGCTCGCCCAGCTCGCCAGCCACGACGAGCGGCCGGCGCCGGAGCCAGTCGCACCACTCGTCGAGGTCCGGGCGCTCGAGCAGGTCCTCCATCGTGTCCGAGGGCCGCGCGTCGCGGACGCCCAGCCAGCGGGCCAACAGCGCGAGGTCGTGGTTGCCGAGCACGAGCTGGCCGCGGCCCGCCTCGACGTGCTCGCGCACCCGCGCCAGCGCGCGGAAGCTCTTCGGGCCCCGGTTCACGACGTCGCCGACGCACCAGAGCTCGTAGGCGCTGCCGTACTCGCGCCGGGCGCGCGCGAGGATCTCTTCGAGCTCGTCGGCGCAGCCCTGGATGTCACCGACGAAGATACGTTGCACGGCCGAGCTATAGTCGCCCGCCCGACAGGGAGCAACCGATGCAATTCAATCTCGCCGACCTCTTCGACCTCTGCACCGAGACGGTCCCCGAGCGGGTCGCGCTGGCGCACGGGCCGACCGGCGTGACGCGCAACTGGGCCGAGTTGGGGGCGCGCACCAACGCCCTCGCGCGGCATCTCGGGCGCAGCCACGCGGCCGGCGACAAGCTGGCCATCTACTCCTACAACCGCCCCGAGTTCGTGGAGGCCCTGGTCGGCGCGATGAAGGCGCGCCTGGTGCCAGTGAACGTCAACTACCGCTACCGCGAGGACGAGCTCGCCTACCTGTTCGACAACTCGGACGCCTCGGCCGTGGTCTACGAGGCCGCCTTCGCGGACCGCGTCGCGAAGATCCGCGACCGCCTGCCCGGGGTGCGCGAGTGGATCGAGCTCCCCGACGACGCGGGCGCCGGCGGCAACGCCTTCGCCGTGCCCTACGAGGAGACCACACAGGGAGACGCGGCACCGCTCGAGGTGGCGCGGAGCCCCGACGACCTCGTCTTCCTCTACACCGGCGGCACCACCGGCATGCCGAAGGGCGTGATGTGGACCCAGGGCGCGATCTTCGAGGCCCTCGGCGGCGGCGGCATCGCCGCGCTGGGCGAGCAGCCCTCGGCCAGCCTCGAGGAGCAGCAGGCGCGGATCGCGCGCGAAGGCACCGCGATGCGGCTGCTGCCGGCCTGCCCGCTGATGCACGGCACCGGCCAGTTCACGGCGTTCAACGCGCTCGCCGGCGGCGGCGCCATCGTCACCTGCGACAGCCTGCGGCTCGACCCCGTGGAGCTCTGGTCGACTGCCGCGGCGCGCGCGACGCAGGCGATCGCCATCGTCGGCGACGCCTTCGCGAAGCCGATGCTGCGCGCCCTCGACGAGAACGCGGGCCGGTTCGACCTCTCGGCGCTGCGCCTGATCGTCTCGTCGGGCGTCCTGTGGTCGCCGGCGGTGAAGCAGGGCCTGCTGCGACACGTGCCGCACGCGGTGCTGATGGACAGCTTCGGCTCGAGCGAGGCGATGGGCTTCGGCACCGAGCTCACCACCAAGGACGCCACGGTCCAGCTCGGCAAGTTCCGGACCGGCCCCGACTGCAAGGTCTTCACGCCCGACGGGCGCGAGGTCGCGCCCGGGAGCGGCGAGGCCGGCTACGTGGCGCGCAGCGGACCCATCCCCCTCGGCTACTACAAGGACGAGAAGAAGACCGCCGAGACCTTCCGCACCTACCAGGGCCGGCGCTGGTCGATCCCGGGCGACTTCTGCACCGTGGAGGCCGACGGCACCCTGAACCTCCACGGCCGCGGCTCGGTGTGCATCAACACCGGGGGCGAGAAGGTCTACTCGGAGGAGGTCGAGGAGACCCTCAAGCTCCACCCGGCCGTCCGCGACGCGGTGGTCGTCGGGATCCCGGACGAGAAGTGGGGCGAGGCCGTGACGGGCCTGGTGGAGCTCGAGAGCGGTCGCGAGGCCGACGAGGCCGAGCTCCGCGACTTCGTGCGCGAGAAGCTGGCCGGCTACAAGGTGCCGAAGCGCGTCGTCTTCGCGCCGAGCGTCGGGCGCTCCCCCTCCGGGAAGGCAGACTACAAGGGTGCGAAGGCGAAGGTGAAAGAGGCGCTGGGCCTGACCTGATGCCGGGGCCTGCCGGGCCTGGTGCTTGGGCCTGCCGGGGCCTGGTGTCTGGCCTGCCGTGCCCCTGGCTACCCCGGGGGGCGGGTGGTCGCTGCCGGCCCCCGGCCGGCCGGCACGCTCCGCTAGATTCCGGCCCCTGTGGGTCGACGTGTCATCGTCTGCGACGGGGCCGAGCTGGCGCGCCTGTGGGCGCGCATCGGCGCTTCCGAGAGCGAGGAGCTCACCTGGGTTCCGCGGGAGGACGAGGCGCGCGCCCGGCCCCCGGGCTTCCGGGTGCTCCAGGGGGGGCTCGCCCCCGAGTCGTTCACGAAGCTCGACCCCAAGGAGGGGGACGAGTTCGCCCTGATCTCGGACGAGGCGGCCTTCGTGCGGGCCGCCGTCGAGGCGGTCGCGACGGCGGCCGCGGGCGCCCCGATCCTGGTGATGTCGGACCGGCTACGCGTGGAGGATCTCCCGAGCCATCCGTGCCTGCGCCACACGGGCCTGCGCTCGCTGATCCGCGACGACGTGGACCACGAGTTCGCCCACCTCGGCAACCTGCACCGCGTCGTCCGCCTGAAGGAGCTGCTCGGCCCGCGCGAGAAGGTGGCGATCCTGCTCCAGCCCGATCCCGACCCGGACGGGATCGCCTCGGGCCTGGCCCTCCGCGCGCTGCTCGGCCGCCGCGCGCGCACGGCGCCGCTGATCTCGTTCGGCGCCATCACCCGGCCGGAGAACCTGGCCATGGTGAAGGCGCTCGGCATCGACGTGCGGACGCTCACGCCCGAGGAGCTCGACGAGTTCGACGGGCTCGTGCTGGTCGACGTCCAGCCCACCGTCTTCGGCGACCCGCCGCCCACCCGCGTGACCATGCCCGACGCGGTCATCGACCATCACCCGGAGCGCAGCGGCTACGACGCCGTGCTCGGTGACGTGCGCGCCAGCTACGGCGCGACCTCGACCATCATCACGGAGTACCTGCGGGCCGCGAACACCGAGGTGAACGCGAAGCTCGCGACGGCGCTGCTCTACGGCATCAAGACCGATACCCAGCTGCTGGGACGCGACACCAGCCCCCGCGACATCGACGCCTTCGCCTTCGTGCACACCTATCACAGCCCCGCGCTGCTGCGGCGAATCGAACGCCCCGCGCTGCCGCACGAAGGCCTGCGGGCCCTCGGCCGCGCGCTGGCCGGCTCGCGCGTCGAGGAGGGCATCCACCTGCTGGTGCTCGGGCGCGTGCGCGAGGACGTGATCCCGCAGGTCGCCGACCTGGGGCTCCAGGCCGAAGGGGCGGAGTGGGCGATCGCCGCCGGCATCGTCGGCTCCGATCTGGTCTTCTCGGTCCGAAACGTCGGCTGGGTGCGCGCGGCCGGCGAGGTGGTGCGCGCGGTGGTCGAGGGCCTGGGGCTCGGCGGCGGCCATCGCTCGATGGCGAAGGGCATCATCCCGCTCAAGGCCTTCCGCAAGACGCACGGCAACGCGCGCCGCGCCACCATCCGCCGCGCGCTGTTCGACGCCTTCGTGAAGGCGATCCACGCGCCGAGCTGATGCCCCGCGTCCGCCTCACCGAGGCCGAGATCCAGAAGTCACTGGCCGCGCTCCCGGGCTGGAGCATCGAGAACGGCAAGCTGCACCGCGAGTGGCGCTTCGAGGACTTCAACGCGGCGTTCGGCTTCATGACGCGCGTCGCGCTCGAGGCGGAGCGGATGAACCACCACCCGGAATGGTCGAACGTCTGGAACCGGGTGGTGGTGGACCTCGTGACCCACGACGCGGGCGGCCTCACCAAGAACGACGTCGCGCTCGCGCAGAAGATGGAGAAGCTGGCGGGGGGCTAGACCTAGCCCTTCTCCTTCTCCACGGCGGCGATGGTGCCTTCCGTCGCTCCGATCAAGCCGGCGGCGCGCGGGTAGCCCGCGTAGTTCGCCAGCGTGATGAGCACCTCGCGCACCTGCTCCGGCGTGAGCTCGCCGTTCTTGAGCGCGGCCTTCACCTGGATCTGGAAGGTGTCCTTCTCGCCGAGCGCGCCGATCACGCCGAGCAGCACCAGGCGACGCTCCTTGATGGAGAGCGCCTCCCGCGTCCAGACCTCGGCGAAGAGCTGCTCGAGCATCAGGTCCGAGAAGGCCATCACACCGGGCGGCGGCGTCACCACGTCGCCGGCGTAGACCTTCTTCATCGTCTCGACGCCGCGCTGGCGGCGCTCGGAATCGGCCATGGGGTCCTCCTCGCGCGAGGCGGCGACGTTACACCGCCCAGGTGAGTGCGGCGAAGCCGAGGAAGCCGAGGCTCACCGCGAGCGTGACGCCCCCCACCCATCCCCAGGCCCGCGAACGGCGCCGCAGCACGAAGGGGGCCGCGAGCAGCAACGCGAGCTCGAGGCCCAGGAACGCGAGACCGCCGTGCCGCGGGTCCCAGTAGGAGATCGGCGACAGGAAGCGCCAGTCGCTGAGCGGCCAGAAGTGCCCGTGGGCGTCTTCGCGATGCAGTGGCAGGTCGGCGAGGCAGTGCAGGGCCATGCTCGCGAGGAAGGCCAGCGCGCCGGTCGCTCCCGCCCGCCACGCAAAGAGCGCCGCGACGGCGATCAGGGGCAGCGAGTTGAAGGCGTCGAAGACGGACTGCCAGCCCGGTTCGAAGTAGACCTGACCCCAGATCACACGCTCGGGCGTGCCGCGCCCGAAGCGCTCGAGCAGATAGAAGCCGACCATCGGCAGGTCGGGCACGAGCGCGCCTGCGGTGATCGCGCCCCAGTGTGACTCGAAGCGGCCGCGCCCCAACAGCAACGCATTCAGTGCTACGTGTGCAGGGGTGTTCATCGGAGGGGGAGGATCGCATGCGCATCGGGATCGGGCTCCTGGTGGTGCTCCTGGCGACCTCCGCGGGCGCCGTGGAACGTCCCTACGCGGTCACCGAGGAACGCGAGCCCTGCACCGCGTACGACCCCCTGAAGCGTCCGCTGTTCGGGGACACGCACGTGCACACGGCCTACTCGTTCGACGCCAGCATCCAGAACACGCGCAACACACCCCGGGACGCCTATCGGTTCGCCAAGGGCGAGCGCATGGGCATCCAGCCCTACGACGAAGACGGCAAGGCGCTGCGCACGATCCAGCTCGACCGGCCGCTCGACTGGACGGCGGTCACCGACCACAGCGAGACCATGGGCGAAGTGCGGATCTGCACCACCGAGGGGCTCGACGGCAACGGCTCGATCTTCTGTCGCATCTATCGGAACTGGCCCGGCGTGGCCTTCCGACTCGTGGGCTATCGCACGCTGATCGGAAAGAGCCGCTGGGGGATCTGCGGAGACGAAGGCGAGAACTGCCGGGCGGGCACCGCGACCCTCTGGCGCGACATCCAGGCCGCCGCCGAGGAGGCCTACGACCGGACGGCCGCGTGCCGCTTCACGAGCTTCGTCGGCTACGAGTGGACCGGCACGGTCGGCACCGGCCAGAACCTGCACCGCAACGTGATCTTCCGGAACGAGAAGGTCGTGCCCCACCCGATCAGCTGGGTCGACGTGGAGTCGGCGAGCGTACTCTGGGACCGGCTCGAAGCCGACTGCGTCCAGGGGAACCCCGGCTGCGACGTGCTCACGATTCCCCACAACTCGAACCTCTCGGGAGGGCTGATCTTCCAGTCGGCCGCGCTCGCGAAGCAGGAGGACGACGGCCTTCCGACCACGGCCGAGGAGGCGAAGCGCCGCTCGCGCTGGGAGCCGCTGGTCGAGGTGATGCAGCACAAGGGCGACTCCGAGTGCGATCTCCGCGTCGGGAGCAGCGCCAACGACGAGGCCTGTGGCTTCGAGAAGCTGCCCTTCGACAACTTCGGCGCGCGCGACCGCGGCATCGACCCCGACTTCGTGCCGTCCGAGAAGATGTTCGTGCGCTGGGCGCTCGGCGAGGGCCTGCGCCTCCAGCAGGAGCTCGGGGCGAACCCCTTCCACTTCGGTCTCGTGGCCGCCACCGACACCCACATCGCGGCGCCCGGCCTGGCCGTCGAGCGCGGCCACCCGGGCCACGGCGGCGCCGGCATGGCGCAGGGCGAAGGGCTCGCCGAGGGCTTCCCGGACGACATCGAGTACGGCGGCGGCGGCCTCTCGGTGGTGTGGGCGGAGGAGAACAGCCGCGACGCCATCTTCTCGGCGCTCCAACGCCGCGAGGCCTACGGCACCAGCGGCCCGCGCATCGAGCTCCGCTTCTTCGGCGGCTGGAAGTACGCGGACGACCTGTGTGCCGGCGCCGAGCTTCCCGCGAAGGGCTACGCCGGCGGCGTGGCGATGGGCGGCGACCTGCCGCCGAGGGGCGAAGGCGCCGCTGCGCCGCGCTTCGTCGTCTCGGCACTCCAGGATCCCGGCGGCGAGGCCACCCCGCTCGAGCGCATCCAGATCGTGAAGGGCTGGGTCGAGGACGGCGCGGCCCGGGAGCAGGTGATCGACGTCGCGGGAGGCCCGAACGATGCGAGCGTCGACACGGCGACCTGCCAGCCGAGCGGCGCCGGGCACGCGTCGCTCTGCGCGGTGTGGAGCGACCCGGCCTTCGACGCCACGGCACCCGCCTACTACTACGCCCGGGTGCTCGAGAACCCGACCTGTCGCTGGAGCCAGTTCGTGTGCAATGCCGCGAAGGTCGATTGCAGCACGCCCGGCGACGTGCCCGACGCCCTCGCCGCCTGCTGCGACCCCGCCGTGCCGAAGACGATCCGGGAGCGCGCCTGGTCGTCGCCGATCTGGTACGGGCCGGGCGGCTCCTGATGGTCGGCCTCGTCCTCACCGGCCTCGTCGCGCTCTCGCTCATCGGCATCGGCTGCTTCGCCCTGCTGGCACCCGGCGCCTCGGCGGGGCAATACGGCATCGTCGTCCAAGACCCGCGCGCGCTCGCCTACCTGCGCGCCATGGGCGTGCGCGATCTCGTGATCGGCGTGCTGCTGCTGCTGCTGGTGGGCGCGGGGCATCGAGAGCTGCTCGCGCTCGGGATGGCGGCCGCCGCGGCGATCGCCGTGGTCGACTACGTGGTCGTCTCGCGCGACGGCACCACGGGCCGAGCCCTCTTGATGCACGGCGGGGGCGCGGCCGGGCTGCTGCTCGCCGCACTCGTCATCGCGCTCGGCTTCTGAGCGGGCGCAGCGCCGCTCGCTAGCGGCGCGACACGATCTCGGCGGCGCGCTCCACCTCGGCGAGCTCGGCGGTCGCCGGCACCAGGAACACCTCCTCGCAGCCGGCGGCCTCGAGGTCGTCGAGCGAGGCGCGCACGGCGTCCGGCGTGGCCCGGTCCACGCTCTCCGACATCGCCCGCGCCGGGCGGTCGCCCAGGTAGGCGACGTAGTCGTAGACGTAACGACGCAGCTTCCCGAGCGGGTCCTCCGGTGCGAGCGAGTACCAGAAGCCCCCGATGCGGCGCGGCGGGCGCTCGCGCTTCGCTTCCTCCCAGGCGCGCTCGGTCTGCGCGAGCAGGTGGGCGATCTCCGCCTTCACGCCGTTGCCCGACCAGACGTAGACGCCGTCCGCCCAGCGCGCCGCGCGCGCGGTCGCCTTGGGGCCCATCACGCCGGCGTAGAGCGGCGGCCCGCCCGCCTGGACGGACGCCGGGCCCACCGGGTCGGCGCCCTCGAAGGGCGGCTCCCCGCGCCAGATCGCGCGCATGCGCGCCACCTGCTCGTCCATGCGCGGGTGGCGTCGCTCGAAGGGCGCCCCGACCGCGCGGTAGTCCTTGGGCCGGCCGCCGACGCCGACCGTCACGGCCACGCGCCCGCCCGAGAGGACGTCGAGCGTCGCGATCTCCTTCGCCGCCTTCACGGCGTCGTGGAGCGGCAGCACGTAGAGCGTCGGCACGATCCGCACCCGCGAGGTCACCGCCGCCGCGGCCGCCAGCGTGGTCGGCAGGTCCACGGTCGGCCCCGTGATGCGCTCGCCGCACGAGAGGCTTGCGAACGGCCCCGCCTCGATCGCGCGTGCGAAGCCGAGCAGGGTCTCGCGCGTGAGACCCGGCTTCATGTACGGGAGACAGACGCCGACTTCCATGCCACCTCCGGAGGCGCGCGAGCGTAGCCGAGCGCGCTCGGGAGCCCGCAGCGCGGACCCGCGGCGGTCGCCGGTTTCCCTCGGCGCGACGCCCCTCTACGGGGCCCGCCTGCGGGGGAAACGCATCCCCCTCCAGCCGTGGGGCCCGATGGCCGAAACAGCTCACCATGCCCGGGCGTGTCTTCCGGCGAGCCTCGAAGTGCCTGCTGCTCGGCGCCGTCCTGCTGCTGGTCGTCAGCAGCGGACTGCTGCCGGCCTGCAGCAGCTCGCGCTTCCCGACCCCGTACTACGGACCGGGCGGGCCGCCCTTCATCTCGCCGAAGGGCCACAGCCTGTGGCGGCACGCGAGCGCCTTGAGCGCGCGCACGCCCTCCTATCGGGTGATCCTGATCGGCGACGCGGGCGCCACCCGCCCCGAGGAGGCCACGCTCTCCGATCTCGGCCTCTGGGCCGAGGACCGGATCGACCGAACGGCCGTCGTGTTCCTCGGCGACAACCTCTATCCGAGCGGGCTCGGCGTGAACGACGAGCGCGGCGAGGGCATCCTGCTGCAGCAGCTCCGCGCGACGCGCGCGCTGAAGCTCTTCGTGCCAGGCAACCACGACTGGGGCAACGTCATCCCGGACGCGACCAAGGTCGCGAACCAGGAGCGCTTCATCGAGAGCTTCAAGGAGAGCCCGGCCAAGTTCATGCCCACGGCGGGCTGCCCGGGGCCGGCGATCGAGACGCTGGTCGAGCCGGGGGGCGGCCTGTCCCGCGGCCTCCACGTGATGGCCATCGACCTCGACTGGTGGCTGCTCGACGCCGACGAGCGTCCCGAATGTCCCGGCATCCGGAGCGAGCGGGACTTCCTGCGCCAGGTGGCGCGGGAGCTGCGCGCCCGTTCCGACGACTTCGTGATCGTCGCGGCGCACCACCCGGTCCGGACCGGCGGGCCGCACGGCGGCTACGGCCGGGGCTGGTGGACCGAGCGCGGGATCGCGATCGCGACCTTCTTCGGCGCCACGATCCAGGACCTGGACGCCGAGCGTTACCGGCGCATGGTGCGGCGCCTGGTGCCGGCCCTCGCCAAGCGGCCGCCGCTGATCTACGCCGCGGGCCACGACCACAACCTCCAGGTGATCGAGGGACGCGACACCGCGGGAACGCTCGTCGTGAGCGGCGCGGGCTCCGCCCGCAACATCACCACGACGACGGCCATCGCGGGAACGCTCTTCGCACACGCCTATCCGGGCTTCGTGGTGGTCGACTTCTTCGGCGACACCGCCGACTTCGGCGACAAGAGCCGTCCTGACCGCGCGATGCTGCGGGTCATCGAGGCGGGCCACCCTCGCCCCGTCTTCGAGATGGAGCTGCCCGTCCGCTAGGCCGCCGCGGCGCGCTAGCGAACCTGCATGAACGCGCCCGTGTGGGTGTTCTGCGGGAACTCGTCGGGGGCCAGCGGCACGGTGATCTCCTGCGGCTTCGGGCCGTACTGGTTGGCCCACACCTGGAGCTTCTCGAGGTCGAAGTCGTAGAGCTGCGCCGCGTTCTCGCCGAGGATCGCGCGCGCCTCGCTCTCGGGCTTGTCGTGCAGCGCATGGCGCATCGCGAGGCGGGAATGCGGGTAGGTGCCCTCGTAGTGCGGGTAGTCGCTGCCCCACAGGATCTTGTCGACCCCGATCTCGTGGCGGCCCTCGAGCTCGCGCGGCGACGGCGAGCTGGCCCCGTACCAGCAGTTGCGCTTGGCGTAGAAGCTCGGCGGCTCGGGCGGCATCACGCCCTTCGGAAACTCGAACTCGCCCACGGCGCCGGTCTGCACCCGCTTCCAGATGCGGTCGAGGTTGGCGAGCATGCCGGGCACCCAGGCGCAGCCCGACTCCGTCGTGATGTAGCGGAGCTTCGGGTAGCGCTCGAAGACGCCCGACATCAGCAGGTGCGGGTAGCTGCGCGTCGAGTAGAAGGCCGTCTCGAGCAGGCGGATCGGCAGCGAGATCGGATAGCGGCCATAGTCGGGTGAGCCCGTCCCGCCGTGCTGGTTCAGCACCACGCCGGCGTCCTGGCAGACGGCCCAGAAGCGCTCCATCTCGGGGGCATAGAGCTGCTTGATGTGGACGCAGTCGGGCGGCACGTGCGGCAGCAGGATGCCGCCCCGCAGGCCGGACTTGGCGATCCACTCGACGTCCTTGATGGCCTCGTCGATGTCGTTCAGGTAGACGAGGCCGATGCCCGCGCGGCGCTCGGGCGCCTCCGCGCAGAAGTCGACGAGCCAACGGTTGTGGGCGCGGATGCCCTCCAGCCAGCGCGGGTAGTCCTCGACGGACGGGTTGCCGCAGATCAGCACGCTGCTCCGGAAGAACGGCGGCACGGTGTTCGGGAAGATGACCTCACCGGCGACGCCCTCCTTCTCCATGTCGTTCATGCGCTCGGCGTCGTCCCAGTTCTTGTGCTTCTTGCTGCCGATGTGCTTCTGCTGGGGGTTGCGGTAGCTCCCCCGCCAATCGTCGAAGAGCTTCTGGTGCTTGGCGTCGAGGTAGTCGCGATAGCGCTCCACACTCGCGCCGGCGTGCGAATCGGCGGTGATCACGACGTAGGAGTGGGCGGACATGGCGGGCTCCCCGGGGCTGAGGCTTCGAGGATAGCGCCAGCGGCTGGTTCACGGCCCATCGCCCGGCCGAGGCAGTTTCGTATACTGCGCGGGCTCTGAACCCGACCTGCCTTCCGGAGAACCGATGCTTTCGGATCCCGCCGTCGCCCTGACCATCCTGGTGCTCTCCCTCTTCGTGGGGATCGAGGTGATCTCGAAGGTGCCGCCGCTGCTGCACACCCCGCTGATGTCCGGCTCGAACGCGATCTCGGGCGTCACCATCGTCGGCGCCCTGATCGCGATCACCTCCGAGACGCCCATGATCTCCACCGTCTTCGGCTTTGCGGCCGTGGTCTTCGCCATGATCAACGTGGTCGGCGGCTTCCTGGTGACCAACCGCATGCTGGCGATGTTCCAGAAGCGCAAGAGCGGCTGATGAGCGCCACCGTCGTCCAGATCGTCTACCTCTTCTCGGCGGTCCTCTTCATCCTCGGGCTTCGCATGCTCGGGTCGGCGCGGACGGCCGCCCGCGGCAACGCCATCGCGGCGGTCGGGATGGCGATCGCGGTGATCGCCACGCTGCTCCAGCAGGGCGTGCTCAACTGGGAGTGGGTGCTCGCCGGCGTGGTGATCGGCTCGGCGCTCGGTGCGGTCGCGGCGTTCCGGGTCAAGATGACGGCGATGCCCGAGATGGTCGCCCTGCTGAACGGCTCGGGCGGCGCGGCCTCGACGCTCGTGGCGGGTGCGGAGCTCTTCAACTACGCGAGCCGCGGCACCGAGCCGACGGGCGTGGTCGCGACGGCCATCGTGCTCGGCACGCTGATCGGCGCGGTCACGCTCACCGGCAGCGTGGTGGCGTTCCTGAAGCTCTCCGAGCGCATCGGCGGCGCCCCCCTCACCTACCCCGGCCAGCGGGTTGTGAACGCGCTGATCGGCGTCGGGATCGTGGCCACCTGCGTCGTCGTCGCGCTCGACCCGCTCGACCTCGGGCCCTACTGGGGCCTGGTGGCGGCGGCGCTGGTGCTCGGCGTCCTGCTGGTGATCCCGATCGGCGGCGCCGACATGCCCGTCGTGATCTCGCTGTTGAACTCCTACTCGGGGCTCGCCGCCTGCGCCACCGGCTTCGTGCTGAACAACAGCGGCCTCGTGATCTCGGGCTCCCTGGTGGGGGCCGCGGGGCTCATCCTCACCAAGATCATGTGCGACGCCATGAACCGGTCGCTCACGAACGTGCTGTTCGGGGCGTTCGGGGCCGCGCCGGAGGGCGGGGCCGTGGCGACGGACCAGGGCACCGCCAAGGCCTACACCCCCGAGGATGCCGCGATGATCTTCGGGACGGCACGCTCCTGCATCATCGTGCCCGGCTACGGCATGGCCGTGGCGCAGGCGCAGCACGCGGTTCGCGAGCTGGCCGACACCCTCGAAGAGAAGGGCATCTCCGTCTCCTTCGCGATCCATCCCGTGGCGGGGCGAATGCCGGGCCACATGAACGTGCTGCTGGCGGAGGCGGACGTCGACTACGAGAAGCTGGTCGAGATGGACAACATCAACCCGCTCTTCCCCGAGACCGACGTGGCGCTGGTGCTGGGCGCGAACGACGTGGTGAACCCCTCGGCCCGGACGGACAAGGCGAGCCCCATCTACGGGATGCCGATCCTCGACGTGGACCGCGCGCAGCACGTCTTCGTGATCAAGCGCAGCATGAACCCGGGCTTTGCCGGCGTCCAGAACCCGCTCTTCTTCAACGACAACACGATGATGATCTTCGGCGACGCCAAGGGCACGGTGCTCGCCCTGGTCGAGGCGCTTCGCAACGCCTGACGGTTCGATCGACCTCCGGGCGGCCATCGCGCGGGCGCTCGATCGCGGCGTCGAAGCGCTCGAGCCGCTTGGCGGCGGCGACGTGGCCGACGCGTTCGCCGTCCGGCTCGACGGCGGCGCCCGCGTCTTCGCGAAGACGCACCCGAGCGCGCCGCCCGGCTTCTTCACCACCGAAGCGGCGGGGCTCGCCTGGCTGCGCGAGCCCGACGCCGTACCCGTGCCGGAGGTGCTCGCCGTCTCCGACGACCCGCCGCTCTTGATCCTCGAGTGGATCGAGCCGGGCCGCGCCGGACGCAGCACCGAGGCGGACTTCGGCCGCGCGCTGGCGGCGCTTCACGCCGCGGGCGCGCCCTCGTTCGGGCGCGAGGACCGGCGCACCACCGGGAGCCGCCGCCTTCCCAACGAGCCGTGCGATTCGTGGGCCGCCTTCTATGCCGAGAACCGGCTGCTTCCGCTGGCGCGCCTCGCGGCCGACGGCGACGCCCTTCCCCGCCGCGCGATCCGCGAGCTCGAGCGCGTGGCCCACCGGCTCGACGCGCTCGGCGGGCCGCCCGAGCCCCCCGCGCGGCTCCACGGCGATCTCTGGGCGGGCAACCGGCTCGTCGGGGCCGGCGGCGTGAGCTGGCTGATCGACCCCGCCGCGCACGGCGGCCACCGCGAGTTCGACCTCGCCATGATGCGGCTGTT
Source organism: Myxococcota bacterium (assembly GCA_041605395.1). Taxonomy (GTDB): domain Bacteria; phylum Myxococcota_A; class UBA9160; order UBA9160; family UBA6930; genus JBFIYM01. The sequence goes on along the minus strand of JBFIYM010000026.1, from coordinate 10,815 downwards.
CGGCGGCTTCGGTCCCGACTGCTTCGACGCCTACGCCGAGGCCGCGCCCCTCCCCGCCGGCTGGGCCGAGCGCATCCCCCTCCACCAGCTCGCTCCCCTCGCCGTGCACGCCATCAAGTTCGGCGGCGGCTACGTCGGCGCCACGCAGCGCGCCCTCGACGCGCTCCGCTGATCGCGCCCGCGTCCGGCGCGGCGACCGCTCGGCGTCAGACGCCGAGCTCGCGGCGGCGGCGCTCTTCGAGCTCGGCGAGGCGCGCGCCGGCGAGCTCGTATTTCGTGGCGGCGGCAGGCCCCACCCACGGGCCCTCCCAGTCGGGGAGCAGCTTGCGGTCGTGGCAGAAGAACTGCGCCTCGATCGTCTCCCCGTTCCAGTCGAACGCCTCGGGTCGCGTGGCGAACCAGGCGACCACCGCGCCCATCACGTCCGGGGGCGCGCCGCCTTCGAAGCCGAAGTCCTTCATGTCGGCCTCGAGGCGCTCCGTCCGGATCAGGCCCGGCTGGAGGTTCACGCACAGCACGCCGCGCTCGCCCAGCTCGACGGCCAGGAAGCCGGCGACGCGATGGAAGGCCGCCTTCGAGATGCCGTAGCCCATGCCCCAGCCGCCCTCGCCGGCCGGCGCCGGCGGGTCGCCATAGGCGGCCGCGGAGGTGATGTCGAGGATGCGGCCCTCGCCGCGCTCGACCATGCCGGGCAGGAACGCCCGCGCCAGCTGGAGCGGCGCCAGCACGTTCGCGCGCAGCTGCTTCTCGAGGAGGTCGAGCGGCGTCTCGAGGAAGCGGTCCATGTGGCCGGGGCCGATGTAGCGCCCGTTCTGCACCAGCACGTCCACGCGACCCCAGCGCTCGAGCACGGTGGTCGCGGCGGTGGCCAGCGAGGCGGGATCGAGCAGGTCGGCCGGGAGCGCCAACGCCTGGCGGCCGGTGCCCTCGATCAACGCGGCGGTGGTGGAGAGGCTGCCCGGCAGCGGCTTCGTGTTCGAGGCGCGCAGCGTCGAGCTGTGCTCGCGCTCCTCGCCCTCCTGGACGGTGCGCGCCGTGACGGCGACGTCGAAGCCCGCGCGCGCCAGGTGGAGCGCGCACGCCTTGCCGATGCCCCGGCTCGCCCCCGTCACGAAGGCTACCTTGCGACTCATGGCGTTCTCCTTCGCGCCGATCCGCGGCCTGCTAGCTTCGCCGACCCAGGCTAGCAGGGCGCCCACGGGACCCGACCGATGACGCACATCATGATGCCGACCCTCTACATCCAGCCGGCGAAGCGCGAGGAGTTCCTGCGCCTCATCACGGCGGAGATCGAGCACTCCATGCGGGTCGAGCCCGGCATCCTGCGCTTCGACCTGGCGGCGGACCAGGAGGATCCGAACGCGATCCACGTCTACGCCGTGTACGAGGACGCCGCGGCCTACGCCTTCCATCAGGAGCAGACGCACTACAAGGAGCTGATGGAGGCGATCCTGCCGATGTTCGCGAAGCCTCCCGTGATCCGGATGGCGACGAACGTCCTGCCGCGCGACGCCGACTGGGCCGCGCTCGCGGCGGCGCGCAAGAACAAGCGCTAGGCGGAGCGCGCCCGGCGTGCTCGACTTCGATCCCTTCGACGCCCGCTTCTTCGACGACCCCTACCCGAGCTACCGGCGCCTGCGGGACGAGCACCCCGTCTACCGACGCGAGATCACGAACCCGCGGGTCTGGCCGCACTACTGGATGCTGAGCCGCGCCGACGACGTGGATGCCGCGCTGCTCGACTGGCGCACCTTCTCGTCGGCGCGCGGGACGCTCGTCGACACCGACATCAGCCTGATCCCGCCGAACATCTTCAACATGGACCCACCTCGGCACGACGAGCTGCGCGCGGTGCTGGCGCGCGTGCTGACGCCGGCGCGCGTCGCGAGCCTCGAGCCGCGGGTGCGCGCGTGCGCGAACGAATTGCTGGATGCGCTGCCCGCGCGGGGCGGCTTCGACGCCGCGCGCGAGTACGCCATGGCGATCCCCACGCTCACGATGTGCGAGCTGATGGACCTGCCGAAGAGCGAGCGCGAGCGCTTCCTCGCGTGGAACCTCGACACGCTCGCCGGCGCCGACTTCACCAGCGAGGCGGCGCTCGCGGCCTACGCCGAGATGGAGACGTACTGGAAGGGGCTGGTGGCCGAGCGGCGCGGGCGGCGCGGCAGCGACCTGATCTCGCAGCTGCTCCACCAGCCGGTCGCCGGCGAGGCGCTCAGCGACGCCGAGATCGGCGGATTCTGCTCGCTGCTCCACGACGCGGCGCAGAACACGACGATGAACACGATCAGCAACGCCATCATCTCGCTGGCCCGCTTCCCGGACGAAAGGCGCAAGCTGGTGCGCGAGCCGGCGCGCTGGCCGCGCGCGCTCGAGGAGGTGCTGCGTTACGAGTCGCCCGTCCAGGGGCTCGCGCGCACGACCACGCGCGACGTCACGCTGCACGGCGTCACCATCCCGGCCGGCGACCAGGTGCTGATCCTCTACGGCTCCGCCAATCACGACGAGCGCGCCTTCCCGAGCCCGGACGTGCTCGATCTCGACCGCGACGTGCGCTCGCACTGGACCTTCGGTCGCGGCATCCACCACTGCCTCGGCAACGCCGTGGCGCGCCTCGAGGTGCGCATCGCCCTCGAGGTGCTGCTGGAGCGCCACCCCGACTACGCCATCGACGAATCCCGCATCGAACGCAACCAGCTCGTCCCCACCCGCGGCATCGCCCACGCCCCGCTCCAGAGCGGGGACGGAGTTTAGATTTTAGATTCGCCCCTCGGCGCGTAACTAAAATCTAAACTCCGGCCCCACTTCCCTCTCAACCAGCTCGTCGCCACCCGCGGCGTCGCCCACGCCCTGATCCGCCCGGACGGGGCTAGCTCCCGAAGCGGAGGGGGAGCTGCTCGGGGCCTCGGATCAGGGCCTGGCGGCGCCAGACGATGGGGCCGTGGGCCCGGATGGGGCCCAGGCGGCGCGCCAGGATGGGGAGCGACTCCTGGAGCTCCGCGCGCGCCAACGCGGCGCCGAGGCAGTAGTGCTCCCCGCCACCGAAGGTGAGGTTCGGCTGCGCCGGGACGCGCGTGACGTCGAAGCGGTCCGGATCCGGGTAGACGGCCGGGTCGCGGTTCGCGGCGGGCCCGGACGGCAGCGCGATCGTCCCGGCCTTCACGTCGAGATCGCGGAGCCGCAGGTCCTCGGTGGCAATGCGCGGGGAGCCCGAGCCCGCCGGCTCGTAGCGCAGCACCTCCTCGACGGCGCTCGCCGCGATCGTCGGGTCCTCGGCGACGCGCCGCCACTGCTCGGGGTGGTGCAGGAAGGTCGCCACCGCGCAGGCGATCTGGCACTGCGTCGTGTCCTGCCCGCCGAAGATCAGGACGGTGATCATGGCGCGGAGCTCCTCGGCCCCGAGGCGATCGCCCGCCTCCTCGGCGGCGATCAGCCCGCTGATCAGGTCGGGCCCCGGGCTCTTCCGGCGCTCCGCGAGCAGCCGGTCCGCCCAGTCCGAGAGGTTTTCGAGCGCGGCCTCGATGCGGGGCAGCTCCTCGGCGATGCGGGACGAGAAGGCGAGCGACAGGTCGGTGGACCAGGCGTGGAAGCGCTCGAAGTCCCCGGGCGGCACGCCCAGCAGCGCGCCGATCACGCGCACGGGGTACGGCGCCGCGAAGCGCTCGACCAGCTCGCAGCCGCCGTCGTCCACGAACCGATCGATCAGCGCGTTCGCCGTCTCGCGCATGAAAGGCCGCAGTCGATCCGCGCTGCGCGGCGTGAAGGCCTGCGACACCAGCCGCCGGAGCCGCGTGTGCGCAGCACCCTCCTGGTTCGAGACGATCTTCCCGAACCACTCCCAGAGCGGTCCGCCCGTGATGCCGGCCATCGCCAGCGCATCCCGGCCGAGCTCACGCCAGCGCCGGTCGCGCACCATGGCGTAGACGTCCTCGTAGCGGAGCAGAACGATCCCCGCCGGCGTCCGCGCGTACCACGAGCGCTCACGCGCCTCGCGGTGCGCGGTGTGGATGTCGGCGTCGTAGGCCGGATCCAGCGTGTCGATGAAGAGCGCCGCGTCGCTCACAGCGTGTTGAACCCGGGAACGAAGCGACCCGCGGTCGCGCCTCCGTCCACGGGGAGATCGATGCCCGCACAGCCCCGGCTGGCGTCCGAGGCGAGGTAGAGCGCCGCCTCCGCGATCACCTCGAGCGGCACCGAGCCCGGGACCGCGCGGTTCGCCTGATAGGCCTGGACGTCCTCGGGGAACGCCGCCATCTGCGGCAGCCACGGCCCGAACATCTCCGGGCTGCCGCCGGCCGGGCACACGGAGTTGATGCGGATGCCGTCGCGGCCGAGCTCGAGCGCGAGGCTCTTCGACAGGCCCCGCAGCCCCCACTTCGAGGCGGCATAGGCGCTGATGCCGTTCATGCCGAGAAGCGAGTCGATCGAGCCGATGTTGACGATCGCGCCGCCGCCCTGCTGCCGCATCGGCCCGGCGACGGCGCGGATGCCGAGGAACGGGCCGACGGTGTTGACGTCGAGGACGCGCCGCAGCGTCTCGGCCGTGGTGCGTTCGAGCGCACCCATGTGCAGGATCGCGGCGTTGTTCACCAGCACGTCGACGCGCCCGTGGGCGGCCACCGTCGCCGCCACGACGCGCTCCCAGTCGGCCTCGCGCGTCACGTCGAGGGGCTCGTAGCGGGCCGCGTCGCCGATCTCGCCAGCGACCTTCTCGCCGAGCTCCTGCTGGACGTCGCCCAACACGAGCGTTGCGCCCGCCACGGCGAAGCGCCGCGCGATGGCCGCGCCGGTCCCGCGGGCCGCCCCCGTCACGATCGCCACCTTGCCCGCGAGCTCGCTCATCGTCCGTCTCCCGTCACGACTCCGGGTAATCTTCCGTCACGACCACGTCGAGACGTTCGGGCCCGTACTCCAGGAACATCGGCACCAGGTGCAACGCAAAGTCGGGCGCGAGCCCGAGCGCACCCGGCGCGAAGCGCGCCATCACCTCCTCGAGCACCACGCGCGCCTCCATGCGCGCAATCTGGTTGCCGAGACACAGATGGGGCCCGGGGCCGAAGGTGAGGACCTGCGCCGCGTGGGGCCAGCCGCGGTCGAGCCAGAACTCGTCGGCCCGCTCGTAGACGCTCTCGTCGCGATTCCCCGAGGCGATGCCGAGCACGATGCGCTCGCCGGCGTGGATCTTCTCGCCCCCGACCTCCGTATCACGCACGGCGGTCCGGAACAGGAACAGCACCGGCGGCTCGAAGCGCAGCGACTCCTCGACCGCAGCCGGGATGACCCCGGGCTCCGCGCGCAGCCGCGCGGCGAACGCCGGCTCCCGCAGGAAGCGCAGCAGCAGGTTCCCGATCAGGTTCGCCGTGGACTGGCTCGCGAGCAGACAATTCGCCGAGAGCGTGCGGATCTGGACGTCGGAGAGCGCCTTCCCCTCCACGGTCGCGCGCGTCATGCGCGTGATCAGGTCGTCGGGCGCGTCGTCGTGGCTGCGGCGCCAGGCGATCTGCGCGTCGAGGAAGGCCGCGAACTCGGGGAAGGCTCCCCCCAGCCCCTCGCCGCGCTCGGTGCGATTCGTGGCCGGCCAGGTGCTGTGGAGCAGCTCGAAGCCCCAACGGCCGACGCGCTCGATCTCGCCCGTCGGAATGCCGAGCATGTGCGCCGTCACCGCCGGCGGCAGGTGGATGCCGAGCTCCGACACCAGATCACCACCGCCGGCACCGGCCAACGCGTCGAGCTTCCGGCGCGTGAAGGCGCGCGTGAAGGGCTCCGCCGTGCGCTCGAGGCCCGGTCGGAACGCCTGACGCATGAGGTTGCGGAGGCGCGGATGCGCGGGCGGATCGATCTCGCCGAGGAAGCTCTCCTCTTCGGGCACCACGACGCCGGGCCCGCGGAACCCCTCGCGCGAGGAGAAGGTCTCCGCATCGCGGAACGCCTCCTTCACGTCCGCGTAGCGCGCCAGATACACGAAGCCCGGCATCGGGCGTGAGACCGGCGCCTCGCGGCGCAGGCGCGCCAGGAGTTCCCACTGGTTCTGCGTCTGCGCGGGGTCGAAGGGGTCGAAGGCGAACGGCGAGGCGGCGCTCATCCGCGCATCTCGGCCACGGCCGGATGATGCGCCAGCAGCCCGCCGTCGACCGAGAGCACCTGGCCGGTCACGAAGGCCGCCTCGTCGCTCGCGAGGAACACGACCATGACCGCGATGTCCTCCGGGGTCCCGAGGCGGGGCGTGAGGTGGCTCCGCTCGTAGACCGCGATCAGCTCCGGCGGCACGTTCGCCGCCAGCGCCGGGGTCGCGATCACGCCGGGCGCGATGGCGTTGCAGCGGATGCCACGCTTGCCGTACTGGGTGGCCACGTAGCGCGTCAGGCCGTCGAGGCCGGCCTTCGAGACGCCGTAGGCGGTCCGCACCAGGTCCCCGGTCAGCCCCGAGGCGGAGGAGGTGTTCACGATCACGCCCCCGCCGCGCTCCAGCATGCGCGGGATGGCGTGCTTGCAGCCGAGCATCGGCCCGCGCAGGTTCACGGCGAGCGTGCGCTCCCAGGTCTCGAGCGAGAGCGCCGTGACCTCGCCGTCGCCGCCCATCACGGCCGGATCCGACGCGGCCGCGTTGTTGTGCAGCACGTCGAGGCCGCCGAAGGTGTCGACGGCGGCGGCCACCATGGCGACCACGGACGCCTCGCTCGCCACGTCCGTGGCCTGGCCGAGCGCCCGTCCGCCCGCCGTCTCGATCTCGGCGGCGACCTGCTTGGCACCGGCGGCATTCAGGTCGGCCACGACGACCGCGGCGCCCTCGCGCGCCAGCGCCAATGCGGTCGCGCGGCCGATGCCGGAAGCGGCGCCGGTCACGATCGCCACGCGCCCCGCGAGCCTGCCTTCGGCCATGGGTCTACCCTAGCGCGGCGGGAGGTCCAGGTGGATCCGACACTCTTCAAGACCGGGTTCCTGGTGACCGACCTCGAGGGCGCCATGCGCGATCTCGGGCGCTGGCTCGGCGTTGCCTGGACGCCCGTGCAGGAGTCGCGGATCGTGCTCGCGCGCGACGGCCGGAAGGAAGCGGTCGACCTGCGCTTCGCCTACTCGACGGGCGCGCCGCCCTACCTCGAGCTCCTCGAGGCACAGCCCGAGGGCTACTACGCGGCGCCGGCCGGTGCGCACCTCCACCACGTGGGCCGTTGGGTGGACGACCTGGCCAAGGCGTCCGAAGCCCTCGCCCGCGCCGGCCTGCCGATCGAGGCCGTGGGCGTCGACGCCGAGGGCCGCACGCCGGCCATCTTCGCCTTCCACCGCGGCGCGCACGGGCTGCGCGTCGAGCTGGTCGACCGCGCCATGCAGCCGGGCTTCGAGGGGTGGCTGGCGGGCGGCCAGCTCGAGCTGCCGTGAAGACCCACGCCGAGCTCGTCGCCATCGCCCGCGCCCACGCCGAGGCGGAGGGCCGGAACGACATGGCGACCACCCTCGCGACCCTCGAGCCCGACCCCGTCTACGAGCTCCAGCCCGTCGGGCGGGTGTTCCGCGGAATGGACGCCGCGCGCGCCTACTACGACCACTTCTTCACGAACTTCCGGCCCCTCGTGCGCGGGTTCGAGCTTCGCGCCGAGTGGGTGACCGAGGACAGCGTCGGCCAGGAGTATCGGATCGACCTCGCGACGCCGGACCGGGGCGACGAGAGCCACTTCGTGATCGGCATCCTCACCTTCGGTGAGAACGCGCTCTCGGGCGAGCGCGTGTACGCGAGCGAGCGCCTGCTTCGCGTGATGTTCGGCCCGGCCTACGAGCGGAGCGAGCCGCTGGTGAAGCGATGAGCCCCGCAGCGCTGCTGCTCGCGACGTGGTCGATCATCGCGGTCGATCCGCAGACGCGTGAGGTGGGCGCGGCCGCTGCGAGCTGCATCCACAGCTCCGAGTACCCCATCGCCTGGATCGCGGAGCTGCTCCCGGGCCGCGGCGTCGTGGTGGCGCAGGCGCTCGGGAACCTCGAGGCGAAGAGCGCGATCGCGGATGCGCTCGCCGACGGGGCCTCGCCTGCGACGGCGCTCGGCGCGGTCACGCGACCGGGCGCCGACGCGTGGCTCGGCCTCGACGTCTCGCGGCTCCGCCAGTACGGGGCCGTCAGCTTCGAGGCGGGGCCCGCGAGCTTCACCGGAAGCTGGAACGGGGAGTGGGCCGGGGCGCGCGCGGGCGATGCCGTGGGCGTGCAGGGAAACCTCCTCGTCGGTCCCGAAGTGTTGGAGGAGGCGCTCGCCGCGTTCGAAGCGGCCGCGGACGCCTGTCTGGCCGAGCGCCTGCTCGCCGCACTCGAGGCCGGCGCGCGGGCCGGTGGCGACCGCCGCTGCGCGCCGGAGCTCGGCTCGCTCTCGGCCGTGCTCACGGTCGCCCAGCCCGACGACGCGCGCGGGGAGCCGAGCCTCGCACTCTCGGAGACTCGACCCGGGGAGCCCGACACCGGGGTGTGGGAGGAGCTGCGACGTCGCTTCCGCCCGGAGCCGGGTCGTGCCGAGGAGAGCCCGGTCCGCCTGCTGCGCCACGACCTCGATGCGGAGCGCTCCGCAGGGAGACTGCCCGCCAGCTGCCGCTGAGGGCGAACATGAAGCGAGCCTTCGTCCGAGCGCTGCCCTGGCTGGGCCTCTTCGTGGCCGCGCTCGCCGTGCGCTCGCTGGGCTTCGGCCGCGTCTTCGTGGACGCTGAGGTGCGCTTCCCGTTCGGGGTCGACGAGCTCTACCACATGCGGCGCATCTGGTTCACGGTCGTGAACTTCCCCGCGACGCTCGACTTCGATCGCTACATGAACTTCCCGGAGGGCGCGCCGCCGATCTGGTCGCCGTTCTTCGACTGGACGATCGCCGCCCTCGCCCGCGCGCTCGTGGGCGCCGGCGATCAGCACGCGGTCGAGGTCGTCGCGGCCTGGGTGCCTCCCGTGCTCGGCGCGCTGGCCGTGATGATGGTGATGGCGCCGGTGCGCGTCGCCTATTCCACCGGCGCGGGCTGGCTGACCGGATGGCTGCTGCTGACCCCGCCCGCGCACGTCCTGCTCTCCGAGCTCGGGCAGGTCGATCATCACGTGGCGGTCGGGCTGTTCGCCGCCGTGCTGGTGACGGCGGCCCTCTGGATGACCGGGCCCGGCGTACGGCCGCGCGTGGCCGTGGCGACCGGCGTCGTTGCCGCCGCAGCCATCCTGCTGTGGGCCGGCGCCCTGCTCCAGGTGCTCGTCGTCCAGGCCTTTCTGACCGTGCAGCTGCTCGCCACGCGGGAGGCGGGTGTGGCCCGGGCGCGCGCGTCGTCGTTGGTCTGGATGCACGTGGCCGCCGCCGTCGTGCTCGCGCCCTACGGTCTGGGCCGCAGCTGGGCGCAGTTCGGCGCCTTCTCGCCCGAGGTCCACTCGAACTTCCAGCCGCTCTGGTTCGGCGCCGGCGCCGCGGCGCTCGCGGCGACCCGATGGCTGTGGGCAACCCCGAGCTTCGGTGGGGATCGGCCGCGGCGTGTGGCCACGGCACTCGCCGTCGCGCTCCCCGGCGTCGGCGCGGCCTGGTGGCTGCTCCCCGGCCTCGGCGCCTCGCTCGAGAGCGCGAGCGGCTGGTTCGCGGACGATGCCTTCCTCGGACGCATCCAGGAGCTCAAGCCGCTGCTGTTCGCAGGGGACCGTTTCGCCCCGGCGCTCGCGCACGATCGATTCTCCTACCTCTTCTGGGCCACGCCGGTTCTTCTCGCCGCCCTCGCGTGGCAGGCCGTCCGCGCGAGGCGCGCGGATCGGCTGCTGCTCGCCGTGTTCTCCGCGGTCTTCCTGGTGGCGGCGCTCTTCCAGCAACGCTTCGTGGACGTGGCCGCGGCGAGCTACGCCTGGGCGCTCGGGCCCGCGCTGGCCGAGGGGCTCGCATGGGCCCGGCGCCGCGGAGCACCGCGCTGGGGCATTGGTGTGGCTGCGCTCGGCGTCGCAATCGCGGCGTTGCTGCCGGCCGCGTTCCGCTACGGGTCGGACCTCGAGGCGTCGCTCCGTGGCGCGGCGGGGTCCGCCCACCCGATCGCGCGACGGCAACGCCTCGTGCGCCAGGCCGCCGAGTGGATGAAACGCGAGACGCCCGAGACGCTGGGCTACCTGGACGCGAGCCTCGAGCCCGGGTACGGCGTCTTGACGTCCTGGGACAGCGGGCATCTGGTGCGGTACTACGCCGAGCGGCCCGTGGTCCAGGACAACTTCGGGCCCTGGGGCGGCCGGGCCGGCTTCGAGGCCGCGCGCCGCTACTTCGAGGCACACGACGAGGCCGAGGCCCTGGCGATCGCCGAGCGACTCGGGATCCGGTACGTGGTCGCGCTGCCGAAGGGCTCGGGACAGCTGAAGCCGAGCCTCGCCTCGATGACGCGGCGCCTCCTCGTGCTCCGCGAGCCGGGGGGCGCCCTCGCCTTCAACGGAGAGGGCCTCGGGCGCCACCGGCTGGTCCATCTGGCGGACGACGTGGACCCGGAGCGGCCGGGGGAGCCGCCGCGTCGCGTCGCCGTCTACGAGATCGTGGCCGGCGCGCGCGTGGTCGGCACGGCGCCCGCTGGAGAGACGATCCGCTTCGAGCTGCGGCTCCGACTCCCCGACCGTGGGGCGGTCTTCTACAGCGCCAGCGCCCGCGCCGATGCGTCGGGGCGCTACGCGCTGCGGCTGCCCTACCCGAGTGAGGCGGGCTACACGCTGAGGATGGGATCGGCTCGAAGGTCGCTTCCCGTCGCCGAAGCGGATGTCCGCGAGGGACGCACCCTCGAGGGCCCGCGCTTCGGCCCGTGAGTTCCCGATCCGAGGTATCGTGCGCCAATGCTGTGCGCGGCCTGCGGCCACGAG
>JBFIYM010000025.1:0-33179 GCA_041605395.1 Myxococcota bacterium | reverse complement strand
CTCGAAGTCGCCCGAGACCTGGGCGAACGGGTTGTTCTTGGCGTTCCCCCGGTCACGCACGGCGCGTTCGGCCATCTCGTTCTCGCTCACGATGCCCTTCTCGAGCAGCATCCGGGCCTGGAGCGCCGCGAGCGAGATCGCGTCCGGCCAGAGCGGCATGTTCACGTAGGGGTCGAGCTGGAGCGCCATCGTGATCGGCAGGTCACCCATCGAGGGCTTGCCGAAGCCGTAGACGAGAGCGGTGTCCGCGTAGCCCATCTGCATCTTCACCCAGGCTTCGTAGAGCGCCCAGGCGCCGTCCATCTCGACGTGCGACTCACAGACCGGCGGCCACGCGCCCACCGCGTCGAGACCCGCGACGAAGGCGAAGGCCTGACCCGCCAGATAGTCGCTCGACCCCGAACACACGAAGTCGAACTCACGGACTCCGACCTTGCGCTTCAGCTCGTCGAGCACCGGGATCAGGATCTCGACCTCGTTGCGATCGGGCTCGCGGCGCACCGAGGGCGCCTGGGTGAAGCCGACGACTGCGATCTCGCGCATCAGATGTGCTCCTTGTACGAGTCGTAGGGCGCGTCGGGCTCACCGCTCGGCTCGAAGTAGAGGATGTTGCCGACGGAGGTCGTCCACTCCTTCTTCGGTCGCCAGGTCGCCTTGACACGCATGCCCATGTGCACGTCGTCGAGGTTGGCCTTGAGCACGTGCATGAGCACCGTGTCGGCGCCGTCGATCAGCACCTGCACGGCGATGTAGGGCAGCTCGAGCGGAATGTTGGGCGACGGGACCCGCACGATCGCGTAGGTGACGACCGTTCCCACGTCGGGCAGCTCGACCACGTCACCCGGGAAGGGCGCGCCGTGCTGTGGGCAGGCGCCCCGCGACGGGAAATAGACGCGGCCGTCCACCGGGCACTTCTGCCCGAGCAGCTTGCCCTTCGCGATGCCGCGCAGGAAGCGCGACGCCGATTGCCCCGCCGAGTAGGTGTACTCGAGCTCGACGGGCGTCTTCAGGATCTCGATCGGCTCCGGTGCTTCGCTCATGATCTCTCCTTCAGGAGGCCGGCACGAAGGCCTGGATGTCGGTGATCGATCCGGCCGTCTCGTCGGCCCAGCGCGCACGCACGCGCATGCCCGTCTTCATGGCGCTCTCCTTGCCCGCGTCCACGACGTGGAGCAGCGGGGTGGCCGCACCGTCGAGCTGGATCAGCGCGTAGGCGAAGGGCTTGGAGAGCGGCTGCTGTGCGCGCGGCGCGGCCACCCATGCCCAGCTGGTCACGACGCCGCTGTCGGCGACGGGAACGAGCTCCGTGAGCGACGCGCCCGTGTCGGGGTCGTACTCCTTGGGCGGGACCATCACCGAGCCATCCGCGCGGCGGATGCCGAGGATCTGCTTGTCGCGCAGCGCCGTGAAGAACCGCGAGAGCACGGGGCCGAGCGAGCGCTTGTACGTGTAGGCGACCTTGTGCGGCGCGGTGAGCGCCGGCTCGATCTTGGGCTTCTTCATCGTCTCTCTCCTAGCTCTCGCGGAGCGTTGCGATCACGCGCGCGAACTCGTCGTCGTGGGCGGGGTCCTTCGGGAGGCGCAGGGTGAGGCCGTCCGCCACGCCTACGTAGCGCGCCTTCAGAACGCTCGCGATCTCGCCGAACGGCGCGGTCGGGACGAGCGCGTCGAGCATGGCGTCGCTGATGAGATCGCGGAGGCCGTCCCAGGCACCCTGCCGCGTGCGCTCCAGAAGCGTGCGCCCGACGTCGCCCCAGCCGTGGTGGTCGAGCGTGGCCCAGTAGGCCGGCGTGCTGTAGGTGAAGGCGAGCACGTCGCGGGCCGCCTCCCGTTCGGCCGCGACGCTGGCCGCGTCGGGGCCGGTCGCCGTCATCGGGTTCGCGATCACGCGCACCGCGTCGGCAGGGCGGCCGGCCTTGCGGGCGCCCTCCGCGAGGCCCGGGCGCACGACCTCGCGCAGGTAGCGGGGCGTCGAGTTCGTGGGGTGCGCGATCAGGCCGTCGGCCACCTCGCCCGCCACGCCGACCATCTTCGGCCCGATCGCGCCCAGCAGGATCGACGGCGTCGGCCCCGGAAGCTTCTCGGGCACGAAGAAGGGCTGCATGCGCGTGAGCGTGTAGCTGGGGCCCTGGTGCCGGAGCGGCTCGCCGTGCTGCCACGCCGCGAACACGGCGCGGATCGCCGTCACGTAGTCGTGCATGCGCGCAGCGGGCGCCGACCACGGCATGCCGAAGCGCTTCTCGACGTTGCCCTTGACCTGCGGGCCGAGGCCGAGCTCGAAACGCCCGCCCGAGAGCTGCGCCAGGGCCCAGGCGTCCTGCGCCAGCAGCATCGGGCTGCGCGCGAAGGCGACGACGACCCCGGTCGCGACCCGCAGCCGACTGGTGGCCGCCAGCGCCAGGGTCGCGGCGGGGATCGCGTCGTACACCGCCTCCGGAACCACCAACCCGTCGCAACCGAGCCGCTCCGCCCGCTGCGCGTGGCCCGCCACTGCCGCAAGCGGCATGCGAACGTCGTCGATGGAGGCATAGATCTGCACGGGGGTTCCGAACGGGGACGGTGTTTAGATTTTAGATTCGCCCCCGGGGGCGAAAGTTGAATCTAAACTCCGTCCCCATTGTTCAGTTCAGGCCATGGGGAGGCAGAAGGAGTCTTAGATGGGCTTCCGCTTCTCGAAGAAGGGGCCGAGGACCTTCTGGAGCTCGTCGACGGTCCACGGCACCTCGTTCTCGTGGTCGAGCGAGGGCTGCGGCGGCGCGTAGACGCGCACGTGCTTGCCCCAGACCTGGATCAGGTTGCCCGACACGTTCGCGGCCTGCGGCGACGCGAGCCACGCGACGATCGGCCCGATGTGCTCGGGCGAGAACGTGTCGAAGCCCTCCTCCGGCTTCTGGAAGATCGCCGCCCACGGCCCACTCGACGTCATGCGCGTCCGCGCCCGCGGCAGGATGACGTTCGCGGTCGCGCCGAAGCGCTGGCACTCGCGAGCGGCCGAAAGGGTCAGGTGGGTGATCGCCGCCTTCGCCGCCGCGTAGTTCGGCTGGCCGAGGTTGCCCATCATGAACGCGTCGGATGCCGTACTGATCAGCCGTCCGTAGAGCGGCTGCCCTCCGCCCGCCTTCGAGCGGTCGCGCCAGTGCGACATGGTATGACGGATCATGTTGAAGTGACCCTTGGCGTGGACGCGGAGCACCGAGTCCCACATCTCCTCGGTCATCTTCACGATCATGCCGTCGCGCGAGAAGCCGGCGTTGTTCACCAGGATGTGGAGATCGCCGAACTGCTCGACCGCGGCCCGGACGATCCGCTCGGACTGCTCCCAGTCGGCGACGTCGCCGAAGGCGGTGGTGGCCTTGCCCCCGGCCGCCTCGATCTCCTTCACGACGCTGCGTGCGGGCTCCTCGGACGAGCCCGAGCCGTCCGCGTTGGTGCCGAGGTCGTTCACGACCACCGATGCGCCCTGCCCGGCGAGTGCGAGCGCCTCGATGCGACCGAGACCCTGCCCCGCGCCGGTGACGATCGCGACCTTGCCGTCCAACGTTCCCATCGTCGTGCCTCCTAGATCCGTTCGATGACGGTGCAGGTGCCCACCGCCGAGCCGCAGCACATCGTGATCAGGGCCGTGCCCTGGCCGGTCCGTTCGAGCTCGTGGAGCGCCGTCACGATCAGCCGCGAGCCGGTCGCACCGACCGGGTGGCCGAGCGCGATGGCGCCGCCGTTCACGTTGACCTTCTCCGGGTCGATCTCGGGGAACTCCTGGAGCCAGGCCAGCACGACCCCCGCGAACGCCTCGTTGCACTCGAAGAGATCGATGTCGGAGAGCGCCATGCCGCTCTTCGCGAGGAAGCGCCGCGTGGCGTCGATCGGCCCGGTCAAGATCAGCGTCGGGTCCGAGCCCACCACGGCGTCGAAGCGGATGCGGGCGCGCGGACGCAGCCCGTGCGCCTTCGCCTTCTCGGCGCTCATGTAGAGCAGGCCCGCGGCACCGTCCGAGACCTGCGACGAATTCCCCGCGGTGTGGATGCCGCCCTCCTGGACGGGCTTCAGCTCCGAGAGCCCCTGCATCGTGGTCTCGCGGATGCCCTGATCGCGGGTCACGCGGCGGGTCTCGCCGCTCGGCTGCCCATCGTCCCCGAGCGCCGGTGCGTCGATCGGCAGGATCTCGCGGTCGAAGCGACCCTCGTCGCGGGCCGCCTTGGCGCGCTGCTGGGAGCGCAGCGCAAGCTCGTCGGCCTGCTCGCGCTTGATGCCACGACCGCTCGCGATGCGCTCCACCGCGATGAACTGCGACATCGGCTCGTCCCACGGGAAGTCGGGCGGCAGGAAGAAGCCGGGGCCGTTCATCACGTTCGCGCCGAGGCCGACGTGGCTCATCAGCTCGATGCCGCACGCGATGCCACAGTCCATGCTGCCGGCCTTCACCAGCGCGTTGACCAGGTTGTTCGCCTGCTGGCCCGAGCCGCACTGCACGTCGACGGTGGTGCCCGCGGTCGAGTAGTCGCTCGCGTTCACGCCGAGCCAGGCGTGGCGCGCGATGTTGTTCGACTGCTCGCCCGCCTGGGTGACGCAGCCGCCGAAGATCTGCTCGACGTCCTTCGGCTCGATCCCGGCCCGCTCCACGAGCCCGCGCTGGAGCTGGCCCAGCAGCTGCGCGGCGTGGAAGCCCGAGAGCTCCCCCTTCCCCATCTTGCCGCGCGCGATCGGCGTGCGCAGCGCCTCGACGATGACCGCTTCCCTCATCGACTCCTCCGAATCCAGGCGGGGACGTTCGTCAAGAAGTCAAGAAACCCTGAACGACTTGACAACTTGACCAACGTCCCCGCTCCTTGGGTTCTAGTTCATCTGGCCGAGGATCATGGCGCTGGTGGGAACGCCGATCCCCGAGGTCACGAGCACGTGGTCGTTCTTGGGCGGCTGGTTCGGCGAGGTGCCGCGGATCAGCCGCACGCCTTCGACCACGCCGTTCACGCCGTGGATGTACGCCTCCGAGAGCTGACCCCCGTGCGTGTTGGTGGGAAGGCGCCCCTTCACACCCAGGTTCCCGTCCTGCACGAAGTCCTTGGCCTCGCCCCGCTTGCAGAAGCCGAAGGACTCGAGCTGGAACAGCACGATCGAGGTGAACGCGTCGTAGATCACCGCCGCGTCCACGTCGTCGGGCCGGAGCCCGCTGATGGCGTAGACCTGCTTCGCGACGAGATCCATCTCCGGGACGTAGCTGATGTCGGGCCGGTAGAAGCTCGTCATCTGCTCCTGGTCCGCGCCGGCCTGGCAGGCGATGCCGCGGATCAGGGCCGGCTTGTTCGGCAGGTCGCGCGCCCGCTCGGGCGTGGTGATCACCACCGCCGAGCCGCCGTCGTTCTCCTGGCAGCAGTCGTAGAGGCGAAGCGGCTCGCAGATCCACTTCGCGTTCATGTAGGCCTCTTCCGTGAGCGGGCGCTCGTAGAAGGTCGCGGCCGGGTTGTTCACCGCGTGATTCCGCGTCGTGAGCGCCACCTGCGCGAGATCGTGCGCCGTGGCGCCGTACTCGTGCATGTAGCGCTGCGTGAACATCGCCACCCAGCTCGCGGGCGTGAGCAGACCGAAGGGCATGTACCAGCTCCAGTGGATCAGGTCGCTGGTGACGATGTTGCCGCTGACGCCCTGGCTGTAGCGTTGGCCCGAGCGGCCGTTCAGCGCGCGATAGGCGACGACGTACTTGCAGGTGCCGGTCGCCAGCGCCATCGCCGCCTGGTGCACGATGCTGGTCGCGCCGCCGCCGCCGTACGGAATGCGGCTGAACAGCTGGAAGTCGCCCATCCCGACGGCCCGGGCGACGTCGATCTCGTCGTTCGTGTCCATCATGAACGTGGTCAGGCCGTCGATGTCCTTGGGCGAGAGGCCCGCATCCCGGATGGCGTTCCGCACCGCCTCGGCGGCGAGCGCGAGCTCCGAGACGCCCGAGTTCTTCGAGTATCGGGTCTGGCCGATGCCGACGATGGCGGCTTCGTCCTTGAGCGTGGTGGGCAAGTCCTTCTCCTTCCGGCCTAGCTGCGCGGCAGCTCGACCGTGACGGTCGCGCTGACGTGGTTGCCCCAAGAGTTGTTGCCCGTCACCTGGATCGCGACGAGCCCGTTCTCGGCCGACTCCACCTTGCCGCGGATCTTGAGCGTGTCGCCGGGCATGTTGGGCCCACCGAGCTTGGTCTTGACGCCGCGCACCAACGCGTCGGGCCCGGCCCAATCGCTGACGTAGCGGCCGACGAAGCCGTTCGTGGTGAGGATGTTCATGAAGACGTCGGGGAGCCCCTGGGCCTGCGCCGCCGCCTTGTCGTGGTGCACCGGCGTGAAGTCGCGGGAGGCCAGGGCGCCCCCCACCACGAGGGCCGCCGTGGTCGGGACGTCGAGGGGCGGGAGCTCCTCTCCCACGGTGACGTCCTGGAAGCGTCGCGTCTGCTTCATCACTCCTCTCCCGGACCGGTCCGCACCAGATCGCGCCCCAGCTGCGAGAGCGTCGCGCTCGCGCCTCCGTGCTGGAGCTCGAGGGCCTTGGACCAGAGAAAATGGCGGTGGATCGGGTAGTCCACGTCGGAGCCGAGCCCGCCGTGGAGGTGCAGGGAGGCATTCGCGATGCGCGAGCCGCCCTCGGCCGCCCAGTACTTGGCCACCGCGGCTTCGCGCGCCGCCGGCAGGCCCTCGGCGAGGCGCCAGGCGGCGCGCCACAGCGTCCATCGCATCGCCTCGAGGTCGATGAAGCCGTCCGCCTCGCGGTGCTGCACGGCCTGGAAGGAGCCGATCGGAACGCCGAACTGCGTGCGTTCCTTCACGTAGTCCGCCGTGATGCGAAGCGCGCTCGTGGAGACGCCGGCCTGGAGGGCCGCGACGGCGGTCTCTGCGCGCGGCGCGAGCCAGGCGAGCATCGCGGCGCCGTCGGCTTCGCGGCCGCCGAGGCGCGACCCGGCCGGCACGCTCACGCCCGAGAGCGCGACGTCGCAGAGGGGCTCCCCGGTCGACGTCTCCGCCGCCTCGATCGCGAGGCCCCGCGCGCCCGCTTCCACGGCGTAGATCCCGACGCCGCGCTCGTCGCGGGCCGGCACCAGGAGCAGGTCGGCCGCGGCCGCGCCCACCACGTTCCGCTTGGCGCCGTCGAGAACGACCGCGTCTCCCTTCGGCCGGGCGCGGGTCGCCGGTGCATCGCCCGCGGCGGAGCCGGCATCCTCGAGCGTGACCGCGAGCCGCGCCTCGCCGGAGGCGACACGCGGGAGCCAGGCCTGGCGCTGGGCCTCGCTCCCGAACTCGGAAAGGAGCAGCGCGCCGTGCACGAGCGTCGGAAGCCAGGGCCCGGGCGCGACGGCGCGGCCCGCCTGCTCGAGCAGCACGCACAGCTCGACGAAGCCCATGCCCATGCCGCCGTACGCCTCGGGCAGTGCCACGCCCAGCAGGTTCGCCTCTGCGAGCTGCTTCCAGAGGGCGGCGTCGACCCACTCGTGCGTGCGCTCGGCCGCGCGCAGGCGCTCCTGGGTCATCTCGGCGCCGAGAATCTCGGCCGCGAGCTCGCGGATCGCATCCTGTTCTTCCGTGAAGGCGAAATCCATCCGGTGTCTACGCTCGGCTACGCCTCGCTGCGCGCGTCGCTTCGCGCCGCTTGCGCTCTTGCCTTTCTCCTGGGTTGGTGAACGAAAAGGTCCGTCCCCATCAGGGGGCGGGGCGGAAGATGGGGAGGGCAAAGCCGTCCTCGTCGGTGTGGACGAAGCCTTCGAGGCGCATGCCGATCTTCACGTCCTCGGGCTTGCAGCCGGTGAGGCTCGACATCAGCCGCGTGCCCTCTTCGAGGTCGACGAGCGCGGCGATGATCGGGAACTCGTAGCCCGGGAACTGCGGGTAGTGGATCACGGTGTAGGTGTGGAGCGTCCCCTTGCCGCTGGCCACGATGTGATCCCACTCCATCGACCCGCAGGCGCCGCACATCGGGCGCGGCGGATGGCGCAGCTTCTGGCACTCCTTGCAGCGCTGGATCGGGATCTCGCCCTTGGCGACGGTCTCCCACCACCAGGCGTTGTCGTGCCCCATCGGCGGCTTGATGCGGCCCGGCTTCTGGGCGGCAGCGGCCTCGCCCGATTCCGAGGCGGCGGCCTGCGGCTGGGACGGGATGAACTTCAGCACGCGGAAGTTCTCGAAGCCGACCTCCTCGCCGTTCTGGTCCGTGAAGGTCGTGCGCGTCGTGATGAAGTAGCCGACGCCGGCACCCGTGGCCTTCTCCTCGGAGATCTCGGCGATCACCGTGTTGGCCGTCACCTCGTCGCCCGGCCGCAGGTAGCGCGTGAAGCCCTGCTCGGTGTCGGTGCCGAGCACGCCGGTATAGCCCGCCTCGGTCAGGATCTTGTGGAGCCGGTGCTCCTCGTTCCGCGGCTCGTCGTAGCCGAGCCGCATCTCCCAGCCCTGCATGGTCCAGGCGCCGAGCATGAGCGGCGGCGCCACCACCCCGCCATGCACGCTGTTCTTCGCGGCGGCCGCATCCCAGTGGATGGGGTTCTCGTCGCCGGTCACCTCGCACCACTGGCGGATCATGGGCTCGTTCACGGGGTCGCGGCCCTTGCGCGGCGGGCCGATCGGCTTGCCGACGAAGGCGCGGATCCGCTTCTCGAGCTCCTGTTTCTGCTCCGGGTTGAGGGGCATGCGCTCTCTCCGTTCGCTAGCGACGCGCGCGCGGTAGGCCGAGGCCGGCCATCGCGATGATGTCGCGTTGCACTTCGTTCACGCCGCCGCCGAAGGTGTTGACCATGGCGAGGCGATAGGCCGATTCGAGCAGGCCGTCGGCGAGCGCACGGGGCTGGCCGTGCCGCACCAGGCCCGGGTGCCGGGTGATCTCGAGCAGGTCGCGGTAGGCGGCGATCACCGTCTCGGTGCCGAACACCTTGACGGCCGAGGCCTCCGCCATGCCGGGCGTGCCCTGGTCGATGAGCCAGGCCGAGCGCCAGTTCATCACCTTGAGCGCCTCGACGCGCGTGTAGACCCGGGCGAGCGCCTCCTGCACCCAGGGCTCGTCGGCGATGCGGCCGCCGCCCGGACGCTCGGTCTCGCACGCCCACGCCCAGACCTCTTCGAACAGCCGGTCGAGCGAGGCGGGCATCGCGAGGGTGATGCGCTCCAGGTTCAGCTGCCCGGTGATCAGGCCCCAGCCCGCGTTCACCGGCCCGATGGTGTTGCTGACCGGCACGCGGATGTTCTCGTAGTAGGTGGCGAAGGTGAGCTCGCCCCCGATGGTGCGGATCGGCGTCTTGCTGAAGCCCTTGTCGCTCGTCGGCACCAGGATGATCGAGATCCCCTTGTGCTTGGGCACGTCGGGGTCGGTGCGCGCGGCGAGCCACACGTAGTCGGCGTCGCCCGCGTGCGTCGTGAAGATCTTCTGCCCGTCGATCACCCACTCGTCGCCTTCGCGCACCGCGCGCGTCGTGAGCGAGGCGAGATCGGTGCCGGCGCCCGGCTCCGTGTAGCCAATCGAGATCAGCAGCTCGCCGTCCCGGATCTTCGGCAGGAAGTCCGCCTTCTGCTCCTCGCTGCCCCACTGCATGAGCATGGGACCGACGGTGTTCACCGTGATCAGCGGCAGCGGCGCGCGCGCGCGCCAGGTCTCGTCCCAGAAGATGAACTGCTCGAGATGGCTGCGGCCCTGGCCCCCGAACTCCTTCGGCCAGCCGATCACCAGCCAGCCGTCCTTGCCCATGCGCCCCATCGCCTCGCGAAAGGCCGGGCCGCCGAGCTGGTCCCACTCGGCGTCGAGGCGCTGGCGCAGGTCCCCCTCGGCGAAGAGGCGCCGGTAGTAGGCGCGGATCTCGTCGCGGAGCGCCTTCTGTTCGGGAGTGAAGTCGATGTGCATGGGGGGTGGAGCTCGAATCTAGGCCTGCTCGAGCAGCAGGGACACGGCGTCGCCCATGCGCTCGGTGACCGTCTTCACGGGGTGGAGACCGCTCACCCAGCCGAGCAGGCAGGCGAACCAGACGTGCTCGAGCACCAGGGCGATGCGCTGCTCGCGCTCGCTGCCGACGGGCTCGGTGAGGGGGGTCGCGGCCGGGGGCGCTTCGCCGCGCAGCGCAGACACCATCATGCGCGAGAGGCGCAGGTGGAAGCCGGCCTGCTGCACGGCCGTCGACGCGTCCCCCGCCGCCGTGGCACGAAGCACCGCGTGCGCGTAGTCGGAGCGGCGCACGAAGCCGCGCGTGGCGCGCGCGAAGAACTCGGAGAGCCGCTCGGTGGGGGTCTCGCCGCGCGGCGGTCGCTCGCGCAGCACGGCCTCGAGACGCTCCATGTCCTCGTTCACCGCGAACAGCAGGATCTCCTCCTTGCTGCGGAAGTACTTGTAGAGGGTGCCGAGCGCGACGCCGGAGGCCTCGGCCACGTCGCGGAGCCGCACGCCGTCGAAGCCGCCGCGCTCGGCCAGCGCGACGGCCGCATCCACGATGGCGCGCATGCGCCTGAGCTGGCTCGAGACCAGGCGGGGCGGGGCAGCGCTCTCGGCGGGGGACACCGACACGGCCCAGAATTGAAACACGTTTCAATTCGCTTGTCGAGCCGCCGGGCCCGGCGGGCCGGCTCCGCTAGCGCATTGCCTCCGGCGTCTGCCTCTCCATCACCTCCTTGGCGACGAGCGTGAGGAGGGGCCGTGGCGCGAGGCGGGCCGCCGCGTTCGCGCGCAGCCAGTTGAAGGTGCCCGACACCACGCTCGGCTGGCGGCCCAACGCGCGAAGCGCCACCGCGACGACCTGCTCCGCCGTCTCGCCCGCGTGCGGAAGCTCCTCGGCGACGGCCTGGAACTCGGTCTCGGTCGAGCCCGGCTCGAGCGCGAGGACGTCGATGCCGCTGCCGCGCAGCTCGCCCCACAGGCCCTCGGCGAGCAGGTTGTCGAACGACTTGCTCGCCGCGTAGACGGCGTGGAGCGGGAGCGGCTGGCAGCCCGCGACCGACCCCGTGAAGATGACCGCGCCGCGTCCACGCTCGCGCAGCATCGGGAGCAGCGCGGCGGTGAGCGCCACCGGGGCCACGCAGTTGAGCTGGACCAGCGCGGTGAGGCGCTCCGGGTCCTGGCGGTCGAAGCGCCCGGAGTAGCCGACGCCGGCGTTGTTCACGAGGATGGCGAGGTCCACCTCCCGGGCCGCGGCGATGCAGGCCTGCACGCCCTCGCGCGTCGCGAGGTCACAGCTGACGATGCGAACCTCGACGCCGTGCTCCTTCGTGATCTCGTCGGCGAGCTCGGCCAGCCGCTCGCCGCGCCGCGCGGCGAGCACGAGCGAGATGCCGTCCCGCGCGAAGGCGCGTGCGAACTCGACGCCGATGCCGGCGGAGGCGCCCGTCACGAGCGCCCAGGATCCGTAGCGCTCGCGGAGCGAGCCGGGCTGCGGTTGGAACAGGCCGCGAGCGCGCCAGAGCGTGAAGGTGATCCCGGCGAACACCACGCCGCTCACGCCGGCGAAGGCGTAGCGCTGGTCCCCCTCCACGTAGAGCAGCGGCCAGACGACCATGGCGATCGTCATCTGTGCCGCGTAGACCGCCGCCCAGGGGTGCATCCAGCGCGCCATGCGCCAGAAGCCGACCATGCCCGCGGCGTACACCGCCCAGTGCGGCACGGCCAGCACCTTGGCCGCCCAGCCGTGGAAGCGGACGCCGAACCAGACCTCCTCGTCGATGGCCGCGGGCTTCACGAACAGGTCCCACGGCACGTAGACGAGCGCCATCCAGATGCAGAAGAGCAGCATCAGATTCATCCACCAGGGGCGGAGGCTCCACTGGTGCTGGATCCACTCGCGCATGTCAGCTCCTCCGGGCGGCGACGCGCGCCACCGCCCCGTCGATGGACTTCACGAGGCCGGTCACCAACAGATCGAGCTCGCTCTCGCTGACCGTGAAGGGCGGGCCCATCACGATGGCGTCCTGCGCCGCGCCGGTGCCGGCCGGGTAGAGGAAGACGCCGTTCGCGAAGCCCGCGGCGACCACGGTCGCGGTGAGCCGATCGCCCGGCGCGAAGGGCGCGAGCGTCTCGCGATGCTGAACCAGCTCGACGGCCTGGAGAAGTCCCTTGCCGCGGATCTCGGCCACGTGCGGGTGCTCGCCGAGCGCGGCGACCAGCCGCTCGCGCAGCGCCTCGCCCATGCGCGCGCAGCGCTCGACGAGGGCCTCGCGCTCCATGATCTCGAGCACCTTGTCGGCGACCGCGCACGCCGCCGGGTGGGCGGCGTAGGTGTAGAACATCACCTCGTCGCCCCGGCTCGCGATCGGCTCGGCGACTTCTTCTCGCGCGAAGATGCCGACGATCGGCGCGTAGCCCGAGGCGAGACCCTTCCCGCTCACGAGCAGGTCCGGTACGAACGCCTCGTGATCGACGGCGAAGCGCAGGCCGGTGCGGCCGAAGCCGCTCATCACCTCGTCGGCGATGGTGAGGACGCCGTGGCGGCGGCAGATCTCGCCGACGCGTGCCAGATAGCCGGCCGGCGCCGTGAGCGCGCCCGCGGTCGATCCGCCCACCGGCTCGAAGATGAAGGCGGCCACGCTGTCGGGGCCCGCCCGCTGGATCGCTTCCTCGAGCGCGTCGGCACAGGCGAGGGTGCAGCCGCCGGCATCGCGACACATCGCACAGCGGAGCGGGTAGGGCGGCGGCGCCTTCGGCAGATCGTGCAGCCAGGGCTCGAGGCCCGCGCGGCGCTTCGTGTGTCCACCCACGTCGAGGCCCGAGAGGGTGGTGCCGTGGTACGAGAGCTCGCGTCCGATCACCTTCCAGCGCCGCGGCTCGCCCTTCGAGACGAAGTGCTGGCGCACGATGCGGAGCGCCAGATCGATCGCCTCGGAGCCGCCGCTCGCGAAGCCGCAACGCGTGAGCTCGCCGGGCAGCCAGCCCGCGCGCAGCCGCTCGACCAGGCGCACGCGCTCCTCGGTGACGAAGGGCGGCACCACGTAGGTCGTCTCGGCGAGGGTTCGCGCGGCCACCTCGGCCACCTCGGCGCGGCCGTGGCCGATGCTGGCGATGACGGCGCCGCCGGCGGCGTCCAGGATGCGGCGCCCGTCGGCCAGCACCAGGAACGAGCCCTCGGTGCGCGCCACCGGGAGCCCGCCGGCCTGGCTCTGGAGGAAGGGGTAGAGGCGGGCACGCTCGGGATCCATGCTCGGATTGTGCGCCGGTCCGGCCGATACGGAAAGCATGAAGACGCGCCTGCTCCTGTCCCTGGCCGCAGGCCTCGCGATCGCCTGCGGGGACGCCGCGGTCACGCCGGAAGACCAGGTGCGGGCGGCGCTCGGGGCGCTCGAGGCGGCGGCCGAGGCCGGAGACCCCTCGGCCTTCAGCGAGCTCGTGTCCGCGCGCTACGAAGACCCCTACGGACACGACCGCGAGAAGCTGCGGGCGTTCGTCGCGTTCCACGTGATGCGGAGCGGACGCGGACGCGAGGTGGTGGTTCGCGTGCGCGACGTCCACATCGAGCCGGGCGATCCGACCCAGGCGGCCGTGACGCTGGCCGTCGGGCTGATGGGCTCCGGCTCGCGGATCTCGGCGGACGTCTACGCCGTCGACATGGACTGGGTGCGTGAAGGCGAGACCTGGCGCGTGAGCTGGGCCCAGTGGCGCTCGGCGCCGGCCGCCGACCTGCTCTAGCGCGCCCCCGACCCGCGCGCGGCGCCTCGCGTCAGGAATTCAGCAGCTTGCAGGCCTGCTGGAAGAACTCGAGCGTCGAGCGCTCGTCCTGGGCGATGGTGCGCAGCAGCGACTGGGTCTCGGGGTCGTCGTCGAGGCGGTCGGCCATCTCGTAGATGGGCGCGAGCGCCTTCTCGGTGTCCCCGAACCGCTTCACGAAGTCGAGCACCTTGGCGGCGTCGCCGCGCGAACGGTCGCGCACGCCCGTGAGCGCCTGCTCGCAGACGGCCTCGGGCAGCTCGTAGCGCGGCGTGCCGCCGTGCGCGCGGATGCAGTCCGCCAGCAGGCGCGCGTGCGTGCCCTCGCGTTCGGCCACCACGCGCAGCCCGCCCTTGACGCAAGCCACGTCCGAGACCTCGATCCAGGCACGGGTGCTGGCCTCGCCGAGCGCCTCGCCGGCCCGGAACTGGTCGAGGAAGCTCAGCAGCTCGCCCCGCGTGGGCACGCCGCCGCCGGAGGTCGCCCGGCTCTCGCCCAGGGCGTCCACGCGCTCGCGCATGTCGACGAGCTCCGCGCAGATCGCCTCCTGCTGGCGCAGCAGCTGGCCGAGGGCCTCCTCGAGACGGGTCAGGAACTTCTCGGTCTCCATGGGACCTCCTTCAGGTGGCGCGGCTCCGCGCCGCTCGCGTCTCGGGTCGTACCACACCGCGCTTGCGCAGCTCCGTGATGGAGAGCACCTCCCCGGTGGTCTCGAACGGCTGCTCGGCGAACCAGAGCAGCGCGTCGGACATGATCACGGCGTCCTCGAACGGGAAGTCGGTGTCGGCGGGAAGCGTCTCCGCGAATCCCTCGGTCCAGACCGGCAGGTCGAGCCGGATGCAGTTCACCGCCACCCGCTTCTTCGCGAGGTCGTGCCCGAGCGACCGGGTCATCGCCTCGAGCGCGGCCTTCGTCGTCGTGTAGCTGGCGCGGCCGAACGACGGCAGCACGGCCGCCGCCGACGAGATGTTCACGATGCGCCCGCCCCCGGCCTCGGCCATGCGCGGCGCGAAGTAGTAGACGAAGTAGAACGGGCCGTTGACGTTCACGTCGACGCCGAGCCGCCAGCGCTTCGTGCTGTCGTCGAGCGCGGCCCGCGGCGGCGCGAGCGCCGCGTTGTTCACCACGAGGTCGCAGCGCCCGAAGGCGTCGTACACCTGATCCGCCAGCTTCTGGACGGCCGCTTCGTCGCGGACGTCGAGCGCGACGGCGAGCGCCCGGGCGCCTTCCTTGCGCGCGAGCGCCGCGGTCTCCTCGACGGTGCCCGGCAGCTTGCCGCGGCTGTCGTCGCTGGAGCGCGCCGTCGCCACCACGTCGTAGCCGTGCTTCGCGAGGTCGATACAGAAACGCTTGCCGATGCCACGGCTGGCACCGGTCACGACGGCGACGGGACGGGACATCGGAGGCCTCCAGCCGGGTAGAGTACGCTGTCCCGGCGATGGCGACCCCCCCGCCCGGAGCGAACGGGAAGGCCCTGCGC
The DNA here is from genome assembly GCA_041605395.1 of Myxococcota bacterium. GTDB lineage: Bacteria > Myxococcota_A > UBA9160 > UBA9160 > UBA6930 > JBFIYM01. The sequence goes on along the minus strand of JBFIYM010000025.1, from coordinate 18,070 downwards.
CGGCAGCTCCTGCGCGCGCCTCCTTCCGGCGGCGAGCCGTAGCGCGATGCTCCGCCTTCTCCTCGCGACGTCGATGCTGCTCGGCTGCGGCGAAGCCGCCATGCCCCCGCAGCCCGACCCGACCTCGGAGCGCTCGCTTCCCGCGGGCGACGTCGTGGGCTTCACCGGCGCCTACGGGAGCCATGTGTGGCGCGGCATCCCCTACGCAGAGCCGCCGGTCGGCGCGCTCCGCTGGCGCGAGCCGCGGCCTTCGACGCGTTGGGGAGGGACGCATCGGGCCCTCGCCTCGGGCGCGTGCCCGCAGTTCGCGAGCGTTCTCGGGGGAGCGGCGCGCGGAGAGACCGGCATCGTCGGCGACGAGGACTGCCTGACGCTCGACGTCTTCGCCCCGCGCTACGGGCCCGACGCCGTACCCCGTGACGAAGCGCGCCTCCCCGTCCTGTTCTGGATCCACGGGGGCCCGACCTTCGGCCGCGCCGGCTTCTACGACGGCGGCAACCTCGTGGCCACGGAGGAGGTCGTCGTCGTCGCCATCAACTACCGCTCGGGGCCCTTCGGCTGGTTCCACCATGCCTCGCTTCGCGAGGGCGCCATCGGTGCCGCGGAGCGCTCGGGCAACTTCGCGCTGCTCGACTGGGTCCGGGCCCTCGAGTGGGTCCGCGACAACGTCTCGGGCTTCGGCGGCGACCCCGGCCGCGTCACGATCATCGGCGAGGGCTTCGGCGCCTGGAGCGTGGGGAGCCTGCTGCTCTCGCCGCTCGCCGAAGGCCTGTTCCACCGCGCGATCCTGCACAGCAACCCGGGTTGGGGTGCGTCCACCGCCGCGGCGGCCGAGAGCTGGGTGGACGATCCGGAGCCCGGTCACCCGAACAGCTCGAACGAGATCCTCGCGACCCTGCTGGTGCGGGACGGAACGGCGACGGACCGCGCGTCGGCGAAGGCGCACGCCGCGGCCATGACGGACGCGGAGATCGAGGCGTACCTGCGCGGGAAGAGCATGCGAGAGGTGCTCGGGGCCCATGTGGACGAGCCCGATGCGCACGGCGGCGGCTACGAGATCCCGGGGCCGGTCCGGGACGGGGTGGCGCTGCCCGCGGAGTCACCGCTCGTGACGCTCGCCGGGGATGCCTACAACCGGGTCCCGGTCCTGCTCGGGACGACGCGCGACGAGAAGAAGCTGGTCCAGGCGCTCGATCCGGCGTTCGTGCGCTGGCGCTTCGGGCTGTTTCCGTACGCGCTCGATCCGGCGCGCTATGAGGCGGAGGCCGAGCACCACGCCCGCGCCTGCAAGGCGAGCTCCGTCGACGCGCCGGCGCGGGCCATGCGCGCGGGCGGCGCCGAGGCGGTCTACGCCTTCCGCTTCGACTGGGACGAGGAGCCGCACGTCCCGCTGCTCTACGACGGGCCGCTGCTGCTCGGTGCGGCGCACGGCCTGATCGGCCCGTTCGTCTTCGGCCACTTCGAGATGGGGCCGCAGACCTCGTTCATCTTCGGCCGGGGAAGCCGGGAGGCCCGAGAGGCGCTCGCCGCCGAGATGATGTCCTACTGGTCGGTGTTCGCGGACACCGGCTCCCCGGGAAGCGGCCGGCGCGACGAGCTTCCCGAGTGGGAGGCGTGGGCGCCCGCCGACGGCGCGCCGAAGTACCTGGTCCTCGACACGCCCACGGGCGGGGGCCTGCGCATGGCCTCGGATGCTCCGACGGTCGAGGAGGTGATCGAGGGGCTGATGGAGGACCCGCGCCTGCGCGAGCCGTGGCAGCGCTGCGCCACGCTCGTGCCCTGGGGCTGCGTCAGCGACGCGCAGTACGCGGCGGTGGACGCGTGTCGAAGCCATCCGCGCCAGGCGTTTCCCTGGGGCCAGGACCGGGACGCCGCGCCTTGATTTCTCGCAGCGGGCGACCGATCCGTTCCCCATGCCGTGGGTCCAGATCCGCTCGCGCCGCGATCCCGCCTTCTGGCTGCCGATCCTGGTGATCCTCGCCGTGCTCGTGCCCCTCGCGATCGGGGCACACTTCGCGCTCCAGGCCCGGGCCGACGAGCTGGTGGCGCGCGCCGCGACCCATCCCGAACGGGCCCTGCCCGAGGCGCTCGACTTCGGGCGCGCTTTCGGCTGGACGATCGCTGGGCTCACCGCCGCGATCGGCGTGGCGCTGCTGCACTACTTCCAGCTGGGCCTGCGGCACGGCCGCCTGCCGCCCGACGGCTGGTGGAGCCTCGGAGCATTCCGGGTCGCCGTCGGCGAGACGGCGCTCCGCATCGCGCGCTTCGGTCGCGTCATTGCGGTGCTGTTGATCGCCGCCTCGTTCGGGCTGCTGCTCTCGATCGAGCGCCTGCTCGACGTCGTGGAGAGGGCGGCGCTGGATGCACGGCGAGCGCCCGCCGACAAGGCGGTTCAGCTCGCGCCTCCCGGAGCGCCCTCGCGGACCTCGTAGCCGGCGCGCTCCAGCCAGGCGCGGGCGTCGGCGAGCGGGACCACGTCGGCGAGGCCGCGCAGGCCCGGCGGCGCGAGCCCGCGCGCCAGCAGTCGCTCGGCGACCCAGACCACGGGCGCCGCCGGCACGTCGAGGCCGTTCGCCGCAGCCAGCACCTCGCTGCGGTCGAGCTCGGCGCCGCCCGCGTCCAGGGCGCGCAGCAGCAGCACGCCGTGTGGGGTCCCGAAGCGGCGCATCAAGCGAGCGAACGGCAGCGCCGCGGCGGCCAGCGCCGGAATCGAGCGCGCCGGCAGCCGGCCGAGCAGCGGGGCGGCGAGCCGGAGCGAGCGCGTGAGCCAGGCCCGGTCGAAGCCGGCGTGGAAGCGCAGCGGCACCCTTCGCTCCCCGAGCGGGAGCCCGTCACCCGGAACCGGGGCGGGCCACGCGCCGAACTCGAGACGCCGTCCGTCGGAGATCAGCGCGCGCTCTCGCGCGGTGAACCAGCGCCCGCCCTCGGGTCGCGGGCGCCCGAGCGGCGCCAGCAGGCCGGCCAGGAGCCCGCGGCTCGGCGGATTCGCGCTGCCCATCGAGAGGAAGGCCGAGAGCGAGGCGACTTCCGATCGCCCGGCCCATCGCGATGCCAGCACCGCGACGAGGCCGGGCACGGTCGAGCAGCCCGGCATCACGACGACGCCGGCGCTCTCCGCGCCGCTCTTGGCAGCGGCGCTCGACACCGCGTCGAGCCAGCCGAGGTCGTCGGCGAGGTCCACGTAGTGCGCGCCGGCCGCGACGCAGGCGCCGATCAGCGGGCCCGGGTCGTAGGCGTAGGGACCGACCGCGTTGACCAGCAGCGTCACGTCCCCGAGCGCAGCGCGGACCGACGCCTCGTCGCGCACGTCCATGCGCCGCACCGCCAGGCCGGGCTCGCTGCTCCCCGACCGGTTGGCGCCGATCACCCGTGCGCCGGGCGTCCACCGCTCCAGCAGCCGGCAGATGCGGCGCCCCATCTCGCCCGTCGCGCCGACCACGAGGACCGTGGTCAATCCCGGGCTACCAGACGTTCTTGCTCCGCAGCTCGGGGGCCACGGCGTCGAGCCGCTTGGAGAGCTCGGGCAGGTGGCAGGTGGGCACCGCGGGGAACAGGTGGTGCTCCACGTGGTAGAACATGTTGTACGACACGAACGACTTCACCTCGTTCCGGAGCGTGCGCGCGATGAAGTGGGTGCGGTCGCAGTCGTGGTGCACGGTCCACACGGCGAAGAAGGCCGAGAAGCACTGGCCGACGGTCATGGCGACGACGTGGTAGCGGAGCCAGGCTTCGTCGAGGACGCCGAAGGCGAGCACGACCATCGCCGCGATCGCGGCCAGCTCCGCCCAGACCCAGTGGCGGATGCGCGGCTTCGCCAGGGTGAGCGCCGCGTGGTGGAGACGCACGGGGAACTGGGGGCCGGTGATCAGCGCCTTCCAGCCCGGCATGCGCGCACTCATGGCTTCGACGTCCTCCTCGTCCATGCAGTGCCGGTGATGGCGCAGGTGGTTCCACTGGACCGCGTGCATGGCGCTCATCATCAGCGGCGAGAGCACGAACATCAGCCACTCGTGCGCGCGCGGCGAGACGCCCACCGCATAGTGGAAGGCGTTGTGCACCTGGCGCAGGCCGCACAGGAAGAACATGAACGATGAGCCGAGCGCGGCGACCAGCCAGAGCAGATTCCAGGAGAAGGCCCAGTAGGCGAAGAGCCAGGAGGCCAGCAGCCAGGGCACGTAGATCGCGACCTCGTAGGCCACCTCGAGGCGGCGCAGGTCGCACAGGTCCTGCCATTCGACGCGCTCGAGGCGCGGATCGCGAAGGATTTCGAGGGCCATTGCCCGAGTCGTCTAGCGCAGACCCGCGGCGTCGTCACGCCGCACGAGGAGGTAGGGCCGGCTCCGCCCGCGAGCGCACCGGGGTATCGTTGGCCAGCCCCGCCCCCGAGGAGAGCCGCCGATGCCCTTCCGAAACCGCGTCACCGAGCTGCTCGGCGTCGAGATCCCGATCGTCCAGGCACCGATGGGCTGGATCGCGCGGGCGCAGCTGGCCTCCGCCGTCTCGAACGCGGGCGCGCTCGGCATCATCGAGACCTCCTCGGGCGAGCTCGACGCCGTGAAGGACGAGATCCGCAAGATGCGCGACCTCACCGACAAGCCCTTCGGCGTGAACATCGCGCAGGCCTTCGTGCGCGACCCCGGCATCGTCGACTTCGTGGTCGGGCAGGGCGTCAAGTTCGTGACCACCTCGGCCGGGAGCCCCACGAAGTACACCAAGCCTCTCAAGGAGGCGGGCCTCACCGTCTTCCACGTGGTGCCGCACCTGGCGGGCGCGCTCAAAGCGATCGACGCCGGCGTGGACGGGCTCGTCGTCGAGGGCGGCGAGGGCGGCGGCTTCAAGAACCCGCGCGACGTGGCCAGCATGGTGCTGCTGCCGCTGGTCGCCTCCAGGGTGAGCGTCCCCATCATTGCGGCGGGCGGCATGCTCGACGGCGCCACCATGGCCGCGGCCTTCGCGCTCGGCGCCGAGGGCATCCAGATGGGAACGCGCATGGTGTCGTCGCTCGAGTCGCCCGTGCACGAGAACTGGAAGCGGGCGGTGGTCGACGCGGCCGAGACGGACACGATCTTCCTGAACCGCCAGCACGGCCCGGGCCTGCGCGCGCTCCGCACGAAGCGCACCGAGGAACTCGAGCATGCCACCCACAACGTGATGAGCGAGTTCGGAGACCGCGCCAACGTGATGAAGCTCTACTTCGGCGGGGATCTCGAGGCCGCCGTGGCGCTCTCCGGACAGGTGGCGGGGCGCATCGACGCCGTGCGCCCCGTGGGCGAGGTGATCCGCGAGACGGCCGAGGAGTGCCTCGCGCTGCTCGAGCGCCTCGCCGAACGCTACCCGCGCGCAGGCTGAGATCCAGCCGGGAGAACCGCATGGAGCTCCAGGACGTCCGCTACGAGACCGCCGGCGCGGTCGCGCTCGTCACGCTGGCGCGCCCGCGCTACCGAAACGCGCAGAGCTGGCGGCTGCTCGACGAGCTCGACCTCGCGCTCGAACGCGCCCAGCAAGACCGCGCGGTCCGCATGATCGTCGTGCGCGGCGAAGGCGAGCACTTCTCGGCGGGGCACGACCTCGGAACGCCGGAGCAGCGCGCCGACGTCACGGCGCGGGGCACGCCGGCGGTGGGCATCGAGGAGTACGACACCTTCCGCAAGTACAACCTCGACCTGACCCTCAAGTGGAGGAACCTCCCCAAGCCGACGCTCGCGATGGTGCGCGGCTACTGCATCTACGGCGGCTGGATGATCGCGGCGGCGATGGACCTGGTGTTCGCCTCCCCCGACGCGCGCTTCCTCGCCGGCCAGGTGGAGTATCTCTCGGTCCCGTTCGACGTCGGCTTCCGGAAGGCGAAGGAGCTGCTCTTCGAGAGCCGCTTCCTCGACGCCGAGGAGGCGCGTGCGCTCGGCTTCGTGAATCGCGTCTACCCGGCGGAGGCGCTCGAGCGCGAGACGCTCGCCTTCGCCTCGCGCGTGGCGGAGCAGGGCTACGGGACGCTCCGCATGGCCAAGCTCGCCGTCAACAAAATGCAGGACCTGCTCGGCTACTCGGCCGCGATGGAGGCGGCCTTCGCCGATTTCCTGGTCAGCGCGCGGCTCGGCGGGCACCCGCGCGCGCTGCCCGAGAAGCGCCGGCTGCCCGGGGTCGAGCTGGCGCTCCGCGGCGACGACGGGAAGCGTGGCGGAACGGACTAGGAGCGACGAAGCGCGCGTGCGCCTCACGATCCCGCGCGCGCCGGAGCGGCTGACGCTGGCCGTCGAGCGCTACTGGAACGGGGCGCCCTGCGCCGAGCGCCGCCGGCACGGGCGCGTCGAGCTCTCGGCCCGGAGCGAGGGGCTCGAGGTCACGGCCCGGCTCCCCCACCAGCCCACGCCGCGGATTCCGGACGCGCCACGCGGCGTGCGCGTCGCCGACCTCTTCGAGTACGACGTGGTGGAGTGCTTCCTGGCCGGGGCCGACGGGCGCTACCTCGAGCTCGAGCTGGGCGCGGGCGGACACTTCCTGCTGCTGTCGTTCTCGGCGCCGCGCGTCCGGAGCGACGCGCACGAGTCCGTCACGCTCCCGATCGACTTCGCGAGCGACGCCAGCGCCTGGCGCGCGCGCACGCTGTTGGCGTGGCCGCTCGTCCCCAGGCCGCTCGCCGGCCTGAACGCCTTCGTGATCGCCGGCGGCGAGCACCTCGCCTTCGCGGCGCTCCCCGGCTCAGCCCCCGACTTCCACCGTCCCGCCGAGTTCCCGCGCGCAGGCCTCGACGAGCCGCCGGGCCTCGGGGACGGCCGCGAGTAGCTGCTCCGCCAGGCGCAGCTGGGCGCGTGCGCGATCGAGGTTGTGGCCGGGGCGATGCGCGGGGAAGTAGCGATCGCCCGTGAGATGGTCGGTGAGGAAGCGGGTCCCGAGCTCGACGGCGATCAGCGGAGCCGCGAGGGGCAGCCGTGCGATCTCGCTCGGCTCGAGCAGCCGGCCGCCGCCGCCCAGGTAGCCCCGCACCAGCGCCGCGTACAGCTCGGGATCGACCCGCACCCGCTCGAGGTCGACCTCGTCCTCGGGCGCCGGACAGACGGCGCCGCGTACGAGGTCGCCGAAGTCGGCGAGCACGGTTCCCGGCATCACGGTGTCGAGGTCGATCACGCAGAGCGCCTCGCCGCTCCGGGCGTCGAAGAGGACGTTGTTGAGCTTGCAGTCGTTGTGGACGACGCGGAGCGGAAGCGGCCCGCCGGGCGACGCGCGCAGCGCCCGCTCGACCTGCTCCGCGAGGCGGCGCGCCTGGGCGAGGTCTGCCCGCGTCGCGCTCACGCGGCCCTCGGGGTCCTGGGCGGCCGCCGCCTCGAGGTTCGCCACGCGATGGGCCAGGTCGTGGAAGCGCGGGATCGACTCGCCGATCTCGCCCGGATCGAGGTCGCCGAGCTGCGCGAGGAAGGCGCCGAAGGCGCGCGCGCCCGCCTCCGCCTGGGCGGGGCTCTCGGGAACGTCGACGGCGCGCGTCGCCTCGATGAAGTGGAAGGCGCGCCAGACCGCCCCGTCCGAAGCGGTGTGGCTCGCTGCGCCCGACCGCGTCGGGATCGGACGCAGACAGCGTCGCTCGAGGTCCGGCACGCCGGCGCGGGCGAGCGCGGCCTGCACGTGCCCGGTGACGCGGAGCCAGTTCCGCATCAGCAGGGCCGGGTCGCGGAAGACGTGCGTGTTGAGGCGCTGGTGGACGACGCGGCGGAGCCCTTCCGCGAGCCGCCAGGTCCCGACCAGCGTCTCGTGGATGTGACCGCGCCCGAGCGGCGCCACCTCGAGGCACTCGCCCGCGAGGTCGAACCAGTCACCGAAGGCGCGGGCCAGCTCGGCCTCGCGTGCTTCCCCGGATCCGCCGCTCACGCCGAAACGCCCGCTCAGCGGAGCGGCTGGAAGAAGCGGCGCAGGTCCGCGGCGAGGTCTTCGGGCCGCTCCATCGCCGCGAAGTGGCCGCCTTCGGGGAAGACCGTCCAGTGCCGCACGTCGTAGTAGTGCTCCGCCCAGGCGCGCGGCGCGTTGTAGAGCTCCTTCGGGAAGACAGCCACGCCGGTGGGCACCTCGATGCGCCCGTCCGCGAACGGCAGCTTCCCGCTCTTCCGCATCTCGTAGTAGAGGCGGGTGGACGAGTTCAGCGTCCCCGTGACCCAGTAGACCGTCAGGTTCGTGAGCAGCTCGTCGCGGGTGAAGACGCTCTCCACGTCGCCGTGGCAGTCGGACCAGGCGCGGAACTTCTCGACGATCCAGCCCGCCAGCCCGGCGGGCGAATCGTGGAGGCCGTAGGCGAGCGTCTGCGGCTTCGTGCCCTGGATGGCCTGGTAGCCCGTGCCCTCGTTCTGGAAGCTGGCCGACCGGGCGAGCCGTTGCTGCTCGTCCTCGGCCAGCTTCGCGGGCTCGGCCCCCGGCGGCGGCGGCGCGATCAGCATGTTGAGGTGGATGCCGGCGCAGTGGGTCGGATCGAGCCTGCCGATCCAGGACGTCACGATCGCCCCCCAGTCGCCGCCCTGCGCGCCGTAGCGCGCGTGGCCGAGTCGCCGCATCAGCTCGACCTCCGCGCGCGCGATGCGCTCAGGGTCCCAGCCGCGCTCGTGCGTGGGACCGCTGAAGCCGTAGCCCGGGAGCGAGGGGCACACGACGTGGAAGGCGTCGGCCGCGCCCCCCGGCGGATCCACCAGCAGCGGCAGGATCTTCTGGAACTCGACGATGGAGCCGGGCCAGCCGTGCGTGAGGATCAGCGGGAACGCATCGGGATGCTTCGAGCGGGCGTGCACGAAGTGGAGGTTCTGCCCGTCGATCGTCGTCGTGAACTGCGGCCAGCGGTTGAGCGCCGCCTCCTGGGCGCGCCAGTCGTAGCCCGTACGCCAGGTCTCGCAGAGCGCCTTCAGGTAAGCCAGCTCCGTCCCGTACTCCCAACCCGTCTCCGGGATCTGGTCCGGCCAGCGCGTGCGCGCGAGGCGCTCGCGCAGATCCGCGAGCACCGCCTCGGGGACCTCCACCTTGAACGGCCGAATCGTCTCGTCGCCGGCGGCTCGGCTCATCACTCGTTCTCCTCGGGGACGTCGATCGCGGTGTCGGGGTGGAAGGCCTGCCAGGCGAACCAGTAGGCGAGGGTGCCGGGCAGGCGCTCCGTGAGCACCTGGTCCGGCCCCAGCAGCACCTCCTCCTGGATCCGCCACACCCCGCCGGTCGAGTCGCGCAGGGTCTCCTCGTCGGGCCCGAGCGAGAACTCGCGCTCGCCGCGCAGGTAGGCGCGCACCGCGCCACCGGCCTCGTAGCGCACGCGACCCACGTCGGGGCTCCGGCCGTCCACCTGGACGCGCCCCTCGAGCGCGACCAGCACCACGCCCTCCCTTCCGACCCAGTCGTTCGTGACGCGCGCCTCCACCAGCTTCGCGAGCGGCCACGCCTTGACCTCGCCCTCGTAGTCGAGCCCGAACACCCACTCCTTGTCGGGCAGCTCGTCGCGCAGCCCGGGCGCGGGGAACATCTTCTGCGGCGACTGGAAGTAGGCGCCGTACGGCATGCCGGGGGCGTAGGGCCGCGCGTGGCCGGTCTCGATCGAGAGCACCGTCGTCTCGGGGTGCCGTTCGCGCCAGTCACCCCAACGCGTCACGACGGCGGGAAGCAGGGCCAGCTCGATCTCCTCGGCGGCGAGCGGGCCCAGCACCGGCTTCCCCGTCAGCTGGTTCCAGAGCGTCCGCGTCGCGCGGTCCAGCATCAGCTTGTTGCTGCGATGGAGCAGACCCGAGGTGAGGAAGCGCCGCGGCTCGCCGCCCGGGGTACGCCCGTCGTAGGCGATCGCCGAGCCGCAGAGCGTGCAGTAGACGAGCGAGAGCGGCACGCCGCCGAGCGAGTCGTTCACGAGCTCGTGCCAGTCGATGATGCGGAGCGGATAGGCGCGCGTCTCGCCGCCGGCCGCCACGCCGACGACGGGCTCGCCGTCGTCGAGCCAGCCGGCGTCCTTCGCGGCGACGTGCGTCGGCTCGTCGAGCGACGGGATCCCGTCGAAGCCGACCCCACCCCAGTCGATCTCCTCGACCCGGATGCGCGCGGGATGATCGTCGTCGAGCAGCTCGCCGAAGCGCGGGTCGATCCGGCTCCAGAGGGCGCCCTTCCAGCTCGCGAAGCCGGGCGGCGGCACGAAGTCGGTGGTGGCGTACCACTCGGCCCAGGCGAACCAGTCGCCGCCGAGCGGCTGGCCGGAGAGGCGCTCGAGCGTGATCAGGCGTTGGTTGTAGCCGGCGCGCCCGGCGATCCCCATCTGCCCGGCGCGCAGCAGCTCCATCAGCACCGGGATGAAGCGGCGGTCCTGGGCCGCCTCGATCGTCGCGAGCGCCGCCTCCTCGCTGGCGGTGTCGCCGTCGGTGAGGGCCTCGTAGAGGCCGGGAAGCTCAGCGTCCGCGACCGGGGGCGGAGGGGGCGGCGGCGGCGCGGGCTCCTCGGGACACCCCAGCAGCAGGCCCGCCACGACGGCCAGCCAAGCGCGCTTCCCGCTCACTTCGCTCCGGCCAGGGTCTGGAAGGCCGCCCGCACCTCGGAGGGCGCCTGCACCAGCTCGATCAACACGCCCTCGCCGCCGATGGGCGCCGCCTCGTTGCCCTTCGGGTGGATGAAGCAGACGTCGAAGCCCGAGGCGCCCTTGCGGATCCCCCCCGGCGTGAAGCGCACGCCCTGGCCCTCGAGCCAGCCGACGGCGGCGGCCAGGTCGTCCACCCAGAGACCCACGTGGTTGAGCGCCGGCTCGTGCACCTTCGGGCTCTTCGCGGGGTCGATCGGCTGCATCAGGTCGACCTCGACCCGCAGCGGCCCGTCGCCGGCCACCGCGATGTCCTCGTCCACGTTCTCGCGCTCGCTCCGGAAGGTCCCCGTCGCCTCGAGGCCCAGCGTGTCGACCCAGAGGCGGCGCAGGCGGCCCTTGTCCAGCGCGCCGACGGCGATCTGCTGGAGACCCAGGATGCGGAAGGGACGCTCGGACACCGGACACCTCGTCTGGAAGACGCCGAAGGGTAGCGTCGGGGTCGGGCAGAAGTCCTGCCCACCGGCGCGGCGCTGCGGGGGGCCACGGTTATCCTCTCCCCTCTTCCATGCCCGCCCCGAAGGCCACGGTCCACTTCCACTCGCTCGGCTGCCCGAAGAACCTCCTCGACACCGAGGTGATGCTCGGGACGCTGGCCAGCTCGGGCTACGCGCTCGCCGAGCGGCTCGAGGACGCGGACGTCGCCGTGGTGAACACCTGCGCCTTCATCGAGAGCGCGCGGGAGGAGTCGGTGAAGGCCATCCTCGACGTGGCAGAGCTGCGCGAGTCGGGGACGCTGCGGGCGCTGGTCGTGACCGGCTGCATGCCGCAGCGCTACGGGGCCGAGCTCGCGAAGGAGCTGCCCGAGGTCGACGCCTTCCTCGGCACGGGCGCCTTCCCCGAGATCGCGCGCGCGCTCGACGCGGCGCTCGCGGGCGAGGGGCGCGGCGTCTACGTCGAGGCCGGCCGCACCCACCTCTACGACGACGCCTCGCCGCGGCTCCTCACCGGGCCCGGCCACACGGCCTACGTGAAGATCGCCGAGGGCTGTGACCGCGTCTGCGCCTTCTGCGCGATCCCGGGCATCCGGGGCCGCTTCCAGAGCCGCCGCCTAGAGTCGCTGGTGGCCGAGGCGGAGGCACTCGCGGCCGGCGGCGTCCGTGAGATCAACCTCGTCGCCCAGGACTCGACGTCGTGGGGGAAGGATCTGCCGGCGCTGCCGGGCCGGGGGCGGCCGAAGCTTCCCGATCTGCTGCGCGCGCTCGACGCCGTCGAAGGGCTCGACTGGATCCGCCTGCTCTACGTCTACCCGTCGGCCGTGACCGACGACCTCCTCGACGCCTTCGCCGGCGCCAAGCGGGTGCTGCCCTACGTGGACGTGCCGCTCCAGCACGGGAGCGACCGCATGCTCGAGCGCATGCGGCGCGGGACGACGGCCGAACGGCAGCGGCGGCTGGTGGCGAAGCTCCGCGAGCGCATCCCCGGCGTGACGCTGCGGACGACCTTCATCGTGGGCTTCCCCGGCGAGACGGACCGGGACTTCGAGGAGCTGCTCGCCTTCGTGGCCGAGTCGCGCTTCGACCGCCTCGGCATCTTCCGGTACTCGGACGAGGAAGGGACGGCCGCCTACGAGCTCGACGCCAAGGTGCCGCGCCGCGTGGCGCGGGAGCGCTATCGGCGGCTGGCGCAGCTCCAGGCCGGGATCCAGGCCGAGAAGCTGGGAGCGCTCGTCGGCGCCGAGGCGGCCGTGCTGGTCGACCATGCGATCGGCGCGGGCCGAGCCCGGGGGCGGCTCGCGAGCCAGGCGCCGGAGATCGACGGGGTGGTGTTCCTGCGCGGCGTCGCGGAGCCCGGTGCGCTCGTCCGTGCCCGGATCACCGGCGTGAAGGGCGGCGTGGACCTCGAGGCGGAGGCGGTCGGCTAGCCCGGCCGGTGGGCGGGCCGGTGGTCCGCTCATGGGGCGGGCCGGTGGTCCTTGGCGAGCAGGTAGCGCTCGCTCGAGCCCTGGCGGCTGGCAGCGGGGCGCAGCTGGCGGGCGGAGGCGAAGCGGGCGCGGATCCGCTTCGCGAAGCCGGCGGCCTCCGGGCAGTCGAGCAGCTTCACGAGCAGGGCGCCGCCGGGGGCGAGCAGGCGGGGGACTGCCGCCTCGATGGCTTCGAGCAGCGCCTCCTCGCGGGCGCGGTCGGTCGCGCGGACCCCGGTGAGCTTCGGCGCGGCGTCGGAGAGCAGCACCTCGGCCGGGCCTCCGAGCTTCGCGAGAACCTCTTCCAGGACCGGGGCTTCCGTGATGTCGCCCTGGATTGCGAACACGTTCGCAAGGTCCAGCGGCGGCTCGAGCGCCGCGAGGTCCACACCGACCACCCGCCCGCGCGGGCCCACCGCCCGGGCGGCCACCTGGAGCCAGCCCCCCGGCCAGCAGCCGAGGTCGACGACGCGGGCGCCGGGCCGGAGCAGGCGCTGCGCCCGATCGATCTCCTCGAGCTTGTAGGCCGCGCGCGAGCGATACCCCTCACGCTTCGCGCGCTGGTGGAACGAATCCTTCCGCTCGTACGCCATGGAGAGGGCCGGGGAGAGAGGAATCGGGGACGGGGTTCCCGCTCTCCCCGCTCTACTTCGGGGCGATGGCGGGGCGGAGGCGGACGAGGGCCTGGTTGTGGCCAGGGACGGCGCCGCGGATCAGGACCAGGTTCTTGTCGGTGTCGACCTTCACGACCTCGACGTTGCGCGTGGTGACGCGCACGTTGCCCATGCGGCCGTACATCTTCTTGCCCTTCCAGACGCGGCCGGGATAGGAGCCGGCGCCGATCGAGCCGGGGCGGCGACGCCCCTCGTGCGTGCCGTGCGTCCACTTCTTGATGCTGAAGTTGTGGCGCTTCACGGTGCCGGCGGTGCCGCGGCCCTTCGAGGTGCCGATCACATCGACGCGCTGGCCCTCGGCGAACAGGTCCGCCTTGAGCTCACCGCCCACCGCGTGCTGCTCCAGCACCTCGGGCTCGACCCGGCACTCGCGCACCCAGCGCTTCGGCGCGCTGTTGGCCTTGTCGAAGTGGCCGAGCGCGGGCTTCGAGAGCACCTTCCGGCGCTTCTCGCCGAAGCCGAGCTGGAGCGCGGAATAGCCGTCGCGGTCCGGGGTGCGGTGGAGCAGGATGGAGTTGGGCCCGGCCTCGAGCACCGTGACCGGAATGCAGTCGCCCGCCTCGTTGAAGATCCGCGTCATGCCGAGCTTGCGGCAAAGGAGCTCGATGGCCACGATCCATCCTCCGAGGGGCGTCCGGGGGCTCTGGCGTCAGGCCCGCCGGGCCGGCTGCCGAAGAACGGCGGAGGATAGGAGGCGACCTTGAGCGTGTCGAGCGACCCCGTGGCCCACCCCGTGACCCTGATCCCCGGCGACGGCATCGGCCCCGAGGTCAGCGAGGCGGCCCTGGCGGTGCTGGAGGCCGCAGGCGTGGCGGTGGCCTGGGATCGCCAGGAGGCCGGGGCGGACGTGGTCGCCAAGCACGGCACCCCGCTCCCGGAGGCCGCGCTCCACTCGATCCGCTCCCACGGGGTCGCGCTCAAGGGCCCCATCGGCACCCCGATCGGAGGCGGCTTCCGGAGCGCCAACGTGACGCTGCGCCAGTCGCTCGACCTCTTCGCCTCGCTGCGGCCGGTGCGGAGCATCCCGGGCGTGCCGTCCCGCTACGAGGGGGTCGACCTCGTCGTCGTGCGCGAGAACACCGAGGGGCTCTACTCGGGCCTCGAGCACCGCGTGGCGCCCGGCATCGTCGAGAGCCTCAAGGTCGTGACCGAGGCGGCCTCGCTCCGCATCGCGCGCTTCGCCTTCGCCCTCGCCGAGCGCGAGGGGCGGCGCGAGGTGTGCGCCGTCCACAAGGCGAACATCCTGAAGCTGTCGGACGGCCTGTTCCTCGAGTGCGCCCGCCGTGTCGCTCGGGACCACGCGGGCGTCCAGTATCGCGAGATCATCATCGACAACTGTGCGATGCAGCTGGTGAAGGACCCCACGCAGTTCGACGTGCTGCTGCTCGAGAACCTGTACGGCGACATCCTCTCGGACCTGTGCGCCGGCCTGGTCGGCGGCCTCGGCGTCGTGCCCGGCGCGAATCTCGGTGAGGGCTGCGCGGTGTTCGAGGCCGTGCACGGCAGCGCCCCCGACATCGCGGGCAAGCGCGTCGCCAATCCGACCGCGCTGATCCTCTCGGCCGCGATGCTGGCCCGTCACCTCGGCGAGACCGCGAAGGCCGCCGCGATCGAGCGCGCCGTCCACGCCGCGCTCGCCGATCCCGCCAACCATCCCGGCGACCTCGGCGGCCCCGCGAACCTCGACCAGGTCACTCGAGCCATCATCGACCAGCTGGAATGAGCACGGGGCGCCCGGTGCTCGTGCTGGGCCTCGACGGCGCCAGCTTCGACGTGATCCGCCCCCTCGTCGCCGCCGGCCGCATGCCCTTCCTCGCGCGCCTGCTCCGGGAGGGCCACGGCGCGACGCTCGAGAGCACCGTCCCCCCCGTGAGCTTCCCGGCCTGGAGCAGCTTCGCGACGGGCCTCGACCCGGGCGCGCACGGTCTCTTCGACTTCACGCAGAAGCTCCCGGGCCGCTACCGGGTCCGCTTCACGAACGCGACGGACCGCGCCGGCACCACGCTGTTCGGGCACGCCAGCGCCGCCGGGCGGCGCGTGCTCGCGCTCGGCATGCCCGCCACCTTTCCGCCCGAGCCGGTGGACGGCCTGCTCGTGTCGGGCTTCGACGCCCCGGTCTCGACCGGGAGCTCCGCGCGCGCCGCGAGCGACCCAGCCCTCTACGAGGCGATCGCCGCGCGCACGGGCCCCTGGATGCGCGCCGACCTCGACGAGCGTGCCGACGCGGCCGGCTGGCACGAGCGGGCCGCCGAGCGGCTGGTCGCCCGCGTCGGCGAGAAGTGCGTCTTCGCGCTCGAGGCGCTGCGCCAGCTCCGCGACGCCGGCCGTGCCGCCGAGCTGGCGTGTGTCGTCTTCTCCGAGAGCGACACCGTGGCGCACCACTTCTGGCGCGACCACGACGCGAAGTCGCCGCGCCACGACCCGAGCGCCTCGCCCATGCGCCGCGGCGCGATCGCCGCCGTGTACGAGGCGCTCGACGCCGCCTGCGCGGCCCTCGGCGACGCGATGGGACCCGAGGCCGCCGTGTTCGTCGTCTCCGACCACGGCGCGGGCGGAGCCGCACGGCGCGTCGTGCACCTGAACCGCCGGCTCGAAGAGGCCGGTCTGCTGGTCTTCGAGGGCAGCGGCGACCGCTGGGCCCGCGCGGCCCGCGACCTGGCGCTGCGCATGCTGCCGCCGCGCGCGCGAGAGCTCGCGTTCCGGCGCCTGCGCGGTGCGGCCGCGCGCGTCGAGAGCACGGCGCGCTTCGGCGGCATCGGCTGGCCTGGGACCGTCGCCTTCTCCGAGGAGGCAAACACGCAGCCCGGGGTCTGGCTCAACCTGGCGGGACGCGAGGAGGCGGGCAGCGTCGCCGCCGCCGACTACGAGCGGGTGCGCGACGACGTGATCGCGGCGCTGCTCGACTGGAAGCTCCCGGCCCGAGAGGGCGGGGGCGGCCCGGTGGTCGCGCGCGCACGGCGACGGGAAGAGGTCTATTCCGGCCCGCTCGTGGAGCGCGCGCCGGACGTGGTGGTCGAGCTCGCGCTCGAGCAGGGCTACGGCCTCTCCCTGGTTCCGACGCCGCGTGGGGCTGCCGCCCCGGCGCTGCGCTGGCTCGAGGAGCACGAGCTCGGGGGGGGCCGCGGGCGCGGCATGAACGGCACGCATCGCCCCGACGGCATCTGGATCGAGCACGGCAGCGACGCTCCGAGCTTCCCGGATGGCCGGGGCCGGCTGGTCGGGGCCTCCGGCCCGATCCTGCGCGCGCTCGGCGTCGCCGCCGCGCCACCGGGCGCGGGCCCCGACGCCCCGCGCCCCTACACGGCCGAGGAGGAGGCGCTCGTGGCCGAGCGCCTGCGTCGCCTCGGCTATCTCGACTAGGCTCCGGCCATGCCGACCCCCGAGCTCTCGCTCGTCTTCCCGGTCTTCGACGAGGAAGAGAACGTCGGGCCGCTGCTCGACGCGGCCGTCACGCTCGGCCGTCGGCTGGGCCTGCGCTTCGAGGTCATCGTGGTCGACGATGGCTCGCGCGACGAGAGCGCGACGCGCATCGCCGCGGCCGGAGCGCTCCATCCCGAGATCGTGAGCGTCCATCACGCGGCGAATCGGGGCTACGGGGCCGCGCTGCGCTCGGGGCTGCGCGCCGCGCGCGGTGACCTGGTCTTCTTCAGCGACGCCGACCTGCAGTTCGATCTCGAAGAGCTCTCCGAGCTCCTCGCCCACACCGACCGCTTCGACGTCGTGGCGGGGGTGCGCACCCCGCGGCGGGACGCCTTCCGCCGGCGCGTGCTCGCCCGGAGCTGGGGCCTCCTGGTGGACCTGCTCTTCGGCCTCGGGCTGCGCGACATCGACTGCGCCTTCAAGGTGTTCCGCCGCGAGGTGCTCGACGCGATCCCGATCGCTTCGATCGGCGCCTTCGTGAACACGGAGATCCTGGTCCGCGCGCGCGCCGCGGGCTTCCGCATCCGACAGGTGCCGGTGACCCACCACCCGCGCCGGGCCGGCCGCGCGAAGGGCGCGACGCCCCGGGTGATCGTGCGCGCCCTGGTCGAGCTCGCGACGCTCTACCGCGAGCTGCGCGCCGCGTCGCGGGCCGGCCCCGAGCGCGACCCCGCCCTGCCCGCATGAGCCGCTCGGCGCTCCAGTGGGGCCTGCTGCTCGTGCTCGCTCTGCTCCTGGTCGCCGGCGGCTTCGCGCTGCGCTCGCTCACACGTCTGTTCCAGGAGCCGGGCGCCGAGCCCGTGGCCTCCCTGGTCGGCACGCTCGGCGCGAAGCGCGTGCTCGGCGTCTTCGCGCATCCCGACGACGAGCAGCTCGTGACGGGGCTGCTGGTGCGGGCGAAGCAGCGCGACGGTGCCTTCACCGCGCTGGTGACCGCCACGCGCGGCGAAGCCGGGCGACAGTCCCCGGTGGTGGCGCGCCAGTCGGAGCTCGGGGCGGTCCGCCATGCGGAGCTGCTGAAGAACGGCTTCGCGCTCGGGGTCGACGTGCAGGAGGTGTGGCAGTACCCGGACGGGGACGTGCCGAGCGTTCCCCTCGAGGAGCTGATCGCTCGCATCGAGGCGGCGATCGCGCGCCATGAGCCCGACCTGGTGGTGACCTTCTGGCCCGAGAGCGGGGCCACCGGCCACGCCGACCACCGACGCGTCGGGCTCGCCGCCGAGACCGCGGTGGAGCGGCTCGTCGCGCGGGGCGCGGGCCCGCGCTGGCTCGTCTACGCCCTGACGCCGCGTGAGGCGCTGGCGCGCATGGGCGGTCCGCGCGGTGCCGAGCTCGCCGCGGCCACGCCCGACCCCACGCACCGGATGCCCGGCGAGATCGACACCAAGCTGCGCGGCTGGGAGATCCACGCCTCGCAGCGCGACTTCGTGCGCGAGACGTATGGCGTGCCGGCGCGCGTGCTCTACTGGCTCTGGGACGAGGAGTTCTACCGCGTCGTCGAGCCCG
>JBFIYM010000024.1:0-33712 GCA_041605395.1 Myxococcota bacterium | reverse complement strand
GGTGGTGCTCCGCAACGCGAGCGTGGTGCTCGACGCGCTCGCCTACGGCGTGTTCGGCCCGGGTGAGGTCGCGGCCGGGGAGGGCGCGCCCGCCGTGGACGCGCCTGCGGGCGAGAGCCTCGCGCGACCCTTCGCGAACCTGGACACGGACGACAACGCGAGCGACTTCGTGGCGGGCGCGCCGACACCGGGCAGCGCCGTGCTCGCCGTGCCCGAGCCCGCGAGCACGGGGCTGCTCGGCCTCGGCCTGCTCGGGCTCGCACGGGCGGGGCGCCGGCGCGCGTGAAGCCCCTACAGGTCGCGGGGCGTCTCGCCGATGCGGCGAGACGTCCTCGCGGCCGGTGTCGGGTCGTTGAAAAGGGTCCTTGCGTCCCGCACACTCGGCGCCCGCCGCTCCTCGGAGTCGCGGGGGACGATGCTTCCGGGTTTCAACACGAACGTCCGGCACCGCGGCGTGCTGTTCCACGTGCAGAGCGAGGACAGCGGGCGCGCGCACCCGCACATCATCACCCACCTCTACCACGGCGGGACGATCGTGTTCTCCGAGAAGTCGGGCTACGCCGAGCTCCTCGAGGCCGCCGATCTCTCCGCCCGTGTCCGTGAGCGCATGGAGGCGCAGCACCGCAAGGTGCTCGACCAGCTCCGGGCGGGTGGCTTCGACGAGGCCATTCGCGATCGTCTCGGCTCCGTGTTCGACGACGACCCCAACCGAGGGACCCGCCCCACCGAGGCCACCGGGACCGGCACCGGGACGGGGAGCGGGGAGCCGACGGCGCCGCCGCCGCCGCCCACCCCGTCGCCCGCGGCGGAGGTCGCGGAGCCGGCCGCCGAGCCGGGGCGCGGCTTCGGCGAGGGCATCGTCTCGGCCAAGCCCCTCGACGAGGTGATCCTCGAATACCTGGTCGAGAACGCCCGCAAGCGTCGGCAGAAGCCGGCTTCGTGAGATGGCGTCGGCGGCCCGCCCCAGGACCGGGCAGGGCCCGGAGCCCGGCCTCGGTGGCGCGGGCGGGCTGGTCCGCCTGTACCACGTCTCGAAGGCCTATCTGGCGGGCAGCTGGGCGCTCCGCGACGTCTCCCTCGAGCTCGCCAAGGGCGAGCTGGCCTTCGTGACGGGGCCCTCGGGCGCCGGCAAGAGCACCCTGATGCGTCTCATGTTCGCGGCGGAGCGCCCGAGCGAGGGGCAGATCCTGGTGCTGGGTCGCAACGTCGGTCGGCTCGGACCGGCCGGGGTCGCGAAGCTCCGGCGACGCATCGGCGTCGTCTTCCAGGACTTCAAGCTGCTGCACCGCCGCACGGTCGAGGACAACGTCGGCGTGGCGCTCGACGTGATGGGCGTGCCGCCGCGCGAGAGGAAGGCGCGCGTGTTCGCGATGCTGAAGCGCGTGGGCCTCCAACACCGCCGCCACCAGCAGCCGCTCACGCTCTCGGGCGGCGAGCAGCAGCGGCTCGCGCTGGCCCGCGCCCTCGTGAACGACCCCGAGCTGCTGATCGCCGACGAGCCCACCGGCAACCTCGACCCGGAGCTCACGCTCGAGATCATGGACCTGATCGCGAGCTCCGCGGCGCGCGGCACGGCGGTCTTCGTCGCCACGCACGATCACGCCCTGGTCGAGCGCTACGGCAAGCGGCGGCTGCGCCTCGAAGGCGGTCGGCTGGTCGAGGACGTGCGGCTGGGGAGGCCGTGAGCGCAGGCGGGAAGAGGCCGTGAGCGCACGCGCCCAGGCGCGGCTCGCGCTGGTCAGCGCGCTGCGCGGCCTGGCGGCGACGCCGCTCACCTCGGCCGTGGCCACGGCCACGATCGCGCTCTGCCTGCTGCTGGTGGGCTCCTTCGTCCTGCTGCTCACGAACATGGAGCGGGTGCTGGCGCGCTTCGGCGAGGAGCTGGCGGTCTCGGCCTACCTCTCGGACGAGCTCACGCCCGCCGAGCACGAGCGGGTGGCCGAACGCGTCCGGGGCATCGCCGGGGTCGAGAACGTGCGCCTGGTCAGCAAGGAGGCGGCGCTGGAGCGCTTCCGCGAGAGCCCCTTCGGGCGGGCCTCGCTGCTCGAAGGGCTCGATGCGAACCCGCTGCCGGCTTCGCTCGAGATCGTGCTCGTTCCCGCCGAGCGCAACAAGGAAGGCGTCGAGAAGCTCGTCGCGGCGCTTGCCGAGCTGCCCGGCATCGCCGAGCTCGGCTACGGCCATGAGTGGGTCGAGGGCTACGCGCGCGCAGTCGGCCTGGTGCGCGGCCTCGCCGCCGGGATCGGCGCCGTGCTCGCGCTCGCGACGTTGCTGATCGTGGCGAACACGATCCGGCTCGCCATCTACGCGCGGCAGGACGAGCTCGAGATCCTCCAGCTGGTGGGTGCCGGCCGCGCCTTCGTGGCGACGCCCTACCTGCTCGAAGGCGTGCTCGAGGGCGTGATCGGGGGGCTCCTCGCGCTCGGCGTGCTCGCGCTCGGCTTCCGCGCTGCGCGCGTCCTGCTGGGCGGGGGCCTCGAGCTGCTGCTCGGCTACGTCGAGCCGGCCTTCTTCGGGCCGCTCGGGGCGCTGGCGCTCGTCGTGGCGGGCGCCTCACTGGGGCTCGTCGGGTCGCTCGCGGCGATGAGCATGCTGCGGAGCGCGCGCGGGTGAGCGCCCGCTGCATGCGACGCCCGCACCGGACGGGCAGGCGCGTTCGGCTCGCCGCGCTGGCAGCGGCGGTTGGCATCGCGGCACCGCTCTACGCGCAGGGCGCGAGCGACGCCGAGCTCGAACGCCTGCGGGCCGCGATCGACGCGCGCCGCGAACGCGTGGCCGCCTTCGAGCGCGAGGAGCGCAGCCTGTTCGACGCGATCGAGGCGGCCGACGCCGCGGCACGGGAGGTCGCGCGGGCGCTGCGGGACGCCGTGCGCTTCGCCAGTGGCGCGGAGAAGGATGCCCAGTCGCGCGAGGCCGAGCTGGCGGGCGTGAAGGCGCGCCTGGCGCGCACGCGCGAGCTGGTCGCCCGCCGCGCGGTCGCGCTCTACAAGGCGGGCGAGGTCGGCCCGATCCAGCTCGTCTTCTCCGCCGGCAGCCTGCGCGACCGCATCGCCCGCATCCAGGCCCTCCAGCTGCTGCTCGACCACGACGAGGCGTTGCTCGCGCGCTTCACCGAGGAGCGGAACGACCTGGCCCGGGCGCGGATCGCCGCGCAGC
The DNA here is from genome assembly GCA_041605395.1 of Myxococcota bacterium. Taxonomy (GTDB): domain Bacteria; phylum Myxococcota_A; class UBA9160; order UBA9160; family UBA6930; genus JBFIYM01. Next base: position 30,556 of record JBFIYM010000024.1, on the reverse strand, counting down.
AGGCCGGCGTGGTGCGCAACGAGGCGCACGCCGCGCTGCTCGCCCGGCGCACCGAGCTCGAGGAGGAGCGCCGCGCGCGCCGCTCGCTGCTGGAGGACGTGCGCCGCAATCGAGCCCGCGAGCGTGCGCTCTTGAACGAGCTCGAGGCCGCGGCCCGCGAGCTCGAGGCGAAGCTCGAAGGGCTCGCGCTCGAGCCGGCGGGGCCGCTGCCGGGCCAGGCGCCCTTCGTGAGCCAGCAGGGGACGCTGGTCCCTCCCGTGGCGGGCCGCGTGCTGCGCCGCTTCGGCCGGGTGCTCGACGCCGAGTACCGGACCGAGACCTTCCGCAAGGGCGTCGACTTCGCGGTGGAGCGCGGCGAGCCGGTCTATGCCGTGGCGGCGGGGGAGGTCCGCTTCGCCGGCTGGTTCGCGGGCTACGGCCGTATGGTCATCGTCGACCACGGGGACGGCTATTTCACGGTCTCGGGCCATCTCGACGAGATCGCGACCGAGCTCGGCGCCGTGCTGGCCCCGGGCGACCGGATCGGCAGGGCCGGCGAGACCGGCTCGCTCACGGGCCCGCGCCTCTATTTCGAGATCCGGCGCGGCGCCGAGGCGCTCGACCCGGCCGACTGGCTCAGGCTCGCACCGGAGCTGTAGACTGCCCGGATCAAGCCGCGCCGCTCCCCGACCGATCCTCTCGTGTCGCCCGTTTTCCGAGCCCGAACAGGAGTGTCCGCCATGTCTCGCCGCCGCCCGAGCCTTCGCTTCCTGTCCGGGGTGGGGATCGGCCTGCTCGCAGCCACCGGGCTCGGCCTGGCGCTCTCGAGCGAGCGCACCTTCGCGGCCACGCGCTACGAGGACCTCTCCCTGTTCAGCAGCGTGCTGCGCATCGTCCGCGAGAACTACGTGGACGAGGTCGACGAGTCGCGCCTGATCCGGGGCGCCGTCCGCGGCATGCTCGCCGAGCTCGACCCGCACTCCTCGTTCCTCGACCCCGACGCGCACAAGGAGATGCAGATCGACACCCGGGGCGAGTTCCACGGCCTCGGCATCGAGATCAGCAAGCGCCGGGACGGCGCCATCGAGGTGGTCTCGCCGATCGAGGGCACCCCGGCGTGGCGCGCCGGCATCCGCGCCCAGGACCAGATCGTGGCGATCTGCCCGACCGAGCCGCCCGAGGACTGGAAGGAGCCCTGCCGCTCCACCAAGAACATGGACCTGCACGAGGCGGTCGCGCTGATGCGCGGCAAGCGCGGCACCAAGATCACGATCGAGGTGTTCCGCGAGGGCTTCGAGAAGCCCGAGCCCTTCACGATCGAGCGCGACGTGGTGCGCGTGGTGTCGGTCGACGGGCGGCTGCTCGAGCCGGGCTACGGCTACGTGCGCGTGCGCTCGTTCCAGGAGCGCACCGCCGAGGACCTGCACGGGCTGCTCGCGAAGCTCGTCGAGCAGAACGGACGCGCGCTCGACGGCCTGGTGCTCGACCTGCGCGACAACCCGGGTGGCCTGCTCGACCAGGCCGTGCGCGTGGCCGACGAGTGGCTCGCGGACGGCCTCATCGTCTACACGAAGGGGCGCGACGCCGCCGAGCGGCAGGAATTCCGCGCCGCCCCGGACAGCGAGGGCGGCTATCCGATGGTGGTGCTCGTGAACGCGGGCAGCGCCTCGGCCTCGGAGATCGTGGCGGGCGCGCTCCAGGACCATCACCGCGCCCTGCTGCTCGGCACCCAGACCTTCGGCAAGGGCTCCGTGCAGACGGTCTACCCGCTCCAGGACCGCTCCGGCCTGCGCCTCACCACGGCGCTCTACTACACGCCGTCGGGCCGATCGATCCAGGAGGTGGGCATCGTCCCCGACATCGAGTTCGCCCCGCCGCCGCCGCCGGTCGAGGACCCGAAGGCCGTGGAGGCGCGGCGCATTCGCGAGCAGGACCTCGAGGGTCACTTCACCCAGGAGGACGCCGCCGGGGAGGGCGCCCCCGGGCAGGCGCCCGCGGCGCGCCAGGACGCCCAGCTCGAGCGCGCCCGCGAGGTGCTGAAGAGCTGGACCTACTTCGACCGCTTCCGCGCCGCGCCGTCGCCCGCCACGGCCGAGCTCAGGCGGCCCACCGTCACGCCCTAGCGTGCGCGAGGTCGACACGGCCGGGAGTCGCGTCCGGCGCCCCTTCCGCGTCTCGGAGCTGGTCGGCGGGCTGCGCGAGCTGCTCGAGGAGGAGGTCGGGCGGGTCCTCGTCTCGGGCGAGATCAGCAACCTGCACCGCGCCGCCTCGGGCCACGCCTACTTCACCCTGAAGGACGACCGCGCCCAGCTGCGCGCGGCCCTTTTCCGCAGCTCTGCCGTGCGTTTGCCCTTCGATCCCGAGGACGGGCTCGAGGTGGTCGTGGACGCCGAGGTGAGCGTCTACCCCGCCCGCGGCGACCTCCAGCTCGTGGTGCGGCACATGGAGCCGCTCGGGCAGGGCGCGCTCCAGCTCGCCTTCGAGCAGCTGCGGCAGCGCCTCGAGGCCGAGGGCCTGTTCGATGCCGCCCGCAAGCGTCCGCTGCCCGCCTGGCCGCGCCGGATCGGCATCGTGACCTCGGGCAGCGGCGCGGCGCTCCACGACGTGATCGAGGTCTCGGGGCAGCGCATGCCTTCGATCCCGCTGCTGCTCGCCGCCGTGCGCGTGCAGGGCGAGGGCGCCGAGAACGAGCTCGCCGCGGCCCTCGCGGCGCTCGGCCAGGTCGAGGACGTCGACGTGATCCTGCTCGTGCGCGGCGGGGGCTCGCTCGAAGACCTGCGCCCCTTCAACACCGAGCGGCTGGCGCGTGCGATCGTGGACTCGCCGGTTCCGGTGGTCGCGGGCGTCGGGCACGAGGTGGACGTCACCATCGCCGACCTCGCGGCCGACGTACGGGCTCCGACGCCCTCCGGCGCGGCGCTGCTCGCGGTGCCGGACCGCGCCGCGTGGCTGGACCGCGTCGAGGCGTCGCGGCGCCGCCTCGCGGGCGCGCTCGACGCGCGCCTGGCGCGCGCGCAGCAGCGCCTAGCGGAGCGCGTGGGCGCGCTCCGTGCGCACGCGCCGGCGGCGCGGTTGGCGTCGCGTCGCGCCCGCTTCGAGACGCTGGCGCGCACGCTCGAGCGGGAGGGGCGCCGTGCCCTGGCGCTCCGCCACGAGCGGCTCGCGGTCCACGCGGCCCGGCTCGACGCGCTCTCGCCCCTCGCGGTGCTCGGGCGGGGCTACGCGATCGCGCACGGCGCCGACGGCCGCGTGCTGCGCCGCGCGACCGAGGTCGCGCCGGGGGACGACTTGCGCGTGCGCCTGGCCGAGGGCGAGATCGACGCGACCGCCACGGGCATCCGCGAGGTGGGCGGCGGGTCGCCCCGGCGCGGCTCCAGGCGCTCACCGCGGGGCTGAGCTCAGCGCGGAACGAACCCGTCGCAGACGGCGCGGAGGCTGGCGCCGAGCGTCGTCACGAGGCGCCGTCGCCGGCCGGCGTCCGCCAGGTCGGCCTGGTCGAGCTCGAGCTCGAGGCCGAGGTAGCGGCTCGCCGGGCGCTCCCGGCGCATCGCGGTGGTGAGCCCGTCCGCGTCGCCCCGGTAGGGCGCGTTGCGGCGGATCGGATGCGTCTCCGGCGCGCGCGCCAGCTGCTGCTTCCAGCGCAGCGCGAAGCGGCGTTCCCGCGCGCGCTTGGGGTCGTAGAGGAGCCCGACCGTGATCGGCCGGCGCCGACCCTCCCAGACCGGCGTGAAGCTGTGGACGGCGACGTGCACGGTGAGCGTGTCGCGGCGCGCGAGCGCAGCGCGCAGGCGGTCCCAGTGCGGTCGATGGTGCCGCTCGAGCAACGCCGCGCGCGCCTCGCGGGGAAGCGCACGGGTCGTCTTCGAGAAGACCCGGGGGTTGTGGGGCGACCGGTTCAGGTCCACCAGCAGGCGGGTGGTGGTGGCGGCGATGAGCGGCGCATCGAGCGCGCGCGCCAGCGCCCGGGCCACGAGGAGGGCCCCGGGGTCCCAGCCGCGGTGCGAACGCAGCAGGGCGCCCTGGCCGGCGAACAGGGACCGGTAGGCCGGCGGCACGCGGTGGCCCCCGTGCTCGCAGCTGATCACGAGCTCAAGGGCGGCCACGGAAGAGCGTCCCGCTGCGAAGGCACTCGCCGAGCTCGCGGTACACGGCCACGAGCTCGGGCCGGTCCGGGCTCGGCCCGGTGTGCGAGAGGATCCGCTCGGCGAGGCTCCCCTCCTCGAGCAGGACCTCGAGCGCGGGTCGGAACTCCGCCGCGTCGGGCCCGGCGAGGCGGCCGCGGAGCAGGTCCCGCCACACGGCGGCCGCCGGCCGGGGCGTCGTGCCGACGCCGAGCGCTGCGAGGTAGCCGGCGTCGTCGATGCGCGCCGAGCCCGCGTGTTGCGTCGTCTCCTCCAGCCAGCGCGCGAGGCGCGCCGTCTCGAGCTCCCGGAGCCGCTTGCCGTGCTCCGGCCCGGCGTCGCACAGCGCCTCTAGCACGCGGCTCACGGCGAACGCGATGGCGAGGTCCGCGGCCGGGCACTCCTGCACGTCGAGCACGCGGATCTCGAGCGCCATGCGGTCGAAGCGTGCGATGCAGCCCCGCGCGTTCACCCACTCGTGGCGGAGCGTGCCCTCGGGATCGAGCGGCGCGAGGTCGGCGTAGATCGATTCGAGCAGGGCCTCGTAGTCGCGGCGCGTGAAGACGGGCTCGGGGATCACCTGCCCCGTCACCGAGGGCACGCGCCGGGCGTTGGTCCGGTAGACGGCGAGTCGGCTGTCGAGCCAGCCGCTGCGCGCGCCATCGAGGAAGGGCGAGGCGGCCGACAGGGCGGGGAGCAGGGGCAGCAGGGCGCGCGTCGCCGCGTGGAGGCGGCCGAACTCGTCGTCGCCCGCGAAGGGGAGGTTCAGGTGGGCGCTCTGGAGGTTCGCCCAGCCGTGTCCGCGGCAGTCGAAGATGCGGTCGAAGGCGGCGTAGATCGCGCGATCCCCGTGCGGCCAGATCGAGAACTCGCGGGCCGGGTCCATCCAGGGGTGCATCGCGGTCGGGAGCAGGCGGGCGCGCTCGGGCCCGAGCAGCGTCTCGATGCGGCCGATCTCGTGCTGGAAGCCCGCGGCGAGCCCGCAGAGCGCCGGCGCCGGTCCGTTCGTCTTGAGCTCGATCACGTGGCGCGCGAGCTCGTTCGACCAGGCGAAGCCGTCGCGCTCGATCTCGTTCTCGAGCGCGCCGTGCTCGAGCTCGATCAGCCGATCCGCGATCGGCCGCACGTCGAGGCGCTCGGCTTCGACGATCATGTACTCGAGCTCGACCCCGTAGCCCTGGAAGAGGCCGAGCGCGCCCGTCTCAGCGGTCACGCCCGTTGCCACTCCCGCGCGCATCGAGGCGCCTCCGGAACCAGTCCATCACCCGGACGTAGAGCTCGTCGCCGAGCACCGCATCCTCGCAGCCGGCGTCGACGTTCGGGTTGTCGTTCACCTCGATGACGACGAACCCGTCCGCCGTCTGCTTGACGTCGACGCCGTAGAAGCCGTCTCCGATCAGTTTCGCCGCGCGGGTCGCGATCTCGATCGCTTCGGCGGGGGTGTCCTCGAGCGGCAGCGCCTCCACCCGCCCGAAGCGTCGCTTGCCGCTCTTCCCCGTGGTGACGATCTGCCAGTGGCCGCGCGCCATGTGGTAGCGGCAGGCGAAGAGCGGCTCGCCCCCGAGCACGCCGATGCGCCAGTCGAACTCCGACGGCATGAAGCGCTGGGCCACGACGAGCTGCGAGTCCTCGAGGAACTCCTCGACGCGTGCCCGCAGCTCCTCGGCCGTTTCCACGCGCACGACGCCCCGCGAGAACGAGGAGTCGGGGCGCTTCAGCACGCACGGGAGCCCCACCGTGTCCGCGACCTCGTCGACGTTGTCGGCGTGCGTGACGAGCGTCTTCGGGTGCGGCACGCCGGTCCGCGCGAAGAGCTCGGCGAGGAAGACCTTGTTGGTGCAGCGCAGGATCGAGATCGGATCGTCGATCACCACCAGGCCCTCGCTCGCGGCCCGCCGTGCCATGCGGTAGGTCGGGTGGTCGACGTAGGTGGTCTCGCGGATGAAGAGCGCGTCGAACTCGGCGATGTCCGCCGCGTCCTCGTGGCCGACGAGCTGCGCGTCGATGCCGAGGCGGCGAGCGGCTCGCACGAAGCGCCGGATCGCCCCCTCGTCCGAGGGCGCGTCGACCGCGTCCGGCGCGACCAGGATCGCGAGGTCGTAGCGGAGGCTCCGCCGGGCCCGCGTCGTCCGGGTGCTGCGACCGAAGTGCTGCTCGCACTGCTCGATCACGAACTCGCGGTGGCTCTCCGGGATCTCGCTGGTCGCGATCGGCCGCACCGCGGAGAGGCGCCAGTCGCGGCCCCGCTTCTCGAAGCTCGCGCGCAGTAGCGGGACCGGAAACTGGTCGTGGAGCGCGCGGGTGAGCGCCTCGTAGCGCTTGGCCAGGTTCCGGCCGAAGTAGATCGAGAGCTCGAAGCGCGGGCCCTTGAGGCGCGCGAGGCTCTTCTGGATCAGCTCCTCGAGCTGCTCGGAGACGACCCGGACGACGGGCGCCAGGCGGAGGTCCTGGAGCGTCTCCACGGCCGGAAAGGGGCGGTGGCCGCGCGCGGCCGCGAGCAGCGAGACGTAGTAGCCGAGCGTCTGGTAGCCGTAGGTGCGGCACAGGTTGTAGACGCGGAGGCCGCGCTGCCCGGACCAGGTGTCGTTCACGAGGTATTCGCGCGCGGAGACCACCTCGGCGCCCTCGATCGCGAGCGGCCAGCGCCGCGGGTTCTCGATGACCAGGATGGCCTTCATCGCGTGGCGGGCGGCTCGAGCAGCAGCAGGTTGCCGTCGTAGGTCAGGACGCCCAGCAGCACCGCGTTGATCACGCGCTCGACCGGGATCCAGGAGATGCGCTCCGGGAACTCGGGGCGGTCCCCGAACGGGTCTGCCACCCGCACCAGGGGCCCGGCCTCGTCCCACCCGCAGAGCACGACGAAGTGGCCGGTGGGATGCCCGCGCAGGTCGTCGTCGTGCAGCTCGTCGATGCCGACCTCGCGCGGGCTCCGATACAGGAACGTGGCCGAGAGCCCGGTCAGGATCGGCCGCTCCTGCTCGAGCCAGCGCCGCAGCAGCGCCGGCGACAGGTCCTCCATCGTGAGCCGGCCGCCCAGCGCGAGGAACTCGAGGTAGGCCTCGGTGGCCCCGCTGAGCTTCGGGTCCGGCTTCAGGCGGGCCTGCTCCCGCAACCGGCTGGCCAGGTCCGGGGCCTTCGCTCGGAACCAGCTCGGGTCGAAGACCGCGAGGTTGTAGGTGATGATGCGCGCCCCGTAGCCACGCCGGAGCGCGTGGTTCGCGAGCTCGACGGCGAGCGTGCCGCCGGTCTCGAGCGTGCGCACGCCGGCGATCACCTCGTCGAGGGAGATCTCGTCCCCGAAGTAGCGGTAGACCGCGTGCAGGCAGGTCGGGCCGCAGGTCGCGTCGTCGGGTTGCCGCAGGATCTCGAGGTCGAGCGCGTGCGGCGCGGGGTGGCTGGGCATCGGGCCTGTTCGGAGCGCTCCTGCCGGCTCGCGCTGCCGCGAGCGCGGCGAGGAGACTACCGGTTCTCGGAGGAGGTGAGCACTCCCAGCCGCGCGCGGGGGGCGCCTTTGTTACCGTGCCGTGTCATGGCACGTTCTGCCGCCCGGCCGGCGCCCGAGCTCTCGTTCGAGGGCGCACTCTCCCGACTCGAGGCGATCGTCGCCGAGCTCGAGTCCGGCGACCTGGCGCTCGAGCGGGCGCTCGCCGCCTTCGAGGAGGGGGTGGCGCTCTCGCGCCGCTGCGCGAGCCAGCTCGAGGACGCCGAGCGGCGCATCGAGCGCCTGATGGGCGGCGCGGTCGAAGACGGCACGACGGCCGAGTGATGGACGCCCCCGGCTACCTCGCCGAGCGCGGCCGCCTCCTCGAGCCCTACCTGGAGGCCGCGTTGCCCTCCGCCCAGGAGGAGCCGGCCGCGCTCCACGCGGCGATGCGCCATCTGCTCTTCCCCCCCGGCAAGCGGCTGCGCCCGGGCTTCTGCTTCGCGGGCTGTGAGGCGGCCGGCGGCGCGCCCGAGGCGGCGCTGCCGGCCGCGGCGGCCGTCGAGCTGGTCCACACCTACTCGCTGATCCACGACGACCTGCCCTGCATGGACGACGACGTCACGCGGCGCGGGCGGCCCACCGTGCACGTCGCCCACGGCGAGGCGATCGCCGTGCTCGCTGGCGACGCCCTGCTGGCGCTCGCCTTCGAGCTGCTCGCGGCGAGCGGCGACGCCGAGGCGGTGGCCGAGCTCGCCGCCGCGGCAGGAGCGCGCGCGCTGGTGGGCGGGCAGGCGCTCGACCTCGCGTTCCCGGAGGAGGGCGCCGGGGCCGAGGCGGTCGAGGCGGTGCATCGCCGCAAATCGGCCGCCCTGATCGCGGCCGCGACCGCGCTCGGCGGGCGGCTCGGCGGGGCGGCCCCCGCGCTCCGCGAGCGGCTCCGCGACTTCGGGCGCGACGTGGGCCTGGCCTTCCAGATCGCCGACGACCTGCTCGACGCAGAGGCCGACGGCGCCTGCTCCCTGGTGCGCGTGCTCGGGGCGCCGGCGGCGCGCGAGCGGGCCGAAACACTGCTTGCCTCCGCGCTGGCCCGCCTTCAGGATCTGGGGACGGGTGCCGAGCCGCTGCGCCAGCTGGCCCGATACGCGGTGCGGAGGGACGCATGAGGGGCGCGGAGGAACGCATGAAGCTGCGGAGGGACGCATGACGCCGCCCGGCGACCGCAGCCTGCTCGAGACGATCACGAGCCCCGAGGCGCTTCGCCGCGTGCCGCGCGAGCAGCTCCACGACGTGACGGAGGCGCTCCGCGCCGAGATCGTGGAGCGCGTCTCCCAGACGGGCGGCCACCTGGCCTCGAGCCTCGGCGCGGTCGAGCTGATCACCGCCATCCACTACGTCTTCGACACGCCGCGCGACCGCATCGTGCTCGACGTCGGACACCAGGGCTACGCCCACAAGATGCTGACCGGGCGCCGCACGGCCTTCGATCGCATCGGTCAGGAGGACGGCATCGGGAAGTTCCTGCGCCGCGCGGAGTCGCCCCACGACCACTTCGGCGCGGGCCACGCGGGCACCTCGATCTCCGCGGCCCTCGGCATGGCGCGGGCCTTCCAGCACCAGGGGGAGGACCGCTTCGCGATCGCGCTGATCGGGGACGGCGGCATGACCGCCGGCATGGCCTTCGAGGCGCTGAACCACGCCGGGGATCTGCGCCAGCGCAACCTCGTCGTCGTGCTGAACGACAACGAGATGTCGATCTCGCCGAACGTGGGCGCGCTCTCCTCCTATCTCTCGCGCAAGCTCTCGGCGCCGATGGTGCGGCGCATGAAGGGCTGGGTGAAGGAGTTCCTGGGCTCCCTGCCGGGCGACATGATCCACTGGGCGCAGAAGGCCGAGGAGTCGCTCAAGGTGTTCTTCTCGCCGGGCCTGCTGTTCGAGGCGCTCGGCTTCAAGTACGTGGGCCCGATCCAGGGCCACCGGATCGACGTGCTGCTCGAGACGTTCGACAACGTGCGCGCCATGCTGGCCCACGGCGACGGCCCGATCCTGGTCCACGCCATCACGGCCAAGGGCTACGGCTACGAGCCGGCGCAGCAGGACCCCTTCAAGTACCACGGCGTCGGCAAGTTCGACGTCGAGTCCGGGAAGTTCGCGCCCAGCAAGCCCGGCCCGCCCAAGTACCAGGTGGTCTTCGCCGACACCCTGATCGAGCTCGCCCGCGAAGACCCGCGCATCGTCGGGATCACCGCCGCGATGGCCGACGGCACCAGCCTGGACCGCTTCCAGCGCGTCTTCCCCGACCGCTTCTACGACGTCGGGATCGCCGAGCAGCACGCGGTGACCTTCGCGGCCGGCCTCGCCTCGGCCGGCATGAAGCCGGTGGCCGCGATCTACTCGACGTTCCTGCAGCGCGCCTACGACCAGGTGGTGCACGACGTCTGTGTCCAGAACCTCGACGTCACCTTCGCGATGGACCGCGCGGGGCTCGTCGGCGCGGACGGCGCGACGCACCAGGGCCTCTACGACATCGGCTACCTGCGCGCGCTCCCGAACATGGTGGTGATGGCGCCGAAGGACGAGAACGAGCTCCGCCACATGCTCAAGACCGCGGTCGAGCACGACGGGCCCGCGGCCGTGCGCTACCCGCGCGGCGCGGGCTTCGGGATCCCGCTCGACCCCGAGCTCAAGTCCCTCCCGATCGGCGAGGCCGAGCTGCTGCGCGATGGCGACGACGTCGCCCTCGTCGCGTACGGCACCCTCGTCCACACCGCGCTCGAGGCGGCGAACGAGCTCGCGGCGGACGGCGTCTCCGTCGCGGTGCTGAACGCACGCTTCGCGAAGCCGCTCGACGCCGCGCGCATCGTGGCGCTCGCGCGGCGCGCGGGCGCGCTGGTGACGGTGGAGGAGGCGGCCGGCTCGGCGGGCTTCGGCAGCGCCGTGCTCGAGGCGCTCGCCGCCGCGGGCGTGGTGGTGCCGGTGCGCTGCCTCGCGCTGCCCTCCGGTCCGATCGAGCACGGTAACCCGGACGCCCAGCGCGCGGCGTTCGGCCTCGACGCCGACGGCATCGCCCGGGCCGTTCGCGAGCTGGCGGGCGCGGCGAAGCCGCGCTGAGCCGGGAGCGTCGTCCGACCTCGGGCGCGGCCCGGGCCCCGACGGGGGCGAGGCGAACGACGGGCTCACGTCGTGGATCGAGATTGCCGCGCCCAGGGCGGTATCCTCGGGGCGCCGCCCAGCCGAGGAGCCTCCATGAGCGAAGCCGCTGCGACCCCCACCCCCTCGAAGGGCCAGGCCGGCGCCGATCCGTACTCGATCCCGCTCGACAGGATCGACGTCTCGGACTCCGAGCTCTACGCCACCGACACGCTCTGGGGCTACTTCGAGCGCCTGCGCAAGGAGGACCCGGTCCACTACTGCGCCGAGAGCGAGTTCGGGCCCTACTGGTCGATCACCCGGTTCGACGACGTGGTGCACGTGGAGAAGCACCCGGAGATCTTCTCGTCGGCGCCCACGATCGTGATCTTCGATCCCGAGCCCGACTTCCCGCTCGCTCCCGGCTTCATCGCCATGGACGGCAAGCGCCACCAGGCGCACCGCAAGAGCGTGCAGCCGGTCGCCTCGCCCCGGAACCTGACGCGCCTCGAGCCGCTGATCCGCGAGCGCGTGTGCGAGATCCTCGACGGCCTCCCGGTCGGCGAGACCTTCGACTGGGTGGACCGCGTCTCGATCGAGCTCACCACGGGCATGCTCGCCACCATGTTCGACTTCCCGTGGGAGGAGCGCCGCAAGCTCACCTGGTGGTCCGACGTCGCCACGATGGGGCCCGACCAGCTCGCGGCGCACGGCATGACCGAGGAGCAGGGCCGCGCGGTGCTGCTCGAGTGCCTCGACTTCTTCAAGAAGCTCTACGACGAGCGCAAGGGCAAGCCGGACACGGGCGAGCTCGACTTCGTCTCCGCCATGGCCAACTCGCCCGCGATGCAGGACGTCTCACCGCACGCCTCGCCGCTCGACTTCCTGGGCACCCTGATCCTGCTGATCGTCGGGGGCAACGACACCACGCGGAACTCGATCTCGGGCGGCGTGCTCGCGCTGAACGAGAACCCGGCCGAGTACGAGAAGCTGCGCCGGGACCCGGCCCTGATCCCGAACATGGTGAACGAGATCATCCGCTGGCAGACGCCCCTCGCCCACATGCGCCGCACCGCCACCCGGGACACCGAGCTCCGCGGCAAGCAGATCCGGAAGGGCGACAAGGTGGTGATGTGGTACGTCTCGGCGAACCGTGACGAGACGGTCATCCCGCGCGCGAACGAGTTCCTGATCGACCGCGAGGACTCGAAGCAGCACCTCTCGTTCGGCTGGGGCGTCCACTTCTGCATGGGGAGCCGCCTCGCCGAGATGCAGCTCCGCGTGCTCTGGGAGGAGTGCCTGCGCCGCTTCCGCTTCGTCGAGGTGGTGGGCGAGCCCGTGCGCGTGCCGTCCCCCTTCGTGAAGGGCTACAGCGAGCTCCCGGTGCGCGTGCATCCCTGGTGAGGGGAGGGCCGCGCTGTCTCCTCGAGCCCCCTAGAAGAACCACTCGACCAGCACGTAGCCCACCGGCTGCTGGGGCCCGTACTGTGACCGGTTGCCGCCGGCGAACAGCTGCGCGCCGACGGTGAGCTCCACCGCATTCCAGCCGCTGAAGGTCACGCTCGGGACGACCGCGGCGCTCTCGCCGCGCCAGTCCCAGATCAAGAGGAGCTGGCCGCGCAGCGCGGAAGTGAGGTCGTAGCCCGCCACGAAGCCGGTCTGGTGACTCACGAGCGAGATGACCCCGCTCGTGCCGAAGACGTCCGATCCCTGGGGCAGGCCGGGGGCTCGAAAGAACGGCAGCAGGCCGCGGGTCCGGCCGCTGCGCGGGAGACCGAGCGCGTTCTGGTTCCAGAGATGCTCGACGAGTGCGTAGATCCCGGTCCCGACGTCGAAGTTGTGGTCGACCGACGCGACGACCTGCCAGAAGCGGTCGAGCTCGCGAGGCTCCAGCTGCCCGAGCTCGAGGACGGGGCGGGAGGGGTCCGTCCAGACCGCCTCCAGGCGCCACGCCGAGTCGCCGACGTTGCCCGCGAGATCGAAGCCCGTGGCGAACGCCTCCTCGAAGCGGCCCGCCATGACACCGACGTCGACATCACGGATCACCGCCTGGTAGCGCGCGGCGTAGCGCGCATCGGCGGAGCTCGTGCCGGGCGCATAGACGAGCTGCAGCTGGTCGAAGCCGGAGAAGGACCAGCGCATGTCGACCGAGTCGATCCCGAGCGACTGGTCGCCCTCGATGTCGAGCGGGCCGATCGCGTTGAAGCGGTCGATGGGGTTCCAGAGGCGGCCCACGCCCCAGGGGATCCGCTGGCGGCCGACCGTCAGCTGGAACGGGCCTTGCTCCCAGCGGAGCCAGCCGCGGTAGACGCGGCTGATCTGTGCGTGGCGCGTGGTCGTCTCACCCACGGAGCGCTCGAGGCCGAGGAACGTGTCCTCCACCTGACCGGGCGCGGCGAACAGCGTGTCCAGGATGCCCGCCTGCCACTCGAAGTCGTAGATCAGCTGGCCCGTCAGGCCGTCGCCCATGCCAGCGTCCAGCTGGACGCGGAAGCGGGCGAGGTTCTCCCAGACGTCCTGCTCCCCCACGAGGTCCCAGGCGGGGCAGGCGGCGAACGCCTCCTCGTCGACGAGGCAGGTGTTCTCGAGGATCGAGTCGCTGAAGTCGGAAGCGTCCGTTCCGCGAGTCACCGTGAAGGTGTCGCGCACCGAGCCCGAGGCTTCGAGGTAGCGCTCGCCGTCCCGCCACAGCTCGACGGCGGGCGCCGGTCCGGCCGGAAGCATCACGAGCGCAAGCGCCGCGGCCCCGAAGGCCGCGGGGCGCCGGGTCAAGCGGAGGCCCGCCGCTCGTCGGCGGCGATCTTCCCGTCGTGAAGCCGCACCACCCGATCCGCCCGCTCGATCACCATCGGGTCGTGGGAGGAGAAGAGGAAGGTGACTCGATGCTCGCGGTTCATTGCTCGCATCGTGTCGAGCAGCTGCGCCGCCGTCTTCGAGTCCAGGTTCGCCGTGGGCTCGTCCGCGAGGACCACCCGCGGCCCGCTGACGATGGCCCGCGCGACGGCGACACGCTGCTGCTGCCCGCCGCTCATCTCGAGCGGGCGCTTCTCCTCGAGCCCGTCGAGCCCCACCTCGTGCAGCATCGCCAGCGCGCGCCGGCGCCGCTCCTGCGGGGCCACGCCCTGCAGCTCCATCACGAACTCGACGTTCTCCCGCGCCGAGAGCACCGGAATCAGGTTGTAGGCCTGGAACACGAAGCCGAGCTTGCGAAGCCGGAGCTCGGCCAGCTCGGTGGCCGACAGGTCCCCGATGTTCTGGCCGTCGAGCAGGATCTCGCCCGAGCTCGGCTCGTCGAGGGCGCCGAAGAGGTTCAGGAGTGTGGTCTTGCCCGAGCCCGAAGGCCCGGCGAGCACCGTGAACTCGCCCTCCCCGATCGAGAGCGAGACGCCACGCAGGGCGTGGGTCTCGACGCCTCGCGTGTTGTAGGTCTTGGTCACTTGCTTGGCTTCGAGCATGGCGCCTTCCTAGACGTGGCGAACGGCTTCGGCGGGACGGGAGCGCACCGCCCGCACGGCCGGCCAGAGACTCGCGATGAGCGCCGTCACCACCGCGACGACGACGGGCGCGATCAGGTCGTTCTCCGGGATCACGGGGACGATCTGGGCGGGGATGCCGAACGCGTTCAGCCCCTCGGCCCAACGCGAGAGGTCGATTCCATCGGAGAGCAGTGCGACGCCGCCCAGACCCACCGCAAACCCGCCGGCGACACCGAACAGCGTCAGGCACAGCGACTCGGCCACGACCGTGCCCACCATGCGCCCGGGCTTCATGCCGATCGCCATCATGATCCCGATCTCGCGCATGCGCTCGTAGACCGACATCAACAGCACGTTCGCGATGCCGAAGGCCATGGCGACGAAGATCGCCGCGTAGATGATCCATCCCATCTGCTGGAACACGTCGACCATGTACTGGAGCAGGGGGCGGATCTCGCTCCAGGTGCGCACCTCGAGACCGCCCGGAAGGCGCTTCGCGAGCGCGGCACGGAGCTCGTCCACGTCTTCCTGCTCCTCGGCGACGACGACCAGCTCGGAGATGTCGCCGTTCATGCCGAGCATGCGCTTGCCGCGGTCGATCGGGATGAATACGGTGCGTTCGTCGAGCTCGAGGGACGCCGTGCGGAACACGCCGCCCACCCGGAAGGCCTCGCCGGTCAGGTCGCCGGCCACGTCCTGCGCCGAAACGACGATGCGATCGCCCACGTCCACGTGGAGACGCCGTGCGAGGCGGTCGCCCACGAGCGCGCGCCGCTCGTTGCCTTCGAGGTAGGCGCCCTCGAAGACGGCCTCGCGGATCCCGGTCACCGCGGCCTCGCGCTCGGGGTCGATGGCCACGAGGGCGATCCCGACGTTGCCGCGCGCCGAAGAGGCGAGCCCTTCGCCGCGCACGCGGGGCGCCCAGGCGCGCAGCCCCGGCAGCGCCGCTCCACTCACGCCCTGGATCGTCGAGGCTTCGTCGACGCGGATCTCCACGCCGGGCTTCGCGGACCAACCGGCGCCGTGTACCTGGATGTGGCCGAGCTCGTTCTGGATCGCGAGCTCGACCATCTGGAAGATCATCCCGTAGTTCACGGCCATCGCGATCATCAGGCCGCCGAGACCGATGGCGATGGCGGAGAAGACGACGGCGGTGCGGCGGGGGTTGCGGAACAGATTGCGCACGGCCATGCGCCAGGTCGTGGTCAGGAACAGGGAGCCCGCGAAGTCCCGCACGCCGGCGAGCGGCATCACAGGCTCCGAAGCGCGTCGACCGGACGCGCCCGGCTCGCCTTCACGGCGGGATAGAAGGCGGCGAGCGCCGCGACACCCAGGATCGTGATCGTCGCCCCCGGCAGCGTCGTCTCGCGCAGCTCGAAGGTCATGACCGGCTCCATGGCGACGAGCTGCGCCATGGCCTCCATCCCCTCGCCCGTCAGCGGGATCGGGTGGCCGATGAACCAGAGCACCGTGGGGTACGCGAGTGCCAGGCCGATGCCGAGGCCGACCACGGCGAGCATCATCGATTCCGCGTAGACCATCGCGAAGATCCGCGACGGGCGAAGACCGAGCGCGAGCATGGCGCCAAACTCCTGCTGCCGCTCCATCACCGACATCAGGATCGTGTTGAGGATCCCGAAGCCGACCACGATCACGAGGATGAGCAGCATGATGTACATGCCCGCATCGTCGACGATGATGAACTGCTCGATTTCGGGCATCACCTCGTTCCACGGGTGTACACGAACGCCGCTGGCGCCGGCCAGCGCGGCCTCGAGCTCGCGGGTGAGCGCCGGCACCTGCCGCGCGCTCCCGGTGCGCAGCGCGATCTCGCTCACCCGGTTGTCGTAGGCCAGGAACTCCTGCGCGTCGGCCAGCGTCACGACGGCGAGGCCCCGCTCCAGGCTGGCGTCGGGGAGCTTCAGCGTCCCGGTCAGGACGAAGAGCTCGTACGCGTTCTGGAGTGTGTAGGCCATCGAGTAGAGCAGGATCTCGTCGCCGAGCTCCGCCCCCAGGTTCTTGGCGAGCTGCTCCCCGAGGACGAGCGACCGCTCCTGGCCCGCGGGCAGGAAGGCGCCCGCCGACACGCGGTCGAACAGCGTCGAGACACGGGCCTCCCGCTCCGGATCGACGCCGATCAGGATCGCGCCCTGGGTGGAGGCACCGAACGAGAGCAGCGCCGCGCTGTTCACCCGCGGCGCCCAGGCCTCGACTTCGGGCGCGGACGCCAGCGCCTTCTCGATGGTGTCGTCGACCTCGAGGAAGTACTCGAGGGTGCGGTTCTCCAGGTAGCCGTCGGCGGCCAGCTGCACGTGCCCCGACTGGATCCGCACGCTGTCCTCGATCATCTTCGAGTGGCTGCCGTCGGCCATCGCCACGAAGACGACCACCAGATAGACCGCGAACACGGTCGCGGCGACGGTGAGCCCCGTGCGGCGCGGGTTGCGCCAGACGTTGCGCCACGCCAGCCGCAGGACCGTCGTCATGGCGCGTCCCGCCGCGTGAGGTTGCGCTTCGTGAAGATCGAGTCCGGGTACTCCTCGTCGAAGCGGACCACGTCTACCTCGAAGGCCGTCTCGTGGCCTTCCTTGTCGAGCGGAACCATCGACCAGCGATGGGGATAGGGCCGACCCGTCTTGGCGAAGCTGGAGTAGGACAGGACGCGCACCTTCTCTCCGTCCTCGTCGAAGAACTCCTGGCGCAGCGGCGCGGTGCGCGCGACGTCGATCCACGTCACGATGCGGCCCCAGACCACGGGCGCGTCCTCGTTGGGCACGTATTCGATCACGTAGGCGCGCTCACTCTCGGGGTGGTCCGGGGCGGGATCGACGCCGAGCCAGCGGTGCTGGTAGTCGTCGATCTGGCTGGACTCCCGGACCAGGTCGTCGTTGCTGAAATCCGAGCCCATCCACGACTGGAGCATCATCGAGGGCGGAATCCGCACCGTACGCTCGACCCGCGGGATGTAGTTCCACAGGTTGGGATGGAGCTTCAGGAACGCCATGCCCTTGTCCTTGGGCGGCGCCGTGATCCGGATGAAGGAGCGTTTGTTCGGCCGGTCGTCCCAGCTCTTGAGGCCCACCCGCCGCGGCTCGGGGAGACGCGGCGAGTGGATGATCATCGTCCCTTCGAAGTAGGAGGTCTGGCCTCGGAACACGTCCTCGAGCTCGATCGCCACGTCGCGGGCGGAGAGGCCCTCGGGCGGCGGCTCGAGCTCGGCGGCCCGCCCCGAGGGCGCGACCCCCAGCAGCGCGACTGCGATCGCGGCGGCCGACACACGATTGCGATGCTTCATGGAGCGAGTCCCCTCAAGAGCGCATCGGTGGAGAGCCGCAGCGACGGCCCCGGGTCGAACGAGCGGTCGACGATGGCCTGCAGGAAGACCCCTTCGGCGAGGCCGACCAGCCCGGCCGCGACGGCGCCCGGTGAGTCGGTCACCAGCTCGCCCCGCTCGACGGCACGCTCGACGAGACGGGTCAGCACCGCGCGGCTCCTGGTGTAGAGCTCGGCCAATCGCTGCCGCGCGATCGGGTGCTCGAGGAACCCCAGCCACGCCCGCGCCAGTGCCTCCTGGCTGCCCACGCGTTCCATGAAGAGCTCGCAGCCGAGCACCACGAGCTCGACGGGGGAGGCGTCGGCCGACTCCGTGTACTCGCCCCAGGCCGCGAAGAACTCGTCCGCGTAGCGATCGAAGAGGGCGAGCAGCAACTCCTCCTTGCCCTCGAAGTGCCAGTAGAGACTGCCCTTCGACAGCCCGGACTCCCGTACCACGTCGTCCATGGTGGTCAGGTGGTAGCCGCTGCGGGCCAGGCAGGTCTGGGCCGCGTCGAGGATCTGCGCCCGACGCACCGCGGGGCTGGCATGGCGGCGTGTTTCTCGAGGGGAGGCCATGAACTGACTGGTCAGTCTATTCGGCGGGGGCGCGACCTGCAACGTGGAAGAGACCGGCCCTCGCGGGAGAAGGCGACCCGCCGGTCGAGGCCGCAGGCGTCGCCGTGCGGCGCAACGATCCGCCGCGCGCTCGCGCGCCGTGCCTGGGAGCCAAGCTGCCACGCGCGATAGCCTGCGCGTCGTCCATGAACCAGAAGCGCGAGCGACTCGACGAGCGGGTGGTGCGGGAGGGCCTCGCGCCCACCCGCACCAAGGCCCAGGCGCTCATCCTGGCGGGACGCGTGCTCGTCGACGACGCGCCCGCGACGAAGGCCGGGCAGCCCGTGGCTCCGGAGGCGCAGCTGCGGCTGCGCGGCACGCAGCGCGGCTTCGTCTCGCGCGGGGGCGAGAAGCTCGCGGGCGCGCTCGCCGACCTCGGCATCGACCCGCGCGGCAAGGTCTGCCTCGACCTCGGCGCCTCGACGGGCGGCTTCGTCGACTGCCTGCTCCAGCACGGGGCGGCCCGGGTGATCGCGGTGGACGTCGGCTACGGGCAGCTCGCGACCGCGCTTCGGGACGACCCCCGCGTCCGCGTGCTCGAGCGCACCAACGCGCGGCACCTCACGGCCGCCGCGCTGCCCGAGGCCGGGGAGATCGAGCTGGTGACGGTGGACGTGTCGTTCGTCTCGGCCTCGCTGCTGCTGCCGCGCCTGCCCGAGCTCGCGCCCCGCGCCGAATGGCTCGTGCTGGTGAAGCCGCAGTTCGAGGTCGGGCGCGAGCGGGTCGGGAAGGGCGGTGTGGTGCGCGACGACGGCGACCGCGCCGCTGCCGTCGCGCGCGTGGCGGAGGCAGCGGACGCCCTCGGCTACGCCCCCCGCGGGCAGGCCGACAGCCGGCTCGCCGGGCCGAAGGGCAACCGGGAGATCTTCCTGCACCTGGTCCGGGCACCGCTGAAGTAAGACCGGACTGGTCTTCTTTTGATCGGACGCTATCCTGCCCTTCCAACCGGAGGGGGAAGTCCCGCGATGTCCCTGGTGAACGTGACCGAGGCCGCCCGGGCCCAGATCAAGCACCTGCTCGACCAGGAGGGCAAGCTCGAGACCCATGCGCTGCGCATGAAGGTCGTGGGCGGCGGCTGCTCGGGGCTCCAGTACCAGCTCATGTTCGACGACCAGGCGAAGGAAGGCGACCAGGCGGTCGACGCCGACGAGGTCCGCGTGGTGGTGGACGAGAAGAGCGCGCTCTACCTGGTGGGGACCACGCTCGACTACGTGGACACGCTGATGGAGTCCGGCTTCAAGATCCAGAACCCGAACGCGAAGAACTCGTGCGGGTGCGGGCAGTCGTTCTCTGCCTGACGCGGCGCGCCGCGATCCGATCTATCTCGACCACCACGCCACCACTCCGGTCGACGAGCGCGTGCTCGAGGCGATGGCGCCCTACTGGGGACGCGACTTCGGCAACGCCGCGAGCCGCACGCATCGCTACGGCTGGCGCGCGGAGGCGGCCGTCGAGCTGGCGCGCGAGCGGCTCGCAGAGGCGATCGGCGCGGCGGAGCCGCGCGAGATCGTCTTCACCAGCGGTGCCACCGAGAGCGACAACCTCGCGATCCAGGGCGTGCTCCGCGCGCACGAAGGCGAGCGCGACCACGTGGTGACGGTCGCGACCGAGCACGCCGCGGTTCTCGATACGGTGCGCGCCTTCGAGCGTCGGGGCACGCGCGCCACGGTCCTGGCCGTCGACGGCGACGGGCGCGTCGACCCCGCCGCCGTGGCGGACGCGCTCGACGACCGCACGGCGCTGGTGTCGGTGGGCGCGGCGAACGGCGAGGTCGGCACGCTCCAGCCGCTCGCCGAGATCGCGGGCGCCTGCCGCGCGCGCGACGTGCTCCTCCACAGCGACGCGGCACAGGCCCTCGGCAAGGTCCCGCTCGAGGTGGATGCCGCCGGGGTCGACCTGCTCTCGATCTCGGCCCACAAGCTCTACGGCCCGAAGGGCATCGGCGCGCTCTACGTCCGGCGCCGCAGGCGCAGCGGCCGGGGTCGCCTGCGCATCGAGCCGCTCGTGTACGGCGGTGGTCACGAGCGGGGCCTCCGCTCCGGGACGCTGCCCGTGCCGCTCATCGTGGGCTTCGCCGCGGCGGTCGAGCTGTGCCTGGCCGACCGCGAGGCCGAGGCGTCGCGGCAGGCGGCACTCCGCGATCGCCTCTACGCGGCGCTCCGGGATGCCGTTCCGGGCGTGCACTGGAACGGGCCCCCGGCCGCCGGGCGCCTGCCCGGCAACTTGAACGTCTCGTTCGACGGCGTCGCGGCGGACGCGTTGCTCGCGCAGCTCGAAGACGTCGCCATCTCCGCCGGCTCCGCGTGCAGCTCGGCGCGGCCCGAGCCGAGCCACGTGCTCGCCGCGCTGGGCCTCTCCAAAGAACGCATCCAGGGTGCGGTCCGGGTGGGCCTCGGGCGCGGCACGACCGAGGCGGACGTCGACCGCGCGGCGGAACGCATCGCCGCGGAGGTGCGGCGCCTGCGCGAAGGCGAGGCGCCCCCGCGCCTCCGTCGCTAAGCTCAGCCCCTTTCGGAGGACGGCGTGGCGGACCAGAAGGCGACGAACATCACCTGGCACGGCGGCCACATCGGCCGCGCCGAGCGAGAGGGCGTGCTGGGGCAGCGCGGCGCCACCATCTGGCTCACCGGCCTCTCCGGCTCCGGCAAGTCGACGATCGCGGTGGCCACTGAGGCCGAGCTGGTGCGGCGCGGCAAGCTCGCCTACGTGCTCGACGGCGACAACGTGCGGCACGGGCTGAACAAGAACCTCGGCTTCTCGCCCGAGGACCGGACCGAGAACATCCGTCGCATCGCCGAGGTGGCGAAGCTCTTCACCGATTGCGGCGTGCTGGCCTTCACCTCCTTCATCTCGCCCTACCGGGCCGATCGCGAGGCCGCGCGGGCGCTGTTCCCCGAGGGCGACTTCGTGGAGGTGTACGTCGACGCGGACGTCGCCACCTGCGAGGAGCGCGACCCGAAGGGCCTCTACAAGAAGGCGCGCAAGGGCGAGATCCCGGAGTTCACCGGCATCTCGGCCCCCTACGAGGCGCCCGAGGCGCCCGAGCTGGTTCTCGATACGGCCCGCCAGGGCCCCGAGGAGAGCGTCGGCGCGCTGATCGCGTATCTCGAGGGCAAGGGTTACCTCGGAGCCCCCGGGCGCCGATAGACCGCCGGAGCGATTGCTCCGGGAGGAACGGGTGAAGAGCACTGCCGTCGCGCTGCTGGTCACGGGGCTGCTGGCCCTCGGCTGCGCCGGGGTGCTGCCGGGGGCCGAGCGGCCGACGCTGCCGCCGACGGACGGCCCCGCCGAGCTCGACTTCCTGATCGGGCAGGAGCTCGAGATGGACGGACGGGTCGACGAGGCGCGTGCCGCCTACGAGCGGGCGCTCCGCAAGGATCCCCAGGCCGTCTTCCTGCTGAAGCGCCTCGCCGAGCTCTCCGCGCGCAGCGATCGGTTGACCGACGCGCTGGTCTACGCCGAGCGCGCCTTCGAGCTCGAGCCCGACGACGAGGGGCTGCGGCTCTTCCTGGGCAGCCTCTACCGCCTGCGCCGCGATCCGGAGTCGGCGGCCCGCGTGCTGCGCGACGACGCCGGCGCGCCCGTCTCGACCGATGCCGCGGTGCTGCTGTTCGGCATCCTGCTCGAGGGCGAGCGGCACGTCGAGGCCAAGGAGGCTGCCCGCTGGCTGATCGAGAACGAGCCGGAGAGCGTGCGCGGCTACGTGGCCCTGGCCGAGGTGACCGAGCGCATGGGCGACGCGCCGGGCGCCGAGGCCGTGCTGCGCGACGGGCTCGCGCGCCATCCGGGCGACCTGGCGCTCTACGGCGCCCTGGCCCGGAGCCGGCGCGAGCGCGGAGATCGCGTGGGCGAGATCGGCATCTACCGCGAGGTGCTCGGCGTCCACGAGGACCATCACGCGACGCTGCTGGCGATGGCCGAGGCGCAGATCGCGCTCGGGCAGGAGGAGGAGGCCAACGCCACCCTCGAGCGCATCGAGGCAGCGCACCCGGGCGATCTGCGGACGCTGCTCCAGCTCGGTTTCCGCAGCTTCGAGGCCGGCGAGTTCGACGCGGCCGAGCACCGCTTCCAGCGTGCGCTCGCGCAGCAGCCCGAGCAGCACGAGGTGGCGTACTTCCTCGGGGTCGTCCAGCGGCGCATGGGCAAGTCGGAGGAGGCCATCGCGACGCTCGACCGGATTCCGCCCGAACACGAGCGCTACGCGGACGGGCGGGTCCAGGTGGCGGGAATCTACGAGAAGGCCGGCGACTTCGTCGGCGCCCAGCTCGAGGTGGAGAAGGCGCGCGAGGTGGAGCCGAGCCGCCCGCTCGACCTCTACGCCGCCAGCCTGCGTGCGAAGGGCGGCGACGTCGTCGGAGCGATCGCGTTCCTCGAGAACATGCTGGAGGAGTCGCCCGAGGACGCCGAGGTGCTCTACAACATCGGCGTCATCCACGGGGAGGCCAAGAACGTCGACGAGGCGATCCGCTACATGCGGATCGTGCTCGGGCTGAACCCGGATCACGCGAGCGCGCTCAACTACGTCGGGTACACCTTCGCAGAGCGCGGCGAGAACCTGGACGAGGCCGAGGCCATGATCGAGCGCGCGCTCGAGCTGCGGCCCGAGGACGGCTACATCACCGACAGCCTCGGCTGGGTCTACTACATGCGCGCGCGCCCACTCCTCGCCGAGGGCAACCTGCCAGAGGCGCGCCTCTGGCTCGACCGCGCGGTCGACGAGCTCGAGCGCGCCGCCCAGCGCACCGGCGGCGACCCGGTGATCTCGGAGCACCTGGGTGACGTCCATCTCGCGCTCGGGGACAAGGAGCGCGCGCTCGGCTACTACGAAGAGGCGTTGGACCTCGACCCGCGCCCCGACGAGCAGCCGCACCTGCACGAGAAGCTCGGTCGCCTGCGCGCCGAGCTCGGGCGTCGGTGAGCCGGGCCGCATCCGTCCTGGCGCTCGCGCTCGTACTCTTCGGCTGCCGGAGCGCGCCGGTTCAGTGGACCCGGGTCGGTGTGGACGATCCCCGGCCCGCCGCACTCTCCGCGGGGCTGCGGACGCTCGCGGAGCAGCGCACGGGGCTGCGCGCGAGCGGCCGCGTCCGCTCGGAGGGCCCCGCGGCATCCGGCTTCGGCAAGCAGCTGCTGCTGGTCGAGAGGCCTGCACGGCTTCGCATCGAGGTGCTGGGCCCGCTCGCGCAACGCGTGATGGTCCTGGCCACGGACGGCGAGACCTACGCGCTCTACCGAGCCGAGCAGGGCGGCCTCGAGCGGGGTGTCGTGCATCCGGGGGTGCTCGACGAAGCGGTCGGGCTTCCGCTCACGCCCGCTGCGGCTGCGGGGCTGCTGCTCGCGGCCCCGCAGCCCCCGCCCGACGCACCTGCGCGGTCGTTCGAGACGGACGACGGGGGCGTCTCGCTGCAATGGGCCGACCAGACGTTCGACTTCGACCGCGCCGGTCGCCTGGTGGGGCTCAACTTCCATCCGAACGGGGAGGCGCTGCTGACCGCGCGCTGGAGCGAATGGCGGGACGTCGCCGAGAGCGCGTTCCCGCACCGCCTCGAGCTCGAGCTCTCCGAGCCGCCCCAACGCTGGCAGCTCGACTACCGGGAGGTGGAGCTGAATCCACGCCTCGTCCCCGGGCTGTTCGAGCTGCCCGCCCACACGGGTGGGCCCTGACTTCGGGGTCGGCCCTGACTTCGGTTTCGGCGCCCGGGTCGTTACCCTCCGGCGCCGGGGGGGAGGGCCCGTTGCGCCGCGCTGACGCGCGATGACCACGAAGCGCTGGCTGGTGGCGATCCCGTTCGTGGTCGTGACCGCGCTCGTGCAGTCCGCGCTGTGGGTGCCCCGCTACGAGACGCAGGGCGCGGGCAACCCCGGTCGCCTCACGACCTACATCGACCTCGGCATCGGGGACGCGAAGATCCTGAACCCGATCCTGTCGGCCGACAGCGCCAGCTCGCAGGTCACCCAGCTCGTCTTCGACGGCCTGATCGACGTCAACGAGGACCAGCAGTGGAAGGGGCGCCTCGCCGAGCGGTGGGAGACCACCGAGGAGGCCTACCTGACCGTGCTGCCCGGCCGCACCCTTCCGGACGGCAGCCCGGCCACGGCAGCGGCGGTGGCGGGGCGCGTCCGCGCGGCGCTCGCGAGCGGCCGGCTCGGGAGCCTCGCCGAGCGGGTCCAGGCGGTCGAGCGGGTTCCGGCGGAGACACGGGAGCTCGAGGTCTCGATCGTCGAGGCGGATGCCGACGGCCAGCCGGTGGAGCGGAAGATCCCGGCGCGGATCGACGCGCCGGAGCGCGTGAAGCTGAGCCTCGACCGCGTGGTGTCCGACCTGTTCGAGCAGCTCGCCCCGGTGGTGGGGGAGGGCCTGCTCGAACAGGCGGGCGCCGAGGCCTACTTGAAGCCGCTGGGCGAGGCCGGGCCGGCGGACGTGGCGGCGCTCGCCGCGCGGAGCGCCGAGCTGCTCCCCGTGGCCGAGCACAACCCGGTCCTCACCTTCGCGCTGCGGCGCGACGTGCGCTTCCACGACGGCCACCCGTTCGATGCGGGCGACGTCCGGTTCACCTACGAGGCGATCCTCGATCCCAAGAACATCTCGCCACGCACGTCCTCCTACGAGCCCGTGAAGCGGCTCGAGGTGGTCGACGATCACACCGTGCGCGTCGTCTACAAGCGCCTCTACTCGCCCGCGATCTCGGCCTGGTCGATGGGCATGCTGCCCGAGCATCGGATGAACGGCGAAGCGCTCGCGCGCGAGGCCGAGCGGCGCGGGCTCACGGGCGAGGCCCGGGCGCGCTTCTCGCTGCGCGAGTCGGAGACGGCGCAGCACCCGATCGGCACCGGGCCGTTCCGTTTCGTCGACTGGCAGCGCGACGAGTACGTGCACCTGGCGCGCAACACCGATCACTGGAACGGGCCGCCCGAGATGGAGAACGTCTACCTCCGCGTGGTGCCCGACCTGGTGACCCAGGAGGTGGAGTTCAAGGCCGGCGCCGCCGACGGCTACAGCGCGCAGCCGCACCAGGCCGCGCGCTACCGCGTGGACCCGCGCTACCAGGCGGTGTCGACGCCCACCAACACCTACGGCTACGTCGCCTTCAACCTGCGCCGTCCGCTGTTCCAGGACGTGCGGGTGCGGCGTGCCCTGGCGATGGCGATCGACGTGGACCAGCTGATCGAGCACGTGCTCTACGGCGAGGGGCAGCGCGTCTCCGGTCCCTACTACGTGAATACGCCCTACTACGACTGGGACACGCCGCTCGTGCCCTACGACCCGGAGGGCGCCCGGCGCCTGCTGGCGGAGGCCGGCTACACGCCGGGCCCCGACGGCATCCTGGCGAAGGACGGCGAGCGCCTCGCGTTCAAGCTGATCACGAACAACGGCAACCCGCAGCGCAAGGCCATCATGACCGTGGCGCAGGACGCCTGGCGCAGCATCGGCGTCGCGGTGGTGACGCAGGCCTTCGAGTGGACCGTGTTCCTCGAGCAGTTCGTGAACGCCCTCGAGTTCGACGCCGTGGTGCTGGGCTGGACGGGGGGCGACCTGGACCCCGACCTGTTCCAGCTCTGGCACTCGAGCGAGACGAATCCCTACCAGCTGAACTTCGCCGGCTACGCGAGCCCCGAGGCGGACGCGCTGATCGAGGAAATCCGCATCGAGTACGACGAGACGCGCCAGAACGCGCTCGCGAAGCGACTGCACCGCTTGATCGCGACGGACCAACCCTACGTCTTCCTCTACTCGGCCCGTGCCACCTACGTGCTCGACCGCCGCCTCGCGATCGTGGAGCGCGACGCCTCGGGCGCCGAGGAGTTCCGCCGGATCGAGGCCATCTACGGCCGCATCAACTTCTTCTTCGAGCGCTGGCGGAAGCTCGCGCAGGACCCCGTGTTCGCGGAGGAGGGCTAGGTGGCGCGCTTCCTGGTGCGGGCGGTCCTGGTGCGCTGCGGGCTGCTGGTGGTGATCTCGATCATCGCCTTCGCAGTCGTGCATCTGGCGCCGGGCGAGCCGAGCGAGGTCGACCCGATGAACCCGCTGATGAAGCCGCAGGACATCGCGCGCATCCGCGCGGCCTTCCACCTCGACGAGCCCTTCTACGCCCAGTACTTCTACTGGCTGCGCGACCTCGCGACGGGCGAGCTCACCTCGTTCAAGGACGGACAGCCGGTGCTGCCGCGCATCTGGGAGCGCTTCCAGAACTCGGTGCCGCTGTTCCTGACCGCGATGCTGATCGTCTGGACGCTCGCCTTCCCGACCGGCATCCGGGCGGCGATCACCCGTGGCTCGCGCTTCGACCGCGGCACGACGTTCGGTGCCTACCTGCTCATCTCCGTGCCGAGCTTCTTCCTCGCGTACCTGGTGATCCTGTGGGTGGTCAACACCTTCGACGTCCCGGTGATCGGGATGCGGACCTTCGGCTTCGAGGGTGCCTCGCCGCTGCGCGTCGGCATGGACCGGCTCTGGCACCTGGCGATCCCGTCGCTGATGGCGGCGCTCTCGGGCGTGGCGGTGCTCTCCCGCTACGTGCGCTCGCAGATGCTCGAGGTATCCGCCCAGGACTACGTGCGCACGGCCCGGGCGAAGGGCCTGTCCGAAGAGCGCGTCGTCTATCGCCACGCGCTGCGCAACGCGCTGCTCCCGTTCGTGACGCTCTTCGGCTTCCTGATCCCGGGGCTGATCGGCGGCTCGGTGATCGTGGAGCAGATCTTCGCGTGGCCGGGCATCGGCCGGCTCGGCTACGAGGCGATCCTGGCGCGCGACTTCCCCGTGATCCTCACGCTCAACTTCTTCGCGGCGTTCCTGACCCTGCTCGGCACGTTCGTCTCGGACGTGCTCTACGCGGTGGTCGACCCGCGGATCCGGCTGGAGTAGCGATGGCACAGGCGGCACGTCCGGCGAGCCTCCCGAGCGGGTCCGACACCGCGCTCTCGGGCACCACGCTGCGTGGTGAGGTCTGGAAGCAGCTCAAGCGCGACCGGCTCGCCAGCACCGGGCTCGTCGTGCTCGCCGTGCTGGTGGTGATGGCGCTCCTCGGAAAGCTCCTCACCGAGTGGATCGTGGTCTTCGACCCCGCGATGGTCCGCCTGCCCGCCAAGCTGCTGCCGCCGCTCGCGGCCGCGGGCGCGCACGGGCTCGCTCCCGAGCAGCTGCCGGCGTTCGGCGTCTACCTGCTGGGCACCGACGAGCTCGGCCGCGACGTGTTCGCGCGCATGCTCCAGGGCTCCTTCGTCTCGCTGTCGATCGGCTTCGTGGCCGTCTCGATCGAGCTCGCGATCGGCATCCTGCTCGGCGGGCTCGCCGGCTTCTACGGCGGGAAGGTCGACACCCTGATCATGCGCTTCACCGACGTGATGCTGTGCTTCCCGACCTTCTTCCTGATCCTGACGGTGGTGGCGCTGCTGCCTCCCTCGATCTGGAACGTCATGATCGTGATCGGCGTTACGAGCTGGATGGGCACCTGCCGCTTCGTGCGCGCCGAGCTGATGGCGCTGCGCGAGCAGGACTTCGTGCGCGCGGCCACCGCGCTCGGCCTCTCCGATGCGCGCATCATCTTCCGGCACATGATCCCGAACGCCCTCGCGCCCGTGCTGGTCTCGGCGACCATCGCGGTGGCGACGGCGATCCTGACCGAGTCGGCGCTCTCCTACCTGGGCTTCGGCGTGCAGCCGCCCGACGCCAGCTGGGGCAACATCCTCTCGGACGGCCGCACCTTCCTCTTCGACGCGCCCTGGCTGTTCGTGATCCCGGGCGTCGCGATCCTGATCGTGGTGCTCTCGTTCAACCTGGTCGGGGAGGGGCTGCGCGACGCCCTGAACCCGCGCCTCCGGCGGGGCCGATGAGCGGGCCCCGGGGCCACGTGCTGCTCACGCTGCGTGGGCTCCGCGTCTCGTTCGCGACCGATGCGGGGCCGGTCCCGGCCGTGCGCGGCGTCGACCTGGCCGTGGGCGAGGGCGAGACGCTGGCGCTGGTGGGCGAGTCGGGCTGCGGGAAGTCGGTGACGGCGCTCTCGATCCTGCGTCTGCTGCCGACGCCGCCGGGGAGCTACGACGCCGGCACGATCGAGTTCGCCGGGGAGGACCTGCTCCGGGTGCCGGAGGAGCGCATCCGGGCCGTTCGCGGCAACGACATCGCCATGATCTTCCAGGAGCCGATGACGAGCCTGAACCCCGTGTTCCGCGTGGGCGACCAGGTGGCCGAGGCCATCGAGCTCCACGAGCGCGTGAGCGGCAACGAGGCGCGCAAGCGCGCCATCGAGGCGCTGCGCCGGGTCGGCATCCCGGCGCCGGAGCAGCGCGTCGACGAGTACCCGCACCAGCTCTCCGGCGGGCTCCGCCAGCGCGTGATGATCGCCATGGCGCTCGCCTGCAGCCCGCGCCTCCTGATCGCGGACGAGCCCACGACCGCACTCGACGTGACGATCCAGGCCCAGATCCTGGAGCTGATGGCGAAGCTCCAGCGCGAGCTCGGCATGGCGGTGCTGCTGATCACCCACGATCTCGGCGTCGTGGCCGAGACGGCCCACCGCGTGGCCGTGATGTACGCGGGCCGCATCGTGGAGGAATCGGCGGTGGGGCCGCTGTTCGAGCGCCCGCGCCATCCCTACACGGCGGGGCTGCTGCGCTCGCGCCCGCGGCTCGATCTCGCGGGCGGCCGCCTGGTCCCCATCGAGGGCAGCGTGCCGGACGCACTGCACGTCCCCGCGGGCTGCGCCTTCCACCCGCGCTGCCCGCTTGCCACCGAGCGTTGCCGGAGCGAGGAGCCGCCGCTCGTGGCGCAGGACGGCCACCGCTTCGCCTGCTGGGTGACGTCCGAGCGTCCCGAGCTCGACCTGCTCGCGGAGACGACATGAGCTCGTTCTTGCTCACGGAGACGACATGAGCTCGGACCTGCTCGCCGTCGAGGGGCTGGTCAAGCACTACCCGATCCGCGGGGGCATGCTCTCGCGTCGGAGCGGCGCCGTGCGCGCCGTCGACGGCGTCTCCTTCGCGCTGGCCCCCGGCGAGACGCTCGGCCTCGTGGGCGAGTCGGGCTGCGGCAAGACCACCGTCGCCCGGCTGGTGCTCCGGCTCGAGCCGCCCACCGCGGGGAGCATCCACTTCGACGGCGTCGACCTGCTGGCCCTCTCCTCGCGCGCGCTGCGTGCCAAGCGGCGCGAGCTCCAGATCGTGTTCCAGGACCCGATGAGCTCGCTCAACCCGCGCATGACCGTCGGCGAGATCCTGGCCGAGCCGCTGCGGGTCCACGGCCTGGCGAGCGGCGCGGCCCTCGACGAGCGCGTGGCGTCGCTGCTCGAGCAGGTCGGCATTCCCCCGAGCTGGCGCCAGCGCTATCCCCACGAGTTCTCGGGCGGGCAGCGCCAGCGCATCGGCGTGGCGCGCGCCATCGCGCTCGGGCCGAAGCTGGTCGTCTGCGACGAGGCCGTCTCCGCGCTCGACGTCTCCGTCCAGGCGCAGGTCCTGAACCTGCTCCTCGCGCTGCGCGAGCAGCTCGGGCTCGCCTACCTCTTCATCTCGCACGACCTCTCGGTGGTGCGCCACGTCTCGGATCGGGTCGCGGTCATGTACCTCGGGCAGATCGTCGAGCAGGCGCCCACCGAGGCGCTGTTCGGGGCGCCGGCCCATCCCTACACGCGGGCGCTGCTCTCGGCGATTCCGGTTCCCGACCCGAACCGCCGGCGCGAGCGCATCGTGCTCTCGGGCGACGTGCCGAGTCCGGCGGCGCCGCCCCCCGGCTGTCGCTTCCACACGCGCTGCCCGTCCGTGATGCCGCGCTGCTCGCAGGAGGAGCCGCCGGCCTACCGCGTCGGGGGGGGCCACGAAGTGCGTTGCTTCCTGGCCGACCCGGGGGCATGAGCCGGGGCCTGGCCGCCGCGATCCTCGCCGGGGTCGCTGCCCTCGCGCTGCTGGCGCTGAGCTTCCGCGCCGCCCTCCCGGGCCGGGCCGACTTCGCCTTCGCGAACGGCGCGGAGCCGAAGACGCTCGACCCGGGGCTCGCCACCGGCGAGCCGGAGGGTCGCATCGTGGACGCGCTCTTCGAAGGGCTCACGCGTCGCGCCGCCTCGACGCTCAGACCCGAGCCCGGGGTGGCCGCCTCCTGGAGCGTCTCGCCCGACGGGCGCCGCTACGAGTTCCGGATCCGGGCCGACGCCCGCTGGAGCGACGGACGCCCGGTGACCGCGCACGACTTCGCCTGGAGCTGGCGGCGCTTCCTCACCCCGTCGCACGGCGCCGAGTACGCCTACCTCCTGCACGGGGTCCGCCACGCCGAGGCGCTGCACCTCTCGCGGGCGCGCGCCGAGCGGCTGCGCAGCGAGACGCTCGCCGCCTTCGACGCGCTCGCCGCCGGGGCGCTGCCCGCGGAGGCGTGGCGCCGCTTCGTGGCGGGCGAGGACCTGGTGGCCACCCTCGCCGACGCGGGCGACCCCGTGGTGCGCCGCGCGCTCGCGAGCGCCGCCGGCCCGCCGCCGGCCGAGCGTGCCGCGTTCCGCGCGGCGCTCGAGGCCGAGGCCGCC
>JBFIYM010000023.1:0-33919 GCA_041605395.1 Myxococcota bacterium | reverse complement strand
GGAGACCTCGCCGGTGGCGAGCTTCAACAGCCTGGACAAGCCGCGCAACCCCGGCTCCATCGGCCATCCGGTCTGGGGGGTCGAGATGGCGATCCTCGACGAGAGCGGCGCGGAGCTTCCCGACGGCGAGCGGGGCGAGATCTGCATCCGCGGCCACAACATCATGAAGGGCTACTGGCAGCGCGAGGAGGCCACCGCCGAGACCATGCGGAATGGCTGGTTCCACTCGGGCGACATCGGCATCCGCGACCCGAACGGCAGCTACCGGATCGTGGACCGGGTGAAGGACATGATCATCCGCGGTGGCTTCAACGTGTACCCGCGCGAGGTGGAGGAGGTGCTCTACGCACACCCCGCCGTGGTCGAGGCGGCCGTGATCGGCGTACCGCACCCGAGCCACGGCGAGGAGGTGAAGGCCGTGCTCGCGCTCGCGAAGGGGCAGGAGGCCACGGCGGACGAGATCATCGCCTGGTGCAAGGAGCGCCTCGCCGCCTACAAGTACCCGCGCCAGGTCGAGTTCGTCGAAGCCCTCCCCAAGGGCCCCACCGGCAAGATCCTGAAGCGCGAGCTCCGCTGAGCGTCGGGGACGGTGTTTAGATTCAACTTTCGCCCCGCGGGGCGAATCTAAAATTTAAACTCCGTCCCCACTTTCGTCCCCAGCTTCAGGCGGCCGGATTGGATGACGGCGTGGAGGTGCTTCTCGGGCTCGGCGAGGAGCGAGAGGTTCGTGAGCGGGTCGCCGTCGACGACGAGCAGGTCGGCGAGAGCCCCGGGCGCGATCACGCCGAGCTCGCCCTCGCGGTTCAGGATGCGCGCGTTCACGACCGTGGCGCTGCGGATCACGTCGACCGGCGGGAGCGCCTCCGCGCGCAGCTGGAACTCGCGGCTCTGCTGGTCGTGCGTCTCCCCGAGCAGATCGGTGCCGAACCCCATCGGGACGCCGGCCGCCTGCGCGATCTCGAGCGAGGTGAGGCCGCGGTCGAGCACGTCCTTGACCTTGGCCTGGCTCACCGCCGGGAAGCCGAGCTTGCGGCCCAGCTCGTCGATGGCGAAGTAGGTGACGAGCGTCGGGACCAGGAAGGCGCCTCGCGCGCGCATGTGCTCGGCGGTGGCGCGGTCGATCAGGTTGCCGTGCTCGATGGTCCGCACCCCGGCGTCGACGGCGCGTCGGATCGCTTCGGGCGTGTAGGCGTGCGCCATGGCGTAGGTGCGCCAGCCCTCGGCCTCTTCGACGATGGCGCGCATCTCCTCGGGCGAGTACTGGAGGTTCCAGATCGGGTCGGACGGCGACGCGACGCCCCCCGAGGCCATGATCTTGACCTGCGTGGCGCCGCGGCGGAGCTCCTCGCGCGCCGCCTTCCGCACGGCCGGCACCCCGTCGGCCACGTGCGAGAAGCCGCTCGTGTGGATGTGACACGCACACAGCCGCGGCGGCTCCTCTCGGGGGCTGAAGTCCCCGTGGCCGCCCGTCTGGGAGAGCACCCGCCCCGAGTAGAAAATGCGAGGCCCCTCGACGAGGCCGCGCTCGACGGCCTGGGCGAGCCCCCAGTCGGCCCCGCCGGCGTCGCGCACCGTCGTGAAGCCCCGGCGCAGCATGCCCGAAAGGATCCGCCCGGCCTCGTGGGCCACCAGCGTGGTCGGCTTGGAGGTCATGGCGGCCAGGTTCAGCGTGGTTATCGCGCAGTGAACGTGCGCATCGATCAGGCCCGGCATCAGGGTGCGGCCCGCGAGGTCGATGCGGTGCGCGTCGCTGGCGCGGATGCCGCGCTCGCTCACCTCGACGATGCGGTCGCCTTCGACGAGCACGGAGGCCCCGCCCCGCAGCTCACCCGCCTCCACGTCGAGCAGCCCTGCGTTCTCGAAGAGGATCTGGGTCATTGGGGCTGGCTCCGCTCGGGTAGCTTCGATTGATCTTCGCGGAACTTCGGGGGCGGTGGCGTCCCGATCCACCCGCGACGCTTGAAGTAGGCGGCCATCCCGAGTGCGAGCGCGCCCATCACGCTGAGGGCGACGAAGTATCCGTTCCGGCTCGCCAGCTCCGGCATGTGCTCGAAGTTCATGCCGTAGATGCCCGCCACGAAGGTCAGCGGGATGAAGATGCTCGCCATCAGGGTGAGGACCTTCATGATCTCGTTGGTCCGGTGACTCACGTTCGAGAGGTAGGCGTCGGCGAGGTCCGACGCCATCTCGCGCGCCGAGTCGATCAGCTCGACGATCTGGGCGATGTGGTCGTAGGTATCCCGCAGGTACACCTTCTCGTTTTCGGAGAAGAACGGGGTCCGCTCTCGCAGCATCGCCCCGATCGCCTCGCGCTGCGGCCAGCCGACCCGCCGCAGCACGACCAGCTGCCTGCGGTAGGCGTGGATCCGCGCCAACACCTCCGGGTGTGGATTCTCCACGACGACGTCCTCGAGCTCCTCGAGACCGTCCGTGAGATGCTGCGCGACCGGGTAGTAGCGATCGATCATCGCGTCGATCAGCGCGTAGGCCAGGTAGTCCGGTCCCTCCGTGCGGATGGCCCCGATGCCGGCCTGGATGCGTTCACGGACCGGGTCGAAGAACCCGAAGTAGCGCTCCTGGAACGTCAGCAGGTATCGCTCCCCGAGGATGAAGCAGACCTGCGGCGTACGAACGAGGCCCGCGTCATCGATCTGCGGGGTGCGGGCGATCACGAGCTGATGGTGCTCGTATAACTCGGTCTTGGCGCGCTGGGGCACGTTGACCGCGTTCTCGAGCGCCACGGGATGGAGCGCGAAGACGTTCCCGATCGCACGGATCGTCGCCTCGTCACCGAGCCCCTGGACGTCCACCCAGGTGACGCGGTCGGCGTCCCGAAAGCTCCGCAGCTCCTCGGGGTCCTGGATCTCACGCCGTTCGACCGACTCCTGGTCGTACTGCACGACGGTCACCTTCGGGAACGGGGAATCGGGCGGGATCGCCAGCGTTCCCGGGCGCGCTCCGATGTGCGGATTGTGCTTGTGGAACACCATGTCTTCCTCCTCTACCCGTCCTCGGAGCGCGGCGGCTCTCCGCCGCCCGACACCAGCCGCACTTCGATCGGCGAGGTGGTGTCCAGGTGGACGTCGCGCTGCGGGAAGGCGATCACCAGGTCGTGCTCTCGGAACAGGTCGTCGATGCGGAAGCGGACCCGGCTCTGGACCTGTCGCACCTGCATCGGCGAGCGCGCATTCACCCAGAAGTAGGCGTCGAAGTTCAGCGAGTTGTCGCCGAACTCCTCGAACACGATGATCGGCTCCGGCTGCGCGAGGACCTGCTCGTCCTCGTCGACGACCCGACGAATCAGCTGCTCGACGAGCCGCGTCGGGGACCCGTAGATGACGCCCACGGTGACCTTCGCGCGGATGAGATCGTCCGACAGCGTCCAGTTGACGACGTTGTTCTCCAGGAAGAAGCTGTTGGGCACGACGATGTGGCGGCCGTCGGTCGAACGAATCTGCGTACTGCGGGCCCCGATGTTCTCGATCGTGCCGTGGTTTCCGTCTACCTCGACCACGTCTCGGGCCCGCACCGGTCGCTCGAGCATCAGGATGAGGCCGCTGATGAAGTTGTTCATCACGTTCTGGCTGCCGAAGCCGATTCCGATGGCGAGCGCACCGCCGAGCACGGTGAAGGCGGTGAGCGGGAAGTGCACGGCACGCAACGCCAGCAGGGTGAAGCTCACCAGCAGGACGTAGAAGGAGAGCGTCTGGAAGGCGTGGGCGGCGCCCGAATCCAGGCCGAAGCGATCGGTCGCAAGTCGCCCCACGAAACCCGAGCCGTGCCGCGCGGCCCACAGGCCCGCACCGAAGAAGACCAGCGCCAGCACGAGGGAGCCTACGGTGATCGGCGCATCGTCGACGGTCGTGATCTCGTAGCTCCAGACGCCCTGCGCGGCCCGCATGGCTCGGGCGAGGTACTCGAGCGGATCGATCCGCCCGGTTCGATCGTGGATCTCCCCGAGCACCCGCTGCGAGAGTCGTGAATCGGCGGCGAGGTCGGCGGCCTCCGCGCGGGCCACGTCGAGCGTTCGGGCGAGCGCCGTGCGTTGTTCCTCCAGCGCTGGCCGCGTGCGCGCGTTCTCCGGGCCGCGCGCCAGGCGGGCCTGGATGCCTTCCAGGCGTCGCTCCAGGTCCCTCTCGAGCCCCTCGTGGTGAACCTCCGCCTGGGCGAGGGAATCGACCTGACCGGCGAGCTCCTCACTCCAGACAGGGAGCTCTTCGCGAGGGGCTTCGTCGCGTACCAGCGCTAGCCAGCGCTGCCAGGTCGTGCGCTGGGCATCGAGGCGTTCGAGGCGGGTGTCGAGCAGGGAGATCTGCTGACGGATGGCGTCCCGGCTCGCGGCGAGGGCGTCCACCTCCTCGAGCAGCTCCCGAGACGGGTTGCTCTGGCTGGCGAAGCGCCGCTGTGCCGCTTCGAGGCGGAGCTCGAGGGTCGCAAGGGAGCGCTCGGCCGCCCGCTGGTCCCGACGAATTTCTCCCTCGCGCGCAGCGAGCGCCGCGATCAGCGCGTCGGATTCTCCTTGTCGGCGGGCGAGTGCCGCACGCATCGAAGCGATCCGCTCGGCGAGGTCGGTTTCCCTCGCGGTCGCCTCCTGCTCGGAGGCGGCCAGTCGCGTCTCCAGGGTGCGCAGGTGCACCCGCTCCTGCGCGGTCCGGCTCGCGAGCTGGCGCAGGCGCAGGGCTCGCTCGGCCTCGGCCCGGACGGAAGGATCTTGCGCGGCCTCGAGCGTGCTCCGCGCAGCGCGTCGCTCCTTCTCCGCGGCGTCGAGCTTCTCCCGCGCTGCGGCCAGGGCGTTGCGACTCGCCGTCAGGGCTTCGGCGAGCCAGCGCCGACGCGCCTCGATCTCGTCCTGCGCCTCGTAGAGCTCGTTCAGCGCCAGGATGGACGGCGCCCCCTCCGCGACGCGCTCGACCCTCGAGGGATCCGCATCGCGAGGCGCTCCCGCCAGCTCGGCCTGCTTGCGCAGGAGCGAATCGATGGCGTGCAGTCGATCGCGGACCTCCCCGAGATGCGCGCGAGTCCCCGGGTCGCTCGTGGCCGCGAGGGCCTCCTCGACGTCGCCGAGCTCGGCGGCCAACGCAGCACGACGCGTGGCGATCGCGTCCCGGCTCGTGGGCTCGGCCGCCTCGGCGACGGCCGCCCCCGTCTGCGCCCCGGGAAGCTCCGGGAGCGGCTGGGCCGCCGCCGGCAGGACCGCAATCAGCAAGAGGGCCAGGAGGGCCCCGAGCGACGTCGCGACTCGCACGCGGAGCGCGAGAGCGCAGCCCGGACCCGATCGACTTCGCTGCATCGCGCGCATCGACAACCTCCCCCGTAGCTCCTGTTGGCCGTTCCCGGCCCGGGATCGCGACTCCTCCCCGCTGGATCCCGGGGAGGCGTGCGTCTCCCGGGAACTAGCCCCCCGTGCGCTCCCCTCGCTCCTTCATCAGCTCGAGGTAGCGGCCGGGCCGCATCGAGACGAAGATGCCGTCGGATTCGGCGCAGAGGCGCTCGCCCGCGTGGAGCGTCCCGTGCACGTAGATCTTGCGGCCCTCGACGCGCTCGATCTTGGCGCGGAACACCACCTCGGTGTGGAGCGGCGTGGGTGCCCGGTAGACGACGTTCAGCGTGCCCGTCATGCCGGGGGCGCCGCTGAACGTCTCGGCGTAGCCCAGGACCTCGTCGAAGGCGGCCGCCACGTAGCCGCCGTGGACGCAGCCGGGCGGCCCCTCGTACGCCGAGCCGAACGTCACTCGGGCGGTGACGAATCCCTCGGCGTCTGCCTCGACGGTGATCGGCGGCGCCAGCGGATTGCTGCGCCCGATCAGCGGGCTGTAGTCGAAGTGCCCCCCACCCTGCGCCTCCTCGTCCTCCCGTTCGGAATCGGCCAGGGCGCTCTCCGCGAAGCCCACGTAGCGCTCGCGTTTCGGGTGCGCGGTCAGGCGATCGGCGTACTCCTCGAGGCGCGCCGCCGCCACGTCGAGCTCCGCCTCGGGGGCGTTGCTGGTGATGAGCCGCTCGATCACCCGCCGCATCGCGTCGGCCAGCCGCCGCCGTGCGGCCCAGACGCCCGACACGGGAAGCTGGGACGCCTCCCAGCGCGTCCGGAACAGGTGGTGGCGATCCGGCTCGCTGCTCATCGGCCGAAGGTCTCGAGGATCGTGTCGAGGTTCTCCCGGACGCGCTCCGGCTTGACCCCGACGCTCGGCGCATAGAACAGCGGATCCCCGGTGAGGTCCTTCCACTCGGCGAGGCGATCCTTCGCCTCGTCGGGGGTGCAGGCGATCGCGATCTCGTCCACCAGCGAATCGGGAATGGCCTCGGCCATCGCCTTCGTGTCGAACTTGCGGAGCGCCGCACGGCAGGCCTCGCCCACGTGGCGGAGCCCGTGGAGATCGAGCACGGAATGGTAGAGCTCGGTCGTGTAGTAGAAGCCGATCTGCCCCTTGGCCTCGCGCACGGCCTGCTCGCGGGTCGGCGCGAGGGAGGTCACGACGTAGGGCGCGAGCGTGCAGGAGCCTTCGGCACGCCCCGCCTCGCGCTCGCTCGCCCGGAGCTCGGGCAGCATCACCTCGCGGTGCCAGCGCCGGGTCGCGATCGGATGGCCCACGAGTGCGTCGGCCACCGCGCCCGCTGCGCGCGCCATGCCGCGGTTCACGGCAGCGACCCAGATGGGGATGCGCGGCCGCGCGGCGCCGGGGCGCGCGTAGATCGGCACCTTGATCTTCCAGAACTCGCCCTCGAAGCGGAGCCCGCCGCCCTTCTGGGCATCGAAGGCGGCCTGGAGCAGGCGCACCAGCTCGCGCATGCGCGCCGCGGGACGCTCGAAGGGGACGGCGAACCAATCCTCGTTCATCCGGCGCGTGCCCGAGCCGAGTCCGAGCACGACGCGGCCCCCCGAGAGCTCGTCGAGGTCCATGGCCGCGCTCGCGTGGAGCAGCGGCGAGCGCGTGAAGGCGTTCGCGATCGCGGTGCCGATGCGGATGCGGGAAGTGCGCGCCGCGATGGCGGCGAGCGGCACGAAGCCGTGGCGATTGAAGAACTCGATGCTGTAGACGCCGTCGAAGCCGGCCTGCTCGGCCCGCACGCCGAGCTCCACGTCGCCGGCCACGCTGCCGCTCATCAGGATCAGTCCGGGTCGCATGGCGGGAAACGGTAGCGTCGCGGGGGGCGCAGGCGAGCTGGTACGCTCCTGCGCCATCATGAGCGACCCCGACTCGAGCCTGATCGAACGCCTTCGCGCCCTCGTCGGCGCGGCCGGGGCACCGGACGTCGCCCGAGACCCGGTGAACCTCCCCATGATCCGACACTGGTGCGACGCCATGGACGACGCGAACCCGGTCTACACGGACGCCGACCAGGCGGCCAAGTCGGTGCACGGCGCGCTGGTGGCCCCCCCGGCGATGCTGAACGCCTGGACCATGCCGGGCCTGCCCGGGCGGCCCCGGACCGGCGCCGGCACGAACCCGATGCGGCTGCTCGACGAGGCCGGCTTCAGCTCGGTGATCGCCACCAACAGCGAGCACGAGTACCTGCGCTACCTGCGGCTCGGGGAGCGCCTCACCGGGCACAACGAGCTGATCGAGGTGTCGGACCAGAAGCAGACTACGCTCGGTCTCGGCCACTTCGTCACGTCCCGGGCGAGCTACCGCAGCGACGACGGCGAGGAGGTGGGGCGGATGTTCTTCCGCATCCTCAAGTTCAGGCCGGGGACCGGACGCGCGGCGTCCTCCGGGACGGCCCACGCAGCGAGCGGGACCGCGGCGCTCGCGGAGCTGCCCGCGCGCCCGCCGCGCCGCGAGACCACCCGGCGTTTCGCGGAGGTGTCCGCGGGTGAGCCGCTCCCGCCCTGCCCCGTGCCGATCACGACCACCGGCATCGTGGCCGGGGCGATCGCCTCGCGCGACTACCAGGACGTGCATCACGACAAGGACGCGGCGATCCGTCGCGGCACGCCCGACATCTTCATGAACATCCTCACCTCGTCGGGCCTGGTCGCGCGCTACGTCACGGATTGGGCCGGGCCCGACGCGCTGCTCACGTCGCTCCGAATTCGCCTCGGGGCCCCCAACTATCCGGGGGACGTGATGATCTTCTCCGGGCGGGTCGACTCGGCCGTGGACGGCGGCGTCGAGATCGCGCTCTCGGGCACGAACTCGCTCGGCGACCACGTCACCGGGACGGTGGGCGTGCGGCTCCCCTGAGCGCGTCAGCCGCCGAGCAGCGCGAACGCCCCCTGCGCCGCGGCCCACATGAAGACGCCCAGTGCGCCGCCGATCGCGAAGGCCCGCCAGGGCGCCCTGCCGGCCACCTGGGTGGCCGTCCAGGGCAGCACGGCGCCGATCGCGCCTTCGCTCGCGATCACGAACACCGGCACGCCCGCGATCCGCCAGCAGTCCGCGTAGACCCACCAGTTCGCGTACTGCGCCAGCCACTCGTAGGTGGGGCCATTGACCGCCCCCACCGCGCCCATCACCAGGGAGGCGCGCGCGAGGCCCCAGCGGTCCACCATCCAGAGCGAGAGCACGCCCATCTGCACCACGATGTAGACCCACGAGATCGGCATGTAGAGCGGCGAGTCGACCACGAAGGGTCCGCCGGGCACGTAGCGGAGGATGCCGCGGCTCACGAAGGCCGGGTCGGCGATCCAGAGCTCGAGGAGCGCGGCGCCCGCGCCCGCCCAGCAGAGCGCCGCCAGCGTCGCGTCCCGTCGGCGCACGGCCGCGACGACGAAGGCGAGAACGATCAGCGGGTTCACGAGGGTCGGCGGCAGCCAGCCGAGCCCCCAGATCGCGCACACGACCGCCGTTCCCACGCCGGCGGCGATGCTGACGAGCGCGAGCCGCAGCACGCGCCCGTCGGGTGCCCCGCTCGTCACGCCTCGGTCTTGCGTCCGAACAGCAGCTCCCAGAAGGGCCGCTCCGAGTAGACGTAGATGTGGAACATCTCGAAGAGCAGGACGTTGGCCCAGGCCGAGATCGGCCAGAGCAGCACGGCCTCGAAGGGCAGCCCGTTCCACGGCTTCACGAACAAGCCCATCATGTGCTCGTGCCGGTAGTTCCACCAACCGTTCGGGAGCGCGAGGGTCACCTCCCAGAGCAGGCTCACGAGCACGACGGCCATGACGGTGAACAGCAGGGCGCGGTCGTTCATGAACGGGGAGATGCGCCGAGTGAGGAGCGCGGTCGGGATCACCGCCATGGCCCAGAGCAACAGGAAATAGCCGGGCAGACCCGCATGGTAGGGGTGCGGACCGAGCTTCTTGTAGAGGAGCACGGTCACGAGCGTCGCGACGCCCCAGAACACCGAGCGCCAGTGCAGGCTCACCAGCGGCGGGGTGGTGCGGGCGCGTTGCGCGTACTCCTCGAGCGGCAGCGAGTAGCGCTTGTACCACTCCTCGCGCGACCACAGGTAGAGCAGGAGGATCACGGCGATCGCACCGAAGTAGAACGCGAACTCCTCGTAGGGGATGCTTTGCGTGAAGCCCTTGCCCCACTCGTAACCCCAGAACATCGGCTTGATGTGCGCCGCAGGGTTCGGGAAGCGGAAGAACAGATTGGCCAGGAAGATGTCGATCCCGCACCACAGCACGGAGAACACGCCCATGGTGAGCGCGAAGGCCTTGCCGTGGTGGGCGTGGTTCTTGTGGTGCGTGCGGAACCAGACGGTCAGCGCGATCAGCGGGAAGACGAACAGCGCGAGGCTGTAGGTGTACCCCAATGGGCTCCAGTCCGGCACGGACTTGTAGAGCGGCTCCGCCGACTTCTCGATGCTCCACATCGAGACGATCCCTGCGGAGATCAGCACCACGACCATCACGAGGATCACGCGCAGGTGTCGCTCGGCTCGCTGCCAGATCGGGGGATGTTCAGCAGCCGCCATGGGCCCTCCGCCGCGAGTTTGGGATTCCGTTCCGCCACTCATACCACGGATCGACGGCTGCGCGGAAGCAGTCCGGGGTAGTAGACTGGGCGCTCGCAGCAGGGAGGCGGCATGAAGAGCGGCTTCGAGCCCCGGTTGGCCGCCGGTCTCGCGCGTCTCGTGATCGACGCCTACGGCGAGTTCGAACGCCACGCCCTGCGTCTTCCCGAGGGCTTCGCGCTGCTGGCGGAGCTCACCGGCTCCGCCGCAGGAGACGTGCCGGAGTGCTTCGGCTTCGTCGCGCGCGGTGGCGGCTACCGCGTGGTGGCGCTCCGCGGCACGGACTCCTTCCCGGACCTGCTCGACGACACCGAGGTCGAGCTGGTGCCGATGCAGGGCGCGCTGGCCGGCCTCCGCTGCGCCGACGGCGTCGCGAGCCTCTGCCTCTCGCTCCGGCACCCGGTGCGCACTGCCCTCGACGCCGGTGGGAGCGATCCGATCGTGCTCGTGGGTCACAGCCTGGGCGGCGCCGTCGTGGCGCCGCTCGCGCTCGAGCTCGCGCTCGAGGGCGAGCCGCGCGTCGAGCTCGTGAGCTTCGGCGCGAGTCGCGCCGGGGACTGGGAGTTTGCGCGCAGCTTCCGTCGCAACGTGGGGCCGGCGTGGCGCGTCGTGAACCCGAGGGACCTCGTCCCGCACTGGCCGCCGGCCTGGCTCTGCTATCGCCACGCGGGTCGGGGCGTGAAGGTGCACTTCGAGGGCGCCGAGGGCCCCTTCGAGAACCACTCGATGGCGCGCTACTGCCGCGCCGTCGAAGAAATGGCTGGAGGGACCGTCCGCCTCGCTGGGTCCTTCGCGAGAGAGGCGTCATGAGCGACGCCG
This sequence comes from Myxococcota bacterium, assembly GCA_041605395.1. Classification (GTDB taxonomy): domain Bacteria; phylum Myxococcota_A; class UBA9160; order UBA9160; family UBA6930; genus JBFIYM01. The sequence goes on along the minus strand of JBFIYM010000023.1, from coordinate 23,200 downwards.
CGCCGCTGCTGCCCTTCGTTCCGGCTCTCGTGGTGGAGCGCTTCCTGCCGGACGGCCGGGTGCCCGACGGGCCCCGAGCCGAGCGGTTCCCGGCGGCGACGTTGTTCGCGGACGTCTCCGGCTTCACGGCGCTCGTCGAGCGCCTGCGTGAGGAAGGGACGCGCGGGGCCGAACGCGTGCAGGGGATCCTGAACGAGGTGTTCGGCCCGCTGGCCGAGATCATCGAGCGCGCCGGGGGCGAGGTCCTCAAGTTCCCGGGCGACGCCGCTCTCGCGCTGTTCCCGGCGGCGTCCGGGGAGGGACCCGAGGCGCCACTCGCGCGCGCCGCCGCCGCCGCCCTCGAGACCACCCGCAAGCTCGATCGCCTGCGCGTCGAGGGCGGTCGCGAGCTGCGCCTCCGGGTGGCGGTCGGGGCGGGCACGGTCTGGGCCGCGGCGGTCGGTGGAGTCGGCGATCGCTACGAGGTGCTGGTCCGAGGCGCGCCGATCGAGCAGCTGGGCCCGACGCTCGAGCTCGCGCACCCCGGCGAGGCCCTGGTGTCGTCCGAAGCGGCGACGCTCTCCGGCGCCGCGCTCGACGGGCCGCTGCGCTCGGGAGCGCTCCATCTCGAGACGGTCGAGGCGCCTCCGGCGCCGCCCCCCCGCATCGAGAGCCACCCGAGCGCCGAGGCGCTCGGCGCCTTCGTGCCGCGCACGGTGCAGGCGCGGCTCGCCGCGGGCCAGAGCGAGTTCCTGGCCGAGTTCCGCCGCGTCACGGTGGCCTTCGTGAACCTGCGCGGCCTCGACCACGAGGCGCCCGATGCGCTCGAGCGCCTCCAACGCGGCTTCAGCGTGATCCAGGAGGCGACCGAACGCTACGGCGGCAGCGTCAACCAGGTCGTCGAGGACGACAAGGGAACCGTGATCGTGCTCGCCTTCGGAGTGGCGCTGCACGCGCACACGGACGACCCGGTGCGCGCTACCTTGGCCTCCCTCGAGATCCGCGAGCGGCTCCTGCGTCAGGGCCTCGACGCACGCGTCGGCATCACCACCGATCGCGTCTTCACCGGCTGGCGGGGCGGCGAGCGGCGGGCCGAGTACGCGGTGATCGGAAGCTCTGTGAATCTCGCCGGGCGGCTCATGCAGCGGGCGGAGGCCGTGCTCTGCGACGCCCCGACGCGCGCAGCCGCCCGGAAGCGCGTGCTCTTCGAGTCGCTCGATACGACGCGGGTCAAGGGCCGCAGCGAGGCGGTGGCGATCTACCGGCCGCGGGCCTCGCGGGCCGAAGCCGCGGTGACGGCGATTCCCGGCCACGGCGCGGGAATGATCGGGCGCGAGCCGGAGCGCAAGATTCTGGAGCGCCGCGTGGCCGAGCTCGAGGCGAGCGGTGTGGGCGGCGTCGTCTTCGTCGAAGGCGAGCCGGGGATCGGCAAGACGCGTCTGATGCGCCACCTCGTGGAGGGCGCGCAGGGCAGCGCGGTGCGCACGTTGGTCGGGCTCGCCGATGCGACGGAGCAGCAGACCTCCCTGCTGGCCTGGAAGCCCATCGTTGCCGCGCTCCTCGGCGGCTTCGGCGGCATCGACGAGAGCGGGGTCCGCAAGCGTCTCGCCGACCTGCTCGGCGAAGCGCGAGCGGGCCAGTTCCCGCTGCTGAATCCGCTGCTTCCGGCGCGCCTGGCCGAGACGGAGGTGGCCCGGCGCATGACCCCTCAGGGCCGCGCCGAAGCCATCCGCCAGCTGGTGCGCGACCTCCTGCGCACGGCCACCGATACCGGCCCCGTTCTGCTGGTGCTCGAGGACGGCCACTGGATGGACTCCGCCTCCTGGGAGCTCGCCGAGGGCGCCGCCCGCGACACCCGCAACCTGCTGCTCCTGGTGTGTCTACGCCCGATGAGCGAACGGCCGCCGCCCTGCAAGCGGCTGCTCGAGGACATCGCGACCACGGTCGTGCGGCTCGACGAGCTCGACGACGCCGAGACGCTCGCCCTGGTGTGTCGCTCGCTCGACGTGGACAGCGTGCCCGCCGAGATCGCCTCGTTCATCCAGCGGCACGCCGAGGGCCATCCCTTCTACTCCGAGGAGCTCGCCTTCGCGCTGCGCGACAGCGGCCGCCTCGAGATCGGAGGCGGGGAGTGCCGGCTGGTGGGCTCGCCGAAGGCGCTGCATGGCCTCGAGCTCTCCCAGACCGTGAGCGGCGCCGTCAACTCGCGGATCGACGGCCTCTCACCGCAGCAGCAGCTCACGCTCAAGGTCGCCTCGGTCCTGGGCCGGCACTTCGACCTCGAGGGGCTGCTCGCCGTCCACCCGATCGACCGCGACCACGAGGCGCTCGAGCAGCAGCTCCGGGACATGGTGCAGCTGGGGCTCTTGCGGGATCGCGGGGAGGGGGAGTCGGGCTACGACTTCCGCCATGCGCTGATTCGCGACGCCGCCTACGAGCTGCTGCCCTACGCGCAGCGCTGCGAGTTCCACGGCCGTACGGCTCGCTGGCTGGAGCGTCGCTTCGCCGACGAGATCGACCGCTTCCACGCCGTGCTCGGTCATCACTACGAGGCTGCGGAGGAGAACGACGAGGCGATCCGGCACCTGGTGCAGGCCGGAGACCAGGCCCACGCGCGCTGGGAGAACGCGGAGGCCGCGCACTTCTTCGGGCGTGCGCTGCGTCTCGACGACCAGCGCGAACGCGAGCGCGATCCGGAGCAGCAGATCGAGCGCGCGTCCTGGGAGCGGAAGCACGGCGATGCCCTGTGCATGCTGGGGGACCACGCGCAGGGCGTACCGTCGCTCCGCAAGGCGCTCGAGCGCCTCGGCTTCCCGGTTCCGGGAACGAGGGGCGCCCTGTTGCGCGGCATGCTGCCGCGGTTGCTGGTCGCCATCGCGCGGCGGCCGAAGCTGCCGAAGCCCGCCGCGTTGGGCCCGCGCGATCAGCGCGTCGCCATGGAGACCGTCAAGGCGCTCAATCGCCTGGGCGCCTCGGCCTACCCGCGCGGCGAAACGATCGAGGGCCTCTATCTGCTGCTGCGCTCACGCGCCGTGGCGGCGCGTCTCGGTCCCGGCGCGGACCTCGCGCTCGCGAACATGAACATCGCGAACATCGCCGCCTTCGTGCGCCGCATCGATGTCGCGCGGGCCTACGCCGCGCAGGCCGTCGAGACCGCGGAGGCCTCGGGCGACCTGGCCACCCTCGGCGCGGCGCTCTGCCGCGGTCATCTCTTCAACGTCGCGATCCCGGACTTCGCCGCCGCGGAGCCCATCGAGCGCGGGCTCGCGATCCTCGAGGAGGTCGGCGATCACTACCTCTGGGAGGAAGGCTGCTCGGTGCTCGCGCGCCTGCTCCTCTCGAGCGGTGACCTCGAGGGAAGCCTGGCCCGGAGCCGGGCCGTGCTCGCCCGCGCCCGCACCACCGGCGCCATCGTGCACCAGCTCTGGTCCCTGGCGGCGATCGCGGAGGTGCAGCTGCGGCAGGGCCAGCTCGACGACGCCATCGCCACCGCACAGGAGACGCTCGCACTCTCGAAGCGCTCGGGGAGCCCGGATCCCAACGGGCCGCTCCAGGCGGTCGGCGCCCTGGCATCGGCCTGGCTGCGTCGCCACGGCGCGCCGCCGGAGCCGGCCGTCCTCCAGGCCGGCTACGCGGCCCTCGAGGCCGGAGGCTGGCTCAGCTATGCGCCGCAGGGCGGCTTCACCGGCCTGATCGAGGCGCACTTCGCGTCGGTCGATGCCGGCCGGGGCGACGCCGCCGGGCACGAGCGGGCGCTCGCCCGGCAGCTCGCGCGCGCGGCGTTCGCCCGGCCGGTGGTGGGCCCCGTGCGCCGCTGGTTCGCGGCCGAGTGCGACTGGCGGCGCGGGCGGCAGCGCCGCGCGCTCGGGGGCTTCCGCGCGGCCCTCGCGGCGACGGAGGCCAAGCAGCTGCCCTTCGAGGCCGCGGTCCTGCGCGTCCAGCTCGCGCGGCGCCTCCCGGCAGACGCTCCCGAACGGCGTACGCTGGTCGACGCCGCGGTCGCCAGCTTTGCGCGGCTCGGGGCGAGCGTCGAGCTGGCCGCGGCCCAGGAGCTCCAGGGGCCCACGTGATCGCCAGGTACGTGCTCGCCGTCGATCGCTTCACCCGGATCCACTTCGTGGGCTACTCGGCACTCTGGGCGCTGCTCGGGGCGGCGAGCGTGGACGCCGGACAGCCGCTCTCGTTCTGGCTGGGACTCGCGGCGGTCGGTGTGCTGTTTCACGTCTACGGCGGCGTGCTGAACGACGTCTTCGACCTGCCCATCGACCGTACCCAGCCCGCGCGCGCGGCCGATCCCCTGGTGCGCGGCACGATCCGTCCCGCCCAGGCCGCCGCCTTCGCGCTGTTGCAGCTGCCGCTCGGCCTGGGCCTCACGGCCGCCCTCGACGGCAGCGCCGCGGCGTTCGGCTGGTTCCTGGCGGCGGCCACGGCGATGGCGCTCTACGACGCGTTCGGAAAGCGCTGCCCGCTTCCGTTCCTCACCGACGGGGCGCAGGGGCTGGCCTGGGCGTGCATGACGCTCTACGGCGCGACGCTCGCGGGGGGTGCGCCGAACGCGCTCACGGGGACGATCGCCGCCAGCGGCATCGTCTTCACCCTGCTGATCAACGGCGTCCACGGCGGCATGCGCGACCTCGAGAACGACCTCGCGCACGGCGCCCGGACCGCGGCGCTCTGGCTCGGCATGCGGCCGCTCCCGGGCGGTGGGATCCACGTGCCGCCACGAGCGGCGTGGTTCTGCTGGCCGCTCGTCGTGGCCCTCGTCGCCCTCGCGACGTTCGCGGCCGTGGCCGCCGGCGAGCCCGTGTCGTGGCCGCTCGGCGTGGGGCTCGTGCTGCTCGGGGCCGCGGCCTCGTGGGGGATGTGGCGGGTGCTGCGCCCGGACCTTCCCGGCTGGGACACCATCTTCCGCCTGCATCTCGTCGTACTGCTGTTCCCGCTGCTGCTCGCCGTGTTCGCCCGCCTGCCGGGGGCGCTGGCGGCGGGCATCGGGCTGTTCTTCCTGGGTCCGATGGCGCTCCTCGAGCTCCAGCGACGGCGGCCGCCGGTCGCGGAGGGCCGCGGGGACGAGCTGCTGATCGCCGTGAACGAGGCTGACGAAGCGCTCGGCCCCGCACCGCGGCACGCGTGCCACGCGGGAGCGGGCATCCTGCATCGCGCGTTCTCGGTCTACCTCTTCGACGAGGCGGGCCGTCTGCTGCTGCAGCGCCGCAGCGCCGCGAAGCGCCTGTGGCCGCTGTTCTGGTCGAACTCCTGCTGTAGCCATCCGCGCTGGGGCGAGCGGCTCGACGACGCCGCGCACCGCCGCGTGAAGGAAGAGCTGGGTGTGGAGGTCGGCCTGCGACGGGTCTTCCGCTTCGTGTACCAGGCGGCGTTCGGGGCCTCCGGCTCGGAGCACGAGGCGTGCTCGGTCTACGTCGGGCGGCTCTCCCGGCCGGTCGCGGCCGACGCCGACGAGATCGCCGAGCTACGGTTCGTGAGCGCCGAGGAGGTGGACGACGCCCTCGCGCACGAGGGAGAGTCCTACACGCCCTGGTTCCGGATCGGCTGGCAGCGCCTGCGGCGCGAGCACTGGGAGGAGGTCGAGGCCCGGTGAGCGGGCACGGGGAGGAGGTCGAGGCCCGGTGAGCGAAGGCGCGCGATCGCTCGCGCACGCACTCGGCGCCTACGCGCGTCCGGACCCGAGGCGCAGCCTGGGCGAGCTCGCCCTCTCGTTGGCCGGCCTGCTCGCCTGCATGGGCGCCGGTCTCGCGGCGTTGCCGACGACGCCGCTCGTCGCACTCGTGCTCTCACCACTCGCGGCCGGCTTCCTGTGCCGCCTCTTCATCGTCTTCCACGACTGCGGGCACTACGCCTACTTCCGCTCGCGGCGTGCGAACGACTTCGTCGGGCGCGCGCTCGGCGTCCTGCTCCTCACGCCCTACGGGTTCTGGCGCCACTCGCACGCCGTCCACCACGCGACGGCGGGCGACCTCGGCCGCCGCGGCGTCGGCGACATCGAGACCCTCACCACCGCCGAGTACGAGGCGCTCCCGCGCTGGCGCCAGCTCGGCTATCGGCTCTACCGGCATCCGCTGGTGCTCTTCGGGCTGGGCGGGCTCTACCAGTTCCTGATCCGCCACCGCGTTCCCTTCGCCCTGCCCGAGCCGCGCGGCAGGATGTTGCGCAGCATCCTGTGGAACGATCTGGTCCTGCTCCTGGCGGTCGCCGGCGTGCTCGCCTTCGGTGGCTTCGCGGCGCTGCTCTGGATCTGGCTGCTGCCGATCCTCGGCATGGCGGGCATCGCCGTCTGGGTGTTCTTCGTGCACCACCAGTTCGAGGCGACCTTCTGGGCGCAGCCCGGGCGCTGGCGCTTCGAGGAGGCGGCGCTGCGCGGCAGCGCCTTCTACGACCTGCCGCCGCTGCTCGACTGGTTCACGGGACACATCGGCATCCACCACGTGCACCACCTGTGCCCGCGCATCCCGGGCTACCGCCTGCCCGAGGTGCTGCGCGACCATCCGGCGCTCGCGCGCGTCAACCGCATCGGGCTGCGCGAGAGCCTCGCCTGCGCCCGCCTCGCGCTCTGGGACGAAGGCCGCGGGCGCCTGGTGAGCTTCCGCGAGGCGCGCGTTCCCTGAGCCCGGGCTGCGCGCCAAGGCAGGCGCTTCGCTGCGGGGGTGGCCACGAGGCGGCTCCGCCGTGTGTTTCGCGCTTCCCTCGACCTGACCGCTACCCTAATCGAGGCGTGCCCCCGCCCCCCATCCCGCCGGCCCTCGACGTGACCGTCCGCGTGGGATGCAGCCTTGCCTACGAGGTCACGGGCACGGCGTCGCTCCTTTTGAACCTCAAGCTGCCTCCGGACCCCAGTCGCTCGGTGCTGTTCGAGGCGATGACGCTGGGCAACGAGCTGCCGGTCGAGGAGTTCACCGACAGCCACGGAAACTCGGTGAGTCGTGTCACGCTGGAGCCCGGCACCAACTGCTTCCGCCACGACGCGATCGTCGCGGTCTCCTCGAAGCCGGACAACCACGGCCTGACCGCGGAGAGTCCGGAAGACCCCGCTCGGATCCCGGCCTCGTTGCTGCGCTACACGCTGCCGAGCCGCTATTGCGACTCCGACAAGCTCGGCGATTTCGCCTGGGAGAAGTTCGGCCACGTCGAACACGGACTGCCGCGGGTCCAGGCGATCAGCCGCTGGATCCACCAGAACATCGAGTATCGCTACCTGTCCGGACAGCCGGAATTGTCGGCGTGGGACGTTCTTCAGCGCGGCTACGGCGTCTGCCGCGACTTCGCGCATCTCGGAATCGCGCTCAACCGCACCTTCAACCTTCCTGCGCGCTACGTGACGGGACATCTGCCCGACATCGGCTTCCCCGCTCCCGAAGACCACATGGATTTCCACGCCTATGCCGAGGTCTACATCGGCGGGACGTGGTTCACGACCGATCCCCGCTTCGACGTCCCTCGCATCGGCCGGATCCGGATCTGCTGTGGGCAGGACGGGGTGGACGCGGCCTTCTCCACGATCTACGGCGGCGCCACGATGAGCTATTTCGAGGTGTGGGCCTATCAGGTGGTGCCCGGATCCGTCGGCGTCGGAGATCCGATCGACCTCAGCAAACGAATCGACAACGACCGGACCGTTCGGACCAACGTCTGAGGCCAAGAGTGAGGGTCAGGCTCGATGCGCGCGCAGGCGCTCGGGCTGGAGCTACGCGCCGCGCTCCGACCCCCACGCCCGCTGCGGCACCACGAAGGTGCCCTCCGCCTCCGAGAAGACGACGCCGTCCGCCGAGAGCCGGCCGCGCGTGATGACCTTGCGCGAGCCGTGTCGCTCGTGGCGCACCTCGAAGGCGAGCTCGCGCAGGATCGGCGTGCCCTGCTTGAAGCGCACGCTCAGGGTTCCCGTCATGGCGGGGATCCGCGCACGCAGGTTGTGCTCGCCCAGGATCTGATCGAAGAAGTGCGCCACGAAGCCGCCGTGCACGCAGCCGGGCGGACCCTCGAAGGTGACGCCGAAGCACACGCTGCCGTGGGTGCGGCCGTCTTCGTGGGCGATGCGAAGCTCGGGGCGCAGCGGGTGATGCGGTCCCAGGATCACGCCGCTCACGAAGTAGGGGCGTTGCGTTTCGGGCTCGGGGCCCATCCTCGGGACGGGGTCATGGAGTGCGAGCGGCGCGAGCGTGCGCTCCAGGGTCTCGAGCGCCGTGCGGGTGCGTTCGACCTCGGCCTCCGCCTCGGCCGGGAGCCGCGGCACGCGGAGCATGGTCTCGACCAGGCCCCGGATGCGCTCCGCCAGGCCCACCAGGGCGGGGGACGGCTGGTTTCCGAAGGCGAGCGGCTTGCGCTCGGGAGGCGGGGGCGGCTCGGTCACGGGCCCATCGAATAGCCCAGACGGGCCCGAGCCGGCGTGACCGGACCTGTCACAGCGGCCCGCCAGGATCCGGTCGTCGCGGCAGCCCCCTGGCCGCGGCCTCGGCGAGGGTCCCCCCACCCTCGCCGGGGGTTCCCGGCAAGGGGGCGGTTCCGAAGGAGGTGGACGCGATGGGAGGATGGCTCGTGGAGAGAAGGCTGCGAAGCGCTTGCCCGGTCTGTGGTGCGCCCGAGGTGGCGCGCGACGAGGTGCTCGACGCCGGCGTACTGTCGCTGGCCGCGTGTCGGCGCTGCGACCATCGCTGGACGGAGCGGTCGCTGCGGGTCGCCGCCGCCCAACACACGGATGTGAAGATCGCCGCCGCAGCGTGAGGCCGGTCCGGTTGGTTACCGTCTCCCGATGCGTCTCGTCCTCTACACGGGGAAGGGCGGCGTCGGGAAGACCACCACCGCCGCGGCGACGGCGGCTCACGCCGCCGCGCGCGGGCTCCGTACGCTCGTCGTTTCCGCAGACGCCGCGCACAGCCTGGGCGACGTCCTCGCCGAGCCGCTCGGGCCCGAGCCGCGCGCGCTCGCGGAAGGTCTCGAGGCCGTCGAGGTGGACGCCCGTGCGGAGACCGAGCGGCAGTGGGGCAGCGTGCGCGACTACCTGGCGCAGCTGTTCCGGCACCAGGGGATCGAGGACGTGGTCGCGGACGAGCTGGCGCTGCTGCCCGGCGCCGAGGAGCTCACGACGCTGCTCGCGGTCGAGCGCTGGGCCCGCGAAGACTACGACCTCGTGGTGGTCGACTGCGCGCCGACCGGCTCCGCGCTGCGCCTGCTGAGCGTCCCCGAGGTAGCGCGCTCGGGCCTCAGGCTGCTGCTCCGGGTCCAACGCACGCTGGCGGCCGTCGTGACGCCCGTGGCCCAGACGGTGCTGGCGGTGCCACTGCCGGGCTCGGACGTCTTTCGCGACGCCGAGGCGCTGATCTACCGGCGGCTCGCCCGGCTGCGGGAGCTGGTGGGCAGCCCCGACGCGAGCGTGCGGCTGGTGGTGACGCCCGAGCGGTTGGTGATCGACGAGGCGCTCCGCGCCCGGACCGACCTGGCGCTCTTCGAGCTGGCCTGCGACGCGGTGGTGATGAACCGCCTGCTGCCCGAGCGCGCCGCGGACGAGGCGCACTTCCGAGACTGGGTGCGGCTCCAGGCCGAGCGCCTGCGGGAGGTCGAGCAGCGCTTCGCGCCGCTGCCGGTGCTGCGGGCCGCGCTCCAGGAGGACGAGGTGATCGGGGTCGACGCGCTCGCCCGCCACGGCGCTGCGCTCTTCGCGGGCCGTGCGCCGGAGGCCGTGCTGTGCCGCCGGCGCGGCCTGCGCTTCGTCCGCACCCGGACGGGCGTGCGCGCCACCCTGCCGCTCCCCGACGCGCGCGCCGACGACCTCGCGGTGGCGAAGATCGAGCACGAGCTCTCGATCACGTCCGGTGGCCAGCGTCGGGCGCTGCCCCTGCCCCGCCACGTCGCCCCGCTCGCGCTCGCCCGCGCCCGGCTCGAGCGCGGCACGCTCACCGTCGACTTCGCGCCGGAGCCGGGGCCGGCGCGAGCGGAGCCCTAGATGCGGGTGATCCTGCTGACCGGAAAGGGCGGCGTGGGCAAGACCAGCCTGTCGCTGGCCACCGCGCTCGGGGCGGCCGCCCACGGCCGGCGCACCTTCGTGCTCTCGACGGACCCGGCGCACAGCCTCGGCGACGCGCTCGGCCGCCGGCTCGGTGCGAGGCCGACCCGCATCGCGGACGACGTCACCGTGCAGGAGGTCTCCGCCCTCGACGAGATGGACCGCAGCTGGAGCGAGATCCAGCGCTTCCTGCGCGGCCTGCTGCGCGACGAGGCGAATGAGCTGGTCGCCGAGGAGCTGCTCAGCTTTCCCGGGCTCGAAGAGCTGGTCGCGCTGCGCGCGATCCGCGAGGTGGAGGCCACCGGCGACTACGACGTGTGCGTGGTGGACTGCGCCCCCACGGGCGCGACGCTCCGCATGCTGCGCTTCCCCGACGTGCTGCGCATCTTCATGGAGAACTTCTTCGAGATGAAGCGGCGAGGCGCACGGCTGGTGCGCCCCCTGCTCGAACGGCTGCACGCCGAGCGGCTGGTGCCAGGCGAAGAGATCTTCGACGCGTTCGAGAAGCTCTACAACGACGTCGATGCGGTGCGGGCGATCCTCCTCGACGACGACCGCACCAGCGCGCGGCTGGTGGTGAACCCCACGCGCGTGGTCGTCGACGAGACGCGCCGCTCCTTCGCCTACCTGTCGCTCTACGGCGTCGCGACCGACGCGGTGCTGGTGAACCGGGTCCTGCCGACCGGGGCCGGCGGCGGCTGGTTCGCGCGCTGGGCCGCCCGCGAGCGCGAGGAGCTCGCGAGCATCGAGGCCAGCTTCCCGGTGCCGCGCTTCCACGCGCCGCTCTACGCGCGCGAGCTCTCCGGCGTCGAGGATCTCGCCCGGCTCGCCCGAGACCTCTACGGCGAGCGCGACCCGGCCGAGCTCTTCACGCGGACGCGGCCGATCCGGCTGCGGAAGCACGTCGGCCGCCCGCGCCTCGAGATCGACCTGCCGGGTGCCTCGAAGGAGGAGATCGAGGTGGCGGCGCGCGGGCCGGACCTGCTGGTACGCGTTCGGGACGCCACGCGCGTCGTGGCGCTGCCCGGCTCGGTGGCCGGCCGGGCCGTGCGTCGCGCGCGGCTCGATGCCGGCGTGCTCCTGGTGGACTTCGAGTGACGGACGCGGGCCGCGGCCGGCCCTCCGCTCCTCCCGCCCGCATCGTCTGCCTGGTTCCGAGCCTGACCGAGGCGCTGTTCGCGCTCGGTCTCGGCGACCGCGTCGTCGGCGTCACGGACTGGTGCGTCCATCCCGCGCGCGAGGTGGCGAAGCTCCCGAAGCTCGGCGGAACCAAGAATCCGGACCTGGCCGCCGCGATCGCGCTCGCGCCGGACCTCGTGATCGCGAACCAGGAGGAGAACCGGCGCCGCGACGTCGAACGGCTCGAGGCCGCCGGGCTTCACGTCTGGCTCACCTATCCGCGCACGGTCGCGGAGGGCGCGGCGCTGCTCGCCGAGCTCGCGGAGCTGGGGGCTTCCGCCGACGCCCGACGCGCAGTGGTCGAGCCCGTCCGCGCTGCCGTGGTCGAGGCAGAGCGCGCGCGTCCCGCGGAGCGGGTGCCCGTGTTCTGTCCGGTCTGGCGCGATCCCTGGATGGCGGTGGGAGCCAATACCTACGCCCACGACCTGCTCGGGCTGTGTGGGGGTCGCAACGTCTTCGCGAAGCCGGGCGAGCGCCGCTATCCGCTCGTCTCGATCGACGAGATCGTGGGGGCAGCACCCGAGGTGGTCCTGCTGCCCGACGAGCCCTATGCCTTCGGTCCGCGCGACGCGGACGAGCTGCGTCGCCTGCCGATCCCCGCGGCGCGCGAGGGCCGGATCCACCAGATCGACGGCACCTGGGTGTCCTGGTACGGTCCGCGCATCGCAGAGGCGCTCCCCGTCATTCGACACCTTCTTGCGGGATCCAGTACTCATCCTCAGGGGGATGTACCCGGAGGGAAGGGCCCGTGACCATCCCTGGAGTTCTCATGCCCCGATTCGCGGCTCTCGCCCTGGCGCTCTCCGGCGCGCTGCTCCTCAGCCTTCCGGCCCAGGCCCAGTCCGACTTCGGCCCCTCCGCCAGCCTGACCGACCTGCGCGTCGGCGTGCACCCCGACCACACCCGCATCGTGATCGAGACCGACTCGGAGGCTCCCTACGTGATGGAGCCGGGCGACGAGGAGGTCGTGATCCGCGTGGATGCCGCGGCCGCGGCGGAGGCGGTGACGGCCAAGAGCCCGGACCTGATCTGGGTGAAGGTCGAGCCCACGCCGGCCGGCACCGACGTGCGCATCCAGCTGAAGCGCCCGGTGGACGTCAAGCCGATGGTCCTGACCCGCCCGGATCGCATCGTGCTCGATCTCTACGCCAAGGCCGAGCCCGCCGAGGCGACGCCGCTCCCCGCACCGGTGGTGCTGCCGGAGGAGGAGCCCGCCCCGGTGGCGGTCGCCGAGAAGCCGGTCGAGCTCGCGGAGCCCGAGCCGGCGTTCGCGGAGGAGCTCGCGCCTGCGCCCCTGGAGGAGCTCGAGGCGGAGATCCTCGCCGAGGAGCTCGAGGCCGAGGAGCCGCTCGCGCTCGAGCTGCCCGAGGAAGAGGCCGTCCGCGAGGCGATGGCCCTCGGCCTGGGTGAGCCGGGCGAGGAAGAGGCCGCCCTGGCGCCGATGCCGAGCGTCGGCGAGCCCGAGGCAGGAGCCGAGCAGGCGAGCGCGCCCACCACGCCGGCTGCGCCCGCGCCGAGCGTCCGGCCCTACCTGTACGGCGCTACCGCGATCGTGCTGGCGGTCGTGTTCGTCTGGCTCCAGCGTCGTCTGCGCGCGGACAAGAGGCGCCCGCTGCCGACGTTCCCCGAGGAGGACGAGAGCGCCCCCTTCGAGACCCCGGAGCGCGCCGTCGCCGTGAGCGAGGAGCCGGACACCGGCGAATCCGTCTTCGACGTCGAGCCGGACTCGCTCGAGCCCGAGCCCGCCGAGGTGGCGAGCCTCCGCACGCCGCTGCCCGAGGCCGAGCCCGCCCACGAGGGCGATCGGCGCATCGCGCATCTCGAGAAGCGCATCGAGGAGCTGTCGGAGGCCAAGGACCGCCTCGAGCGCCAGATCGCCGCGCAGACCGAGGAGCTGCGCGTGCAGCGCGCCGCCATCGCACGCACCCAGCGCGTGCTCCGCAGCATCGCGCCGAAGGGCGACGAAGAGGGCAGCGAGCCGCTCGTCCGCGGCTGAGTCCGAGCCTGACAGGGCCTACCGGCCGAGCCCGCCTGCCGCTCCACCTTCGGGCGGGCTCGAGAGCAGAAGGGCGCCGAGGGCGCCGGCGAACTCGCCGCCCTCGAGCAGGATCGGCTCGCGACCGAAGGCCGCGGTGATCGCGGCCAGCACGTTGCGGAGCGCCGGGTTCTCGCGCAGGGTGGAGCCGCCGTAGACGATGCTCCGCACGCCGTGCGCCGCGGCGAGCCCGACGCAGATCAGCGCCACGTTCTCACCGACCAGGCCCATCAGGGCGTGGCTCAGGTCCTCGGGTCGGCTGTCCCGGGCGTGGACATCGGGCTTCCCGAAGTTCGCCGCCGTGGCGTCGCCCAGCAGTGCGATCTCCCCGGGCCGGTAGATGTCCGAGACCAGCAGGTCCACGCGCCGCCGGTCGCCCTGCTGCGCCAGCTCCGAGAGCCGCGAGAAGCTGGCGCCGCCCAGCAGCAGACCGCCGAGCCCCATCAGCGCGCCGCCGCCGAGGGCCGTCCCGCCCACGCGCGACACCCCCATCCCCTGCGCCAGCAGCACCGAGGTGCCGGTGCCGACGCTCACGAGCAGGTAGGGCTCCGCGACCTGCGTGCGCTGGTCCGCCAGCAGTCGGCGCACGCCTGCGCCCCACGCCGCGAACTCGTCGACGCGCACGCTCTCGGCCCGGGTGCGGCGCGCCAGCTCGCTGGCGCCGGCGCCGGTCAGGCCGAGCCGGGCGGGTGCCAGCCCGTCCACGCGCTCGACGAGGCGCCCGAGCTCGCTCGCGGGAAGCAGCTCGCTGCGGATGCCCGTGGCGTCGCTCAGCACCAGCTTGGCGAGGCTCGCGCCTACGTCCACGCCGAGCGAGAGCGCTTCGCCCACGGGTCCTCCCTTCCTCGGCTAACTTTCGGCCGCCTTCCGAACACCAGACGCGGCGATCCGGATGTATACCGAGTTCTACGGGCTCCGAGAAAAACCCTTCTCCCTGAGCCCCGACCCTCGCTTCCTGTTCCTCTCCGGCTCACACCGGGAGGCGCTGGCGCACCTGCTCTACGGCATCGAGCAGGGCGAAGGCTTCATCGCGATCACCGGCGAGGTGGGCACCGGGAAGACGACGCTCTGCCGCACCCTGCTCCAACGTCTCGAGCCGGGCAGCGAGATCGCCTTCCTGTTCAATCCGCAGCTCTCCGGCCTGGAGCTGCTCCAGGCGATCACCACGGAGTTCGGCCTGCCCGTCGAGGGGCAGAGTCGCCGCGAGCTGATGGCGCAGCTGAACGACTTCCTGCTCACCAAGAAGCAGGAAGGGCGCCGCGTGCTGCTCCTGATCGACGAGGCCCAGAACCTCGACAGCGAGGCCCTCGAGCAGGTGCGTCTGCTCTCGAACCTCGAGACCGACACCCAGAAGCTGATCCAGATCGTCCTGATCGGGCAGCCCGAGCTCGACGCCATGCTCGAGTCGCCCCACCTGCGGCAGCTCCGACAGCGGATCAGCGTGCGTTGGCGGCTGAGCTCCCTCTCGGCCTCCGAGACGCGCGAGTACGTGCGTCACCGACTTCGCGTCGCGGCGGGCAAGCCGCTCGACGTCTTCACCGAGATGGCCCTGCGAGAGGTGCACCGCCGCTCCGCCGGGATCCCGCGCATCGTGAACCGCCTGTGCGATCGGGCAATGCTGGCCGGCTACTCCGACGGCTCGCGCGAGATCGGGCTGGCGGCCGTGGCCCAGGCGCAGCGCGAGCTCGAGGGCGGCGGCGAGGAGTCCTGGAGCCGCGGGCGCGAGCACTGGCGCTTCCCGCTCGGGGTGGCGGCGGGAGCGCTCGTCGCCGCCGCGGCCGCCGCCGGGGTTTGGTGGCAGCAGAACTACGGCGTTCCCTTCCGGGGCTCGGCGGCGAACGGAGGCCCCGTCGAAGAGGCTGCGATGCCCGAAGCCTCCGGCAGCGCGGGTCCGGCAGCCGCCGCGGCGGCGGCACCCGGGCCGGCCGCGTCTCGCGCGGCCGCGCTACCGGCGGGCGCGCCATCGCGCGGGGCTTCCGCCGAGCCGGCGGCGCCGCTGGCCCCTCCCGTCGCCCGCGAGCCCGCGGCCGGCGCCCCGGCTGCCGTCCCCGCGTCGATCGACCTCGGCGTGGCCCTCGCCGAGAGCTCACCGGCGGCCACCACGGCGGCCGCTCTCGATGCCCTGCTGCGCCGCTGGGGAAGCGAAACGCTCGAAGCCGGACTGCTCTCGCGCAGCCAGCTCCGTGTCCTGCTCGAGAACACCGGCTTCTCGGTGCTCCGGCTTCGCCGGGCCAGCTTCGAGAGACTTCGCGCCATCGGACGGCCTGCGCTGATCGTGTTGCAACCGATCGACGGCGCGCCGCGCGTCCTCCTGCTCGCGGGCCTGGACGACGACGCCGCGCTGCTCGAGGGGCTCGACGAGCGTCCCCAGTGGGTCACGACGGACGAGCTGGCGCGCTTCTGGCTCGGCGAGGCGCTGGTCCCGTGGCGTGATCACGCGGAGCTTCCGCGTCTGCTCGTGCGCGGCGACGACGGCCCCCCGGTCCGTTGGCTCCAGGAATCGCTCGCCGGCCTCGGCTTCTTCGGCGGCACGCCGGACGGAGCCTTCGAGGCCACCACCGAAGCGGGCGTGCGCGCCTTCCAGGCCGCGGAGTCGCTCCCCGTCGACGGCAAGGTCGGCCCGCTGACCAAGATCCGGCTCTACGAGCGGCTGCCCGGCTATGCCGCACCCCCGAGCATCGCCGCGCTACCGGCGGCGGAGCCCGCGACCCCCCAAGGAGGCACTTCGTGAGCAGCATCCTGAAGGCGCTCCAACGGGTGGAGCAGGAGCGTCCGCCCGGCGCCTCCGCGGCGCCGCGGCGCGCGCTCCGGGGGGACTTCGTCGCCGAATCCGGGGGCGCCCGCCTGCGCCGACCGCGCCGCGTTGCGCGGGGCGGGACGCGGGTGTGGGCGTCGCTCGGCGTGGTCGCCCTGATCGCCGTGTTCGTCTGGTGGTGGCTTCCCGAGCGGAGCGTCGCGCCCGAGGTCGAGGCGACCCCGGGAGCTGAGGCCCCGGCAACGTCGGCAGCCGCGCCGACCCCCGCGCGCGCCCCGGCCGCCTCGGCGGCCCGACCCCCGGCGCCCGCTCCCGCAGCGGCGCAGGCCGATCCGGTCGCTGCGCCGGCGACCGAGAGCCGGCGCGCCCGAGCCGCCGCGGCGCGCGAGCGCGCGTCGGCTCCCCCGGGCGACCCCGCGCGCGCCGCTCCGGTGCCCACGGAGATCGAGGCGGGCGTGCCCGCGGAGGTTGCGGCCCATCTGCCGCCGCTCGGGACCGCGCTCGAGGTGGCGGCGCCAGAGCCCCCGCCCGAGCCGAAGCCCGCACCCGCGTCGGAGCCCGAGCCGAAGCCCGCACCCGTGTCGGAGCCCGAGCCGGCGCCCGCCGCCGAGCCTCGGGTTGCGCGCACGGCAGCGGAGCCCCGTCCGGCGGCCGAGCCGCGTCCCGCTCCCGTGAGCCGGGAGGTGGCGCCGACCGTCGCTCCCGCTCCGAAGGCCGCAGCCGCGGAGCCCGCGCCGCGCCGCCCGGCTCCGACGCCGGCCCCGGCGGCGGGGGTCGCCCGCCCGGCCCCGCCGCCGCTCGAGGCACCGGCCGTGCGCGTCGAGCGCACGCGCTGGCATCCGACGCCCGAGCGTCGCCTCGCCTGGGTGAGCGTCGAGGGCTTCTCCGGCGTTCGTGAGCTCGGCGAGGGCGAGGCCGTCGGCGCGCTCGTCGTGAAGGAGATCCGGCCCTCGTCGGTCGTGTTCCTGCACGGCGCCGACACGCTGTCGCGGCGGGTCGGAGACTAGAGCCGCGAGGAGCCGCCGCGTAGCGGCGAGAGGCGAGCGGACCGGGCCGAAGGCCCACCCCAAGAAAGCCGGGCTTCGCCAGGTCTCTCTTGTCGCTCGCCGCTGCGCGGCGGCTCGTCAGCGCAGAGACACCGTCCCGTTCGAGGCGCGTAGCCGGATCGGCACGCCGCCGCGGCCGAGCGTGCCCTTGAGGCGGCCCGCCCGCTCGCGCGCGGAGTGATTGAACTCGCGCAGCGCGCGGATCAGGCCGTTGTCGACGCGGATGTCGACGTCGCCGTCGGCATCGTCGGGGAGCTGGAGCGAGATGCGGCCGTTGCTGGTCACCAGCACGACGCCCTCCTTGCCCAGGTCTTCGAGCGTGCAGCGGATGGTGCCGTTCGAGGTGGCGGCATCGACGGAGCCGCGGTGCTCCTCGAGATCGATCTTGCCGTTCGACGAGCGTGCCACGAGCTTCCCGCAGGTGCAGTGGGTGTGGACCTTCGCGTTCGAGGTGTGCACCTCGACGTCCCCGATCACGTCGTCGACCCGCACCGGGCCGTTGCTGGAATGCAGGCGGACCGCGGCGCGCATGCCGGAGAGGCAGACGCGGCCGTTCGAGGCGCTCACCTGGACGCGTACGCTGCGCGGGGTGTGGATCTCGAGGTCGGCGCGACCGCGATGGGTCCAGCGCCCGGGCAGCTCCACCTCGACGTCGAGTACGCCGGCGGCGTCCTCGCGCGCGTTCACGCGGATCGCGTCCGCCAGCTGCGTGGCCTCCTCCGCGCTGCCGGCCCGGGCCGCCTTGTGGGCCTGGATCTCCACGTCCTCCCGGTCCTCGCCGATCACCACGGTGCAGCCGTTCGCGTTGTCGATGCGGATCGCGCCGCCCGTCGGAGAGGCGAAGCGCAGCGTCTCGTTCGACTCGGCGCGCTCGTGCCAGGGCAGGCCCGAGAGCAGCGAGCGGAGGAAGCCGCCCAGGCCCTTGCCGCTCTCGCGCCCGGCGCAGTCGTCGTGTTCGTGCGTCACGACCGTCCTCCCCGGCTGCCGGCGCGCTCCACGTGGTGCACCAGGCGAGGCAGGACCGCTCCACCGGGGCCGGTCAGGGAGAGCGTCGCCGCGGGGGTCAGCTCGCTCTCGTAGGGGTTCACCTCGATCACCGGCCCGCTGCGGCGCAGCACCTCGAACGGGAACTCGGCTGCGGGGTAGACGGTGGCCGTGGTGCCGATCACGAGCATGCAGTCGCAGCGCTCCACGGCCGCGTAGCAGCCGCGCAGCACGTCGGGCGGGATCGGCTCGCCGAACTGGACGGTGTCGCCCTTCACCACGCCGCCGCACTCGGGGCAGAGCGGCGGCAGCTGCGCCTCGTCCACCGGGATCGCGTCGGGCTCGAAGCGTGTGTGGCAGCCGAGGCAGCGCAGCAGGCTGTGGTTGCCGTGGATCTCGAGCAGCGCCTTCGATCCGGCCTGGCGGTGGAGGTCGTCCACGTTCTGGGTGATCAGCCCGTCGAGGGCACCCAGCTGCTCGAGCGTGGCGAGTGCGAGATGGCCGGCGTTCGGCTTGGCGCGGCCCAGCGTCTCGGCCAGCCCCTTGGCCCAGCTCTCGCGCGGGTGGAGCCGCTCGCGCCAGGCGGCGGCCGGGTCGCGCAGGAAGCGCTGGTAGCCGTCGAGCGGCGGCTCGCCGTACTTGGTCCAGAGCCCACCGGGGCCGCGGAAGGGCGGGATGCCGCTCTCCACCGAGAGGCCCGCGCCGGTGAGCGCCACCACCGAGCGCGCCTCGTACATCAGGGCGGCGGCGCGTTCGATCACGGCGTCGAGCGCGGGGGTCAGCTCGAACTCGGAAGCGTCCATCAGGGGGTTTTCCTGCGCGTCACTAGTGGTAGTTCCTACGGTCACGCTCTCGCTCGCGCTCCCGCAGCTCCTCCATGCGCACCGCACGAAGCTGGCGTCGCATGCGCCAGCGCTTGAGGCGCCACTTCAGCTGGCCGAGCCCGATGCGGCCGCCGTGGCCCATCGCGCGCAGCGCCACGAAGCCGACCAGCACACCGCCGAGATGTCCGACGTGGCTCACGTTCGCGGGGCCGCTGATCACCTCCATGAAGAACAGGAACGGGATGAACCAGATCGCCTTCAAGGGGATCGGGGGAAACAGCAGCATGATGGTGCGATCGGGCCAGAGCAGCGAGAAGGCGAGCAGCACGCCGTAGACGGCGCCCGAGGCGCCGAGGGTGGGCATGGTGTAGCTCGCAGTGCCGACGCCGATCAGCTGGAGCAGCGCGGGCCAGGCCGCGATCACGACGCCTGCGCCGATGCCGCACGTCAGGTAGAAGCGCAGGAAGCGCTGCGTGCCCCAGGCGCTCGCCACCTGCGAGCCGAACATCCAGAGCGCGAACATGTTGAACAGCAGATGCAGCGCACTGCCGGGGGAGTGCAGCCACATGTAGGTCGGGATCTGCCAGATCGCGCCGAGCTCCCACACGGCGGCGGGCGTGAGCGCGAGATAGGCGGTGATCCAGCTCGGCCCCAGGATCTGGAGCAGGTAGACGGCGCAGTTGGCGACGATGATCGCCTTCACGACGTCCGGGAAGACCGGCGGTCCGAAGCCGATCTGGGGTCCCCGTCCGTACAAGCGATTCGCCTCCCGCGCCGGGGCCGAACCGACACGTCACTGTGTCGGGAGGAGGCCTCGGGGCATGGCGGGACGGGCGCAATCCCGCGGAAACGCAGGGAGCCTAAGCGGCCGCCACGGGAGCGTCAACGCAGCGACTCCCAGTCGCAACGCGCCGCCCGCGGGGAGCGGGCGGCCCCACGCGCAGTGCGCGCGCAGGCGCTCGGGAAGATCCGCGCCGGGTCTGCGCGTCATGCCGAGGGAGCGAGCGCGTCGAGCGCCTGCCGCGCTGCGTCACGAGGCAAGCCGGTGAGGTCGACGATCGGGAGCGCCAGCCCGAGCTCCTCGCGCAGGTGCTCGAGGCGCTCGCGGCAGCGGGATGGCTCGCCCGCCAGCACGGCCGGCGCGAGCTCGGCATCGGGGATCGATCCGAACCAGGGATTGAAGCGGCGATAGCTCGCGAGGAGCGCCGGGTCGGCCGGGTCCGCGCCGGGCCGCGCGAAGATCGGGCAGCTCCGCTCGACCGCCGTCGCGCTCCGCCCGTGGCTTCGGCACGCGCTGGCGAGCGCGGCGCCGGCCGGCGCGACGTGCGCCAGGAGGGGCGGCAGGTTCACGTTCCAGGCGTCCGCGTGCCGCGCCGCGACCGCGAGCAGGCGGGGGCCGCGCCCGCCCACCTCGACCGGCGGGGGCCGCTCGAGCGCGGGCCGGACCCGCGCGTCATCGAGCGTGACGAAGCGGCCGCGCGAGCGCACGGCCTCGCCCCGCCAGAGCGCCCGCACCGCGGCGAGCATCTCGTCGAGCCAGGCGATGCGCTCGGCCGTCGGCGGAAGCGGCAGCCCGAAGCGGCGGTCCGCCTTCTGGCCCCCGATCGAAACGAACAGCCGCGTCCGCCCGGGGAAGAGGTGCTCCAGCGTGGCGGTCGCCTGGGCCAGGCGCGCCGCGTTCCAATGGTGCACGAGGCGGATCGAGGTCACGGTGATGCGTTCCGTCGCGGCCAGCAGCGCCGTGGTCACGGTCCAGCCGTCGAGCACCGCGCGCTCGCCCAGGCTCGGGATCTGGGACACGTCGCCGTCGACGTAGGCCGCGGCATAGCCCCGTGCCTCGGCATGACACACCAGCGCGCGCAGGGCCGGGAAGTCGAGCTGGTGCCAGCTGAAGCAGACCGCGAGCGGCCCGCTCACAGGCGGCCGAGGTGGCGCGCCGCGTGGAGCAGGGCGAGCGAGCTCTTGGCGTCCCGGACCTCGCCCGACCAGACCATGGCGAGGGCCCGATCGAAAGGCGTGGGTACGACCTCGATCAGCTCGTCGTCCTCGAGCCGCTGCGGGACCGGCTCGAGGTCGAAGGCCGCGAAGAGGTGGATGACCTCGTCCGTGAAGCCGGGGGTGGTGAGGATCGAGGCCAGCGCCACCAGGCGCCCGGCGCGTCGGCCGACCTCCTCCTCGAGCTCGCGTGCGGCGCAGCGCTCGGGCGCCTCGCCGTCGAGCTTGCCGGCGGGCACCTCCCAGATGGTGCCGCCCGCCGCGTGGCGGTACTGGCGGATCAGCAGGACGCGGTCGGGGCCCTCGAAGGGAACGATGGCGGCGGCGCCCGGGTGGCGGACGACGTCGAGCTCGACGCTGCGCCCCCCCGGCAGCTCGGCGCGCTCGACCTTCACGACGATCGAGCGGCCCCGGTGGACGACGCGGTCGCTCATCGCTTGCGGCGCGCGGGGCCGGCTCGGCGCTTCGCCTTCGCCCGAGCCTGCGGGGAGTCGGGATAGGGACACTCGGGACGCAGGGTGCAGGCGGGGCAGTCGGGGCGGCGGGCGTCGCAGACCTCGCGGCCGTGCTGGATGACGCGGTGGGAGTAGAGGGTCCACTCGCGGGGCGGGAGCAGCGCCATCAGGTCGCGCTCGATCTTCACCGGGTCGGTCTGGCGGGTGAGCCGGAGGCGCTGGTTCACGCGGCTCATGTGCGTGTCGACGGTGAGGCCCGGCGTGTCGAAGCAGTTCCCGAGCACCACGTTCGCGGTCTTCCGGGCCACGCCGCGCAGCGTGGTGAGCTCCTCGAGCGTGCGCGGCACCTCGCCCCCGAAGCGGTCCAGGATGTCCTGCGCGGTGGAGCGGATCGATTTCGCCTTCTGGCGGTAGAAGCCGGTCGGTCGCACCACCGCCTCGACCTCGTCCGGGTCCGCGGCGGCGAGCTTCTCGGGCGTGCCCCAGCGCGCGAACAGGTCGGGCGTCACGCGGTTCACCATGACGTCCGTGCACTGGGCGGAGAGGATCGTCGCGACCAGCAGCTGGAAGGGCGTCTCGAAGTGGAGGGCGCAGTGCGCGTCCGGGTAGGTGCGCGCGAGCCGCCGGACGATGCGGGCGGCCCGGCGCTTTCGTTCTGCGGCACTCTCGCCCGGCACGGGGCCGCAGGGTAGCGTCCGTTCCATGCGAGGAAGCGGCGAGGAGCGCATGGTGACGATCCCGCGGCGCGACGCCGCCGCGGAGAGCCTCGAGGGGATCTATCAGCCGCTGGGCGAGGCGGGGCTGCTGCTGGCGCCGCCCCATCCGCTCTACGGCGGGAGCCTCGAGTCGCCGGTGCTCTCCGAGCTGGCCTGGGCCGCCACGCAGGTGGGCCTCGCCTCGCTCCGCTTCAACTGGCGCGGCGTGGGCGCCAGCGCCGGCGAGCGCTCGGGCCGCGCTGCGGACGCGGACGCCGACTACGCCGCGGCGCTGGACCAGCTCGCCGAGACCGTCCCGGGCCCGCTCGTCGCCGGCGGCTACTCCTTCGGCTCCGGCGCCGCCGTGCGCGCCGCCGCGGGCAACCCGCGGGTGCGCTCCCTGCTGCTGGTGGCGCCCCCGCCCGCGCTGGTGGCGCCCACCGCGATCGCCGACGCCGGCCTCCGCACGCTCGTCCTCGTCGGCGAGTACGACACCCTCGCCCCGGCCCGCGAGCTGATCGCAGCGTTCGACTCGGCGCCCCACGTCAGCCTCGAGGTGATCCCGCACGCGGACCACTTCTTCGCCGAAGGCCTCGCCGAGCTCGGCCGCCTCGCACGGGAATGGCTGGCCGGGAGCTGACCAGCGGGGACCTACGCGCGAGCCAGCGGGAGCGTGACGCAGAACCGTGCGCCGCGTGGCTCCCGGCTCGAAGCCTCGATCGTGCCCCCCGCGTCCTCGACCAACCGTTGCGTGATCGCGAGCCCGAGCCCGCTCGGCTGCGCCTTCGTCGACACGAACGGCTCGAACAGGCGCGCGCGCAGCGCGTCGGGGATGCCGGGCCCCTCGTCCTCGACGACGATCTCGATCGCCCCCTCGACGGCACGCGCGCCGATGTGGACGCAGCCGCCGCTCGGCGTGGCTTCGATCGCGTTGAGCGCCAGGTTGAGCAGGATCTGTCGGAGCGCGTCGCCGGCGATGCGCGCCGGCGCCAGTTCCTCCGCTTCGTCGACCTCCACCGTGACGCCGCGCGCGACGGCGCGGAGCGCGGCGAGCTGCGCCACCGAGTGAAGGGCGGCCTCGACCTCGCCGATCGCCTCGGCACTCGCCGTGGACGGCGGCCGCGCGTGCTGGCTCACGGCTTCGAGCAGTCGTTCGATCCGGCGCAGCTCCTCGATCGCCACGTCGCGGAACTCGCTCGGGTCGCCGCCCTCTTCGCCGAGCAGATGCAGGAACGTCTTGATCG
>JBFIYM010000022.1:0-34433 GCA_041605395.1 Myxococcota bacterium | reverse complement strand
TGCGACGAGACTGCCGAGCAGCATGGCTCTGTATCGAAGGGCATCTTCCGGCGCCCACTCGCCCCGGTCTCGCCTTCGAAAGAGGACGGCGATACTGGCGAAGCCAGCGAAACCGACAGCGACTTCGGCGAGCGTGTGGAAGGTGTCCACGGTGTCTTCCGCTGCCTAACATGTTGATAAGCTGCAGCCCGTCGTTCTTTCGTCCACGAGAGACTGCAGTGAAAGAGGATAGGAGAGGTCGCCCGCGGGGGCTGGGGCTCTTGCGGCGTGCTGGGGCGAGAGGCTGCGGCGGGTTGCAGTCTATCAGCGGGGTTTCGGGGTGCGATCGCTGCGGGAGCGTGGGCGTGCGGTCGCGTCCGATTGCGTCCGGTTCGAGGGGCGGCGTTCCTCGAGCTCCTCGAGCGTGCGGGGCCAGTCCTTCTTGAGGAGTCGGGAGAGGGCGCGGTCGGCCAGGAGCTTGCCGCCGGTCTGGCAGCGGGCGCAGTAGTTGGTCTCGTTCTCGGCGTGGACGATGCGTTGCACCGGGGCGCCGCAGTCGGGGCAGGGCTCGCGGTAGCGACCGTGCACGGCCATCTCGGGGCGGAAGGCGGTGACCTTCTCCGGGAACCCGTCGCCCGTCTGTCGGCGCAGGCGTTCGGTCCAATCGGTGAGCGTCTCGATCGTCGCCGCATGGAGCCGCGCCACGGCGTCGTCGTCGAGGCGTTGGCTGAGTGCGACGGGGGAGAGCCGGGCGCGGTGCAGGATCTCGTCGGAGTAGGCGTTGCCGATGCCGGCGAGGAGATGCGGGTCGGTGAGGGTGCGCTTCAGCGTGTGGTTCTCGCGCCGGAGGGCGGCCGCGAAGGCCGCGAGCGGCGCGTCGAGCACTTCGAGGCCCCCCGGATCGTGGGCCGCGAGGGCGTCCTCCCCGCGCACGGCGTGCAGGTGGGCCCGCTTGCGGGTGCCGGCCTCGGTGAGGATCAGGGTGCCCGCCGGGAAGTCGAAGGCGGCGTGGCCGATGCGGCCGGGCGGCTTGGCGCCCCGCTTCTTCCAACGCAGGCGCCCGGCGATCATGAGGTGGAGCACCAGGAAGAGGTCGCCCTCGAAGCCGAACACGAGGCGTTTCCCGATCCGGCGCAGGCCGACGACGCGGCGGCCATGGAACTCGGAGAGGGGAGGGTCGACGCTCCGAAGCAGCGAAACGCTCGCCAGTCGGATGCGTTCGAGCGGCTCGCCGAGCACGCGCGCTTCCAGCGCTTCGAGATAGACGGTGAGATCCGGCAGCTCGGGCACGCGTCGAGCGTGGCACGCCCGGCGGACACCCGGAAGACACCGCCGGCCGGCGCCCGGAAGAGCGCCGCACGAAGCGCGCGGGCTCAGCGCTACGCGCTCGTCACGGAGCCCCCGCGCGCGGCCCCCACAGGACGCGGGCGCCGATCTCGCGATGGTCGAGGCCGCTGGCGTCGTCGAGGCGCTCGATCCAGGCGGGCCGCTCGATCTCCCACTTGAACAGGGCCGACTCGGCCCCGCCGGGCGCGAGCTGGCGCACCGTCTGGTCCCACCAGGGGGAGACGCCGCGCGCCAGGGGCTCGAGCACGAGGATCCGCGCACCCGCCGCGAGCGCACGGCCGAGCGCGAGCGCGAGCTGCTCGCGCGCAGCGGCCGGGAGCTCGTTCAGCACGTAGCCGGCCGTGACGAGGTCCCCCGGCCCGAGTCGCGGCAGCCCTGCCGGCAGCTCGATGCGGCGGGTGCGCCCGCGCACGCCCAGCAGCGCGAAGCTCCGCCTCGCCTCGGCCAGGGCCCAGGCCGAGCGATCGAGCGCGAGGACGGGCGCTCCGCCGCAGGCCAGCGCGGCCGCGGCTCCCACCGCGCCGGTTCCGGCGCCCACGTCGACGACCCTTCGCACGCCCTCGCGAAACGAGGCCGGCAGCTCGCGCACGGCGTGGTGGGCCGCCAGGAAGTGGAGCGGCGCGTAGAAGCTCGCGAAGGCGGCGCGCAGGCCGGCCCCTCCGAACGCGCCCGCCGCCGCCCCGCTCTCCCGCCGGCGCTCCACGTAGCGGGCCGAGAGCGCCTGGACGCCCTTCCGAAGCTCGGGGAACCGCAAGGGCTCGGCGGCTGCGGCGGCCGCGATCCAGGCCTCGAACCCCTCCGGAAGCTCACCGGAAGGGCCAGCGGCCACGGGAGGTTCCCCCTCCGGCCCGGGCGGCTCGCGTGTCTCGCGCACACCGCTAGCCTACCCGGACCGTGGGGGTGACTGCGTTCGCGCGTCGCGCGGCGTTGGGGCTCCTTCCGCTCCTGGTTCCGGCCGCGAGCGGGCAGGAGACCGCGTCGCATGGGGCGCCGCCGGCTGTGCCGGCGGCGGTGGAGGAGGTGCGCGAGCCGAAGGCTGCGCCGCCGCCCGCGATCGTCTCGACGCCGTGGGACGACGTGGAGCTGCTCGGCGAGGTGGTCGCGCCGGGCGATCGCCGGCGCATCTCGCTCCGGGCCGGCGAGTCGTTCGCCGGCGACGCCGTGGACATCCCCGTGCTGGTCATCCGCGGCACCACGCCGGGCCCGACGCTCTGCATGGTGGCGGGGGTGCACGGCGACGAGCTGAACGGCATCGAGGTGGTGCGCAAGGTCTTCGAGGAGACGACGCCGCGCGAGCTGTCGGGCATGCTGATCGGGGTCCCCGTCGCGAACGTCCACGGATTGCGGCGTTCGTCGCGCTACCTCCCCGACAACCGCGACCTGAACCGCTTCTTCCCCGGGCACCCGTCCGGGAGCTCGGCCTCGCGCATCGCGAACGCGCTCTTCGAAGGGGTGATCGAGCGCTGCGACGCGCTGGTGGACTTCCACACGGGCTCGCACCAGCGCACGAACCTCCCCCAGGTGCGCGGCGACCTTCGCAAGGCCAAGATCCTCGAGCTGGCCCAGGGCTTCGGCACGGGCGAGATCGTCCACAACGCGGGCCGCCCCGGAACGCTGCGCCGCGCGGCCAGCGACGCCGGCGTTCCCGCGGTGACCTTCGAGGCGGGCGAGCCGTTGCGCTTCCAGTCGCGCGAGATCAGCCGCGGGGTCCAGGGCGCGCGGGGGCTGCTCACCTCCTGGCGCATGGTCCCGGGCGGCAAGCTCCGCAAGCGGCACCGGGTCTACTATCGCTCCCGCTGGCTTCGCGTGAACGAGGGCGGCATCTTCCTGACCCAGCGCAAGCTGGGAGACACCGTCCAGGTGGGCGAGGTTCTGGGCACGGTGACGGATCCGTTGACGAACGAGCGCGGCACCGTGATCGCGACCTTCCAGGGTCGCATCATCGGCATGGCGGTGCCCCAGGTCGTGATCCCGGGCTTCGCCGCCTTCCACATCGGCATCGAGGCGCCGGGTACCGTCGACCCCGAAGCCGTGGAAGCCGCGGTCGGCCCTGCGCAACCCGACGAACTCGATCCGGAAGAGGCCCCCGAGTAGATGCACCGTGCCGTTCTGGTCACGGGGGCACTCTTCGTCGCCGTGGGCCTCGCCCTGTTCGGCGCCAAGACGCTGCGCTTCGGGATCCCGGTCGCGCCCACCGAGAACCTCGGCCCCTGGCAGGTCGAGCTTCGCATCAGCGCACGCGGCGAGGGAGCGCGGGGAAGCGTGCGCGCGCTGCTGCCCTCCACCGAGGGCGGGCAGGTGATCTTCGACGAGCGCTCGTCGGGCGACCGTCTCCAGTTCTCGATCCGGGAGCGCGCCGGCACCCGCATCGGGGTGTGGACGGGGTGGCTCCAGGACGTCCACGACGTCGTCTATCAGTTCCGCGTCCAGAACCATGCGGTGACCACGCCGCTGCCCGCGCAGGGCCCGTATCCGAAGCCGTCCCGACAGCTGATGAGCGTCTGGGGCGCGCCGTCGCCCGGGATCCCCTCGGATTCGCCGGCCGTCGCGGAGCTGCTCGAGACCCTGAACCCGCCCCAGGCCACCGACCAGCCGGCGCGGATCCGCACGCTCTACTCCTTCGTGAGCCACGAGGTCGCGACCGTCGACTCCGCGAGCTCCGATGCGCTGCTCACGCTCTCGCGGCGCGAGGGAAACCCGGAGGGCAAGGAGCGCCTGCTGGTGGCGCTGCTGCGCGCCGCCGGGATCCCGGCGCGCCTCGTGCACGGTCTCGAGCTGCGGGTCGGCACGCCTCCCGAAGAGCTGCTCTGGGTGGAGGCCTGGGTGTCCGACGCCTGGGTGCCGATGTCCGCCGTCCACGACTTCTTCGAGACGACCCCCGAGAACTTCATCGTGCTGGGCCGCAGCAACGTCTCCACGGTGGAGGCCACCGGCGTCTCGGCGGTGGGCCACCGCTTCCAGTCGCTGCGCGAGCACCTGCGGCCCGACGAGATCGCGAACCTGCTCGCGCCCGACAACGCGCTGCTGGCGTGGATGTCGCTCTACCGGCTCCCGGTGGGCTGGCAGTCGGTGCTGCGCGTGCTGCTGCTGGTGCCGCTCGGCGTCCTGATCGTGGCGGCGTTCCGCAACGTCGTCGGCATCACCACCTACGGGACCTTCATGCCGGTGCTGATCGCGCTGGCGCTGCGCGGCTTTCCGCTCGGGCTGGGCCTCGCGCTGGTCGCCCTCGTGATCCTGCTCGGCTTCCTGGCGCGCTTCGCGCTCGAGCGTCTGCGCCTGCTGATGGTGCCACGGCTCTCGATCGTGCTCTGTGTCGTGGTGCTGGCGGTGACGGTGTTGGCGCTCAGCGGGCAGGACACCGGGCAGTCGGAGTTCTTCGCCGGGGCGCTGCTCCCGATCGTGATCCTCACCATGCTGATCGAGCGCGTCTACATCACCACCTCGGAGGAAGGTGCGACCCAGGCGTTGCTGCGGGCCTTCTGGTCGGTGCTGGTGGCGGCAGCGATCCATCCCATCTTCCGGAGCACCCACGCCGAGTACCTGATGTTCTCCTTCCCCGAGCTCGTGTTCGTGGTGATGGGCATGCTCGTCTGGCTCGGCGGCTACATGGGCTACCGCGTCACCGACCTCGTGCGCTTCCGCGAGCTCGCGCTCGGCGACGCGGGGGGCGGAGCAAGCCGTTGATCGGTGTGCTCAAGCGGCTCGGCATCCTCGGCATCAACCGCCGCAACGCCGACTATACGCTCGCCTGGAACGCCCGCCGCCTCTACCCGCTCGTCGACGACAAGCTCGCGACCAAGCGCCTGTGTCAGGCCGCGGGAATTCCGGTGCCGAAGCTGCTCGCGGTGGCGCGCAACCAGATCGAGGCGCGGCGGCTGCTGGACGAGCTCGAGGCGGAGCCCACCTTCGTCCTGAAGCCGGCGCGCGGCGCCATGGGCAACGGCATCCTGGTGCTGGAGCAGCGCGATGGGCAGCTCTGGAGGGGCTCGCGCGTCTATTCGCGCGAGGACTTCGCCTACCACGCCGCCGGGATCATCTCCGGGCTGTATTCGCTCGCCGGCCACGCCGACGAGGCCATGGTGGAGGAGCGGCTGGAGATCGATGCCGTGCTGGCGCCGCTTCGCGACGACGGGGTCCCGGACATCCGGGTGATCGTCTACCGCGGCATCCCGGTGATGAGCATGATGCGGCTGCCGACGCGGAGCTCGGGGGGCCGTGCCAACCTGCACCAGGGCGCCGTGGGCCTCGGGATCGACCTCGTGACCGGACGCGTCGTCCATGCCATGCTGCGGGGTCGTTCGATCGACAAGAGCCCGGATACAGGAATGCCTCTGCGTGACGTGGAGCTCCCCGACTTCGACCGAGTGCTTCGCACCGCGGTGGCGGCCACCGACCAGACCGGGCTCGGCTACGTCGGCGCCGACGTGGTGCTCGACGCGAGACGTGGGCCCATGGTCCTCGAGCTGAACGCGCGCCCTGGCCTCTCCATCCAGCTGGCGAATCGCGCCGGCCTGCTGCCGCGGCTGGCCGCGGTGGACGCGCGGCTCGGGCCGCGGGGTTCCCCCGACCTCGGGCTCGACCTCGGCGAGCGCATCGAGTTCGGTCGCAGCGTCGCTGCGAGGCTCTCGCGGTGAGGGCGACGCGTTGGGCCTTCGTCCTGCTCCTGCTCCCCGGGTTCGCGGCACCGCTCGACGCCCAGCAGAAGCTGCCTCCGCCCACGCTTCCCTACGACCTTCTGTTCGAAGCCACGTTGCTTCCCACCGAACGGCTGGCCCGCGCGCGTCTGCGCATCGGACCGAACCAGGTGGACCGCATGGTGTTCCGCATCGACCCCGAGCGGCACATGAACGTGCGCGGCGATGGCAAGGTCGAGGTGGAGGGGACCAGCGCGACCTGGGAGCCGCCCCGCATCGGGGGCTCGCTCCGCTACGACTTCCGCATCGACGCGTTGCGGGGTGGCTCGGCCTACGATGCCCGGATCTCGGAGCAGTGGGCGATCTTCCGCGGCAGCGACCTGTTTCCGCCGGCCCGCGTGATGGCGACGGACGGCTCCTATTCCCGGTCGCGGCTGCGCCTGCGCATGCCGAAGCGCTGGACCGCTGCGGTGCCCTACGACAAGGGCAGCGACGGCAACTACGTGATCGAGAATCCCCAGCGGCACTTCGATCGGCCCACCGCCTGGATGGCGCTCGGCCGGCTCGGCGTCCTGCGCGAACGGATCGCCGGCACGAGCATCGCCGTGGCCGGGCCGTTCCGACAGGAGTTCCGGCGCCAGGACATCCTCGCCCTGATGCGCTGGACGCTTCCGAGTCTGCGCGACGTCCTGGGCGAGCTCCCGCCCCGGCTGCTCGTGGTGGGCGCGGGGGATCCGATGTGGCGCGGCGGCCTCTCCGGGCCGCGTTCGGTGTTCGTCCACGCCGATCGGCCGCTCATCACCCCGGACGGAACCAGTCCGCTCCTGCACGAGATCTTCCACGCCTCGACCGGCGCCCGCGCCGTCGTGGACGGCGACTGGGTCGTGGAAGGGCTCGCCGAGCTCTATTCGGTGGAGATGCTGGTCCGCTCGCGCACGATCAGCAAGCGCCGCTACCGCCGGGTGCTGGAGAAGATCGAGGCCCGCGGCGCCGGCGCGAAGCTGCGCGGGCGCGACTCCTCGGGAGCCTCCACGGCGCGCGCCGTCACGGTGCTGCGCGACCTCGATGCCGAGCTGCGCGGGCGAACCGAGGAGCAGAAGAACCTCGACGACGTGGTCGCCGAGCTGGCCCGCAAGCGACAGGCCGTCTCCACTGCCGCCTTCTTCGCGACGGCCGAGCAGGTCTCGGGGCTCGACCTGGGGTCGTTCCGGCGCAACAAGGTCGAGCCGATCCTGCGGCGCTGACGAGGGCTCACTTCCAGGCGAACACCGGCTGCTCGTAGTGGCCGACCCGGGTGGCGCGGCCCCAGACCGCGACCTCCCGGAGCTGGAACAGGATCGCCGCCGTCGGCGCGTGGATGTGCGTGCCGACCAGCGGGATCGAGATCACCGGCCGCTCGCTCTCCGGAATGCGCCGCAGATGCGGCACGCCGGGCCGGTCGAGCTCGGCGAGGGGGACGCGATGGATCTCGGCGACCTCGCGCGGGTCGCGCTCGAGCGGGGTCGGCTCGGCGTGCCACGCCACGACCGGCGTGATCACGAAGCCGGAGCGGGTGACGTAGTCGTCGAGGCAGCCGAGCACGGCTTCGGGCGGGAGCACGAGCCCGACCTCCTCCGCACACTCGCGGAGGGCCGCGACCTCCGGGGTCTCGCCCGGGTCGAGGCGGCCGCCCGGCAGCGCCCACTGGCCCGCGTGGCGGCTCAGCCCCCCCGCGCGTCGCGTCAGGACGAAGCTGGCCTCTCCCCCCGCGTCGGGCAGCAGCACGACCGCGACGGCCGCGTGGCGACGCTCGGCGAGCGGCTCGCTGCGGCGCGGGTGGCGCGCGAGATGGCTGCGGACGCGGGTGGCCAGGCTCTCCACGGCGGGCAGCATACCCGGTCGGCTGCGGCCGCCGGCCGGCGCTCAGGCGAACGCCCGGTCCAGCCGGCCGGCGCTCAGGCGAACGCCTGGCCCAGCAGGCCGGCGCTCAGGCGAACGCCTGGTCCAGCAGGCCCGCGAGGACCTTGCGCGCGTCGAAGTGCGACTCGGCCAGCGCGCGCGCGGCCTGGCACTGCCGTTCGTACTCCGCGTCGACGCGTTCCACGGCGGCGACGGCCTCCTCGAGGTCGTGGAAGCGGAGCAGCCCCTCGCCGTTCGGCAGGAACGCGCTCGGGCCGGTGTCCTCGACCACCGCGGGGCGGCCGCTCGCGAGGTAGCAGAGCGTGCGATCGCTGATCCAGGCGTTCTGGAAGTGGATGCACGAGGGCTTCACGCAGCTGAACTCGGCGTGGGAGGCCCGGATGTACTGGCGGTAGCGTTCGGGGCTGCCGGCCGCCTCGTAGGCGTGCCGCACCCGCCAGCCGTGGCGCTCGAGCGCCAGGCGGTCGGCGCGGTCGCCGCGGTAGTCGGCATAGGCCTGCCGTCGGGCGCGCGCCTCGGATTCGGCGCTCTCGTCGAGGCAGAGGGCCAGCTCGAACGGTCGCCCGGCGCGTTCCGGCAGCTCGAGCAGCCGCAGGAACGCGACGCGCTTGTTGTTGTCGTAGAAGCCGCCGCGCCCGTCGCTCACCCACTCGCCGTCGACGCCCCCCATCCACGAGGAGACGGTGGTGAAGGGCGCCCCCGTCGGCGCCGGGACGCACGGCCAGCTCTCGAGGTCGACGGGCGGCCGGATGGGTCGCCACGGGAGCCCCGCGTCGGGGGTCTGGCTGCCCGGGAGCCCGACGGTCTCGCCGGTGGTGAAGTAGAGATCGTGGGCCGCGGGCTCGATCTCTTCCTGTGCGATCCAGTGCTGGAGCAGGCCCGGATCGATGTCCACGAGCGCCGTGCGCGGAAAGCGCGCGAGCAGCTCGGGGCTGGCGTCGTACTGGAAGTTGAGCAGCAGATCGGCCCCGGCGAGCTCGGGCACGAGCGCCGCGGGAACGTCCGGGCCGCTGTAGAGGACGGGCCGAACGCCCATCCCGTAGCGCTCGAGCCGTTCCACCAGACCGCGCCGCAATGCGCCGTCCTGCGCGGCCTCTTCGCGGCTCCGGACCCGCTCGAGCCAGACCACCTCGCAGCCCAGCCGGCGCAGGCCGGTCACGTACTGCATGTAGACCCAGAAGTGTCCGCCGCCCTCCGGAAAGCTCGCGACGTTGTTCGGCGCGATCACCACGCGGGTCATGCCGCGGCCCTCGGCACGGCGCGGTAGTCGATCAGCCGGATGCCCAGCCGCTCGATGCCGGCCCGCAGCGCGGGATCACAGAGGGTGCGGAGCTCCGTCTCGCGCTCCACGTCGTACTCCGACCGGAAGCCCGGGTCCCGGTAGCCCGGGTGACAGGCGACCTCGGTGATCGGGTCCCCGATCTCGTCCGCGAGCATCCCGAGCAGTCGCTCGACCGAGAGCTGCTCCGGGTGGCTCTCCCCGTCCCAGCGGCCGTAGAAGCGCGAGAAGTAGCGAACCGGCCCGTGCTCGCGGAGCGGGAGGCCGTGGCGGGCGGCGATCTCCCGGAAGCAGGGCGCGAGCTCGGGCAGGCGGTGCAGGTTGTGGTGGGCGTCGAGATGGGTCGGCAGGGTGCCCATCAGGGCCTGGAAGCGTTCGAGCTGCGCCGCGAGGGCGCGGCGCGCCCGTTCGGGATCGGGCGCAGCGGCGCGCGGCGACGCCAGCTCGAAGTGGAGGCCCACGCCGAGGCTCGGGCGCTTTCGCGCGGCCGCCGCCGCGCTCGCACTCGCGGGCCGCTCCACCATCAGGCTCGCGCTGGTGAGGACGCCGCGCTCGTGCGCCTCCAGCACCCCGCGGTTGATGCCTTCGCTGGCCCCGAAGTCGTCGGCGTTGACGATGCAGTACCTCATGCGGCGCACCGGTCCGGGAGCAGCGGCGTTCGCTCAGAGAACCAGCGCTCCATCTCGACGAGGTCGTCGAGCAGCCACGCCGGGGGCGGCTCGCCGTCGCCGCGCGTCTCGAGGAACGGCAGCACCCGCCAGGCCAGGCAGCTCGCATAGCGGCCGAGCTCGCAGGTCTCGGCGACGTGTTCGAGCAGCCCGGCGCCGGGCCACGGCCAGCCCGCGCCGTCTACGCACCGGCGATAGGCGACGAGCGCCTCCGGCCGGGCCTCCGCGGGAAGCTGCCGCAGCAGCGTGGAGAGGTCGTAGAGGGCAGGGCCGATGCCCGTGCGCTCCCAATCGATCAGCTGCGCCCGGATTCGGCGCTCGCGCGCAACCAGGACGAAGTTGCTGAGCCAGAGGTCGCCGTGCAGGAGGGTCTCCGGCCAGTCGAGCGCCGTGAAGGCGGCGCAGCGGACGGCGACCTCCTGCTGGAGGGTGCCGAGGCGCCGCTCCAGCCGGTCGATCGCGGCCGCGCCCGCCTGATCGGCGCCGGTCGCACGCAACGCCGCGACGCCGCGCAGTGCGTCCACGACCGAGCCCGCGAAGAAGCTGGCGCCGAGGTCGGGCCCCGCGAGGCGGACCTCGCCCAGCAGGGGATGTGCCGCGGCGCGCGTGTGCAGGGTGGCGGCGAGCTCGAGGGCCGAGCGCGTCGCGCGGCTGTCGCCGCCCCGGGGCAGGCGCTCGAGCGTGCAGCCCCCGAGGTCCTCGTAGACGTGCCACACCCGGGCCTCGCCCGTGGCGGCGGCGACCTCGCGCAGCCGCACGGCGTGCGCTTCGAGGCCGAGGCGGGGGAGCCAGTGGAGGAGCGCGCGCTGCTCGCGATACGAGCGATCGAACGGGAGTCGCTTGATCACGAGTGCCCGGAGCGGTCCGGCACCGGTGAAGCGGAGGCGATGGACCCGCCCCCGGGCCAGGCTCTCGGTGGCCTCGAGGCACGGGGTTGCGCCGGCACTCCCGACGAGTCGCTCGAGGGCAGCGCAGAGCGCCGGCTCATCCGCCCCGATGCGCCGCAGGCCCGCGGCCAGGCCGGTGATCACGCGATCACCCGGGCCTGCGCCAGCCGAGGGCGTCGAACGCGTCGAGGATGCGCCGCGCGTAGTGCGGGAACTCGGCCAGGACGTCCCGGGTCCAGTGCGTCCTCAGCGACTCGGACGCCCAGCTCGTGGACACGACGCCGCCGCGGAGCAGCTGGCCCAGGTGGGCGAAGCGACGCAAGCCTTCGACCTCGAGCTCCGGCCAGGCCCCGCGGACGGCTTCGGCGTAGGCCGGCAGGTCGACGTCGACCAGGTCCACCCCGGGGAGGCCCCACCCCGCGACCTCCCAGTCGAAGGCGAGCAGACGTACGCCTTCCGGGTCGTGACGGATGCGGACGTTCCGCTCCGCGAAGTCCCCGTGCGTGAGCGCCAGCGGCATCGACGCACAGCCCGCTTCGATCTCGGCCCAGTGTTCCGCGACCGCGTCGAGCAGATGGAGCATATCGTCGAGGACGCCATGCGCTTCGTGCGGCACATGCGGGTTCGAGAATCCCTCCCGGATCCGCGCCGGGCAGCCATCCAGGTGCATGCGATACCAGCCCAGGCCGCGGTCCGGCAGCAGGCGCGCGCCGTCGCGCCGCGCCGACGCGCTGTGGACGGCGGCCAGCCAGCCCGTGCAGAGCTGGCGATGCAGCGCGTCGTTCGGGTCCCAGGGTGTGCCGGCCGCGTCCTCGAGGAACAGCCAGCCGGTCACGCGCGATGGCTCGGGGTGGAAGCCGTAGTAGCCGAGTCGCGGCACGTCGAGCGTCTCGAGCATCTCGTAGGCCGCCCGCTCGTCGTGCACGACGTCCCAGGGGCTCTGCTTTGCGATGACGTGGGATCCGGCACGGCCCACGTCGGGTAGCCGGTAGATGACCGACTTGTCGCGGCGGCGGAGCAGCTCGAGGCGCTCCGGCATCGGCCCGGCCCCGAGCGCACGCCAGGCGCCGACGGCGGGCTCCGTCTCGAGCGGGGCGGTCCAGACCTCGACCGGTGCCGGCGTTCCGCGGCGCCGATCGCGCTTCCGCCGCGCGGCGGACTTCACGCTCCGTCCGGCGGCCGACGTCACGCGCCGCCCCGCGTTTCGGCCACGGCATCCGGCGGGCTCGCGGCCAGGCGCCCGACCGCCTCGAGGATCTGGCCCTGCGCCCGACCGGCTTCGCGGATCGCAACCGCCGGCAGGGTGAGGGCGCCCGCGGCCAGGACCGCACCGGCGAGCCAGGCGCCGTCCGTGAAGGCAGCGGCCGCGAGGGCCGCGCCGAACAGGCTCACGCCGACCCCACGCCGCAGCTTCGGCCATGCCCGGAAGCGCAGGTACTGGCGGCCCTCGCCGTGCTCCTCCACCGCGAAGCGGACGCGCGCGCCGCCGCAGGGTCCCCCGTTCACCGCCAGCTCGAAGCGGTCGTACACGCCAGCGCGGTACACCAGGGCGCCGGCGGCGCGGAGCTCGCCCTCGAGCGCCTCGAGCCACTCGGTGGGCGCCCGCCAGTGTTCGCTCCAGTGCGTCTTCTGCGTCGGGCGCGGGGGCGTCCAGCGGGCCTCGACCCGCGGCTTCCAGGGCGCCAGACCGTGGCGCAGGCGCCCGATCAGGCGGGCGGCGGGCTGCGCCAGGTGCAGGCCGAAGATCAGGCTCCGCATCTTCCAGCGCGAGAGGCGGGAGCGGGGCTTGTCGCGCAGCCGCGTGCGGGCGGCGCTGCGCGCGGCCTGGGCGATCACGGCGGCCAGCGCGAGCGCGACGCCGACGGCCGCGAAGTGGAGGGGGGGCCAGAGAGCGCCGAGCGCCGTGAGCCCGGCCAGCCCCAGGATCAACAGGTACCACTCCGGAAGCAGCGGCAGCGCGCCGTACGGGCCCTCGGCGGGCTCGTAGATGGACTGGAACGGCGCGCTTCCCCAGACGCCGTGGTAGATGCGCGGTGTGCGGCCGAAGGCGGGCAGGGTGAGACCGCGCCCGTAGATCCGCCCGCTCCAGGGCACGTGTCCGGCGCTGTTGTACTTGCTCGGCCACTTCCGAGCGAGCAACGCCTCGGCGCGGCCGTAGCCCAGCTGCTGCTTCCAGTAGCGGAGCACCGATCCGCGCCGGTGGTGCCAGACGAGGGCGCCCGCGTGGAAGCCGATCCGCCCGCCCCGCTGCTGCACGGCCCAACACAGGTCGACGTCGT
Source organism: Myxococcota bacterium (assembly GCA_041605395.1). Classification (GTDB taxonomy): domain Bacteria; phylum Myxococcota_A; class UBA9160; order UBA9160; family UBA6930; genus JBFIYM01. The sequence goes on along the minus strand of JBFIYM010000022.1, from coordinate 21,461 downwards.
CGCCTGCCACCCGGAACTGGGGATCGAAGCCACCCACCGCCTCCAGCCAGTCGCGGCGGAAGGCCATGTTGCAGCCGGGCACGTGCTCCGCCTCGCGATCGTGGAGCAGGACGTGCGCCGGGCCGCCGGGCGCGTTGGCGACGCACTCGGCGACGTCTCCGTCCTCCGGCGGCAGCAGGTTTGGCCCGCCTGCGCCGCACACGTCGTCCTCCAGGAACCGGAGAGCGAGATAGCGCAGCCAGTCACGGTCCGGGTACGCGTCGTCGTCGATGTAGGCCACGATCTCGCCGCTGGCGGCGCGCAGGCCGACGTTGCGGGCCACGGCGAGCCCCTGGTTCTCCGTCGAGATCAGCCGGACGTCGTAGCGCGCGGCGATCTCCGGGGTCTCGTCCGTCGAGCCGTCGTTCACGACGATCACTTCGTAGTCGGGGTAGTCGAGCGCCGCGAGGGCGTCGAGCGTGTCGCGGATGGTGCCGGCCCCGTTGTAGCTGCACACCACGACCGAGAATCGCGGCCAGCGTTTGCGCGGGCGCACGGGCACCTGGGCGAACGCCCGCTGGACGCGGCCGAGCGCAGGCTTCGGCTCGCGTTCCCGGGTGGTGAGCCCGAAGTCCCAGTCCACGATCTCGCGGCCGCCGCAGTACCACTCGGCCGTCCAGCTGAACACGAAGGCGCCGGCGCAGCCCGCCTGGAACAGCTCGGCGAGCTGCCAGTCGAGCACCTCGGCCTGGCGCTTCTCGCCGTGCTGCCGGCTGTCGAGGCCGAGCTCCGCCATCAGCAGCGGGCGCTCGCCCGCCAGGTTCTGGAGACGCGCCAGATAGGCCGACAGCCGCTCGCGCGACTCGAGGTAGACGTTGAAGGCGGCGAGGTCGAGGAAGGGGAGCTCGAGATACTCGGTGGTCGGATAGCTGACGTAGCTGACGAGCGAGTCGGGATCCTCTCCCTTCACCTCCTGGTACAGGCCCCCCAGGAAGCGCTCGACCCGACGTCGGCCGTGCCAACGGACGACGGAGGCGGAGATCTCGTTGCCGAGCGACCAGGCGAGGATCGCCTCGTGTCCGGCCAGCGAGCGCGCGCCTTCGCGCACGAGCTTCTCGATGTCGCGCGCTTGGCGTCGGGTCTCGAGGAACGCCGTGTGGACCGGCCAGTCGAAGCCCACGAGCACGCGGATGCCGTTCGCCGCGGCGAGGTCGAGCAGCCAGCGCGGCGGCAACGTATAGACGCGGATCGCGTTGATGCCGTGGACCGCCATCGCGGCGAAGTCCCGCGCCACCACGCCGCGCTCGGGAAGCAGGAAGCCCTCGGAGCTCGGCCGGAAGGTCCCGTACGTGACCCCCCGGACCCAGAGCTTCTCGCTCCCCACCTGGAGGAACTTCCCGGCCGCGCGCGGTCGCTCGTGAACCGCCAGCGGGCGCACGGGAAGCGTTCGGACGCGTCCGGCCGGGCGGCTGGCGTCGAGCGCCGCCGAGGCGAGCACGGTCCCCGAGCCCGCGACGCCGCCGGCGCGTGCCGGCTTCGTTGCGATCAGGCCCGTCCGCAGCAGCTCAAGCCAGCGCTGCGAATCTCGTCCCGCTGCCATGAATTCCGCTCGAGTCAGCCACCATTCGCCTCTTCAGCACTTTCAGCTTCAACGCAGGTCAACGTCGGAACTTGCGAAACTGAAGGAGATTCGAACGCATCGCAACGGGCTGCGTCAAGGAATTTGTCGCCGCGGCCCATGCGGATGCCGGCTCCCGTCCGGGTGCGTTCGGAAAACCGTCGAGTTCCTCGTTCCGTGCAGTGCGAGCTGCCGTCTCGTTGCACATCGTCTCGGCTCACTCGGAGCGCAGCGCCTGCACGGGCTCCATGAGCGCGGCGCGTCGGGCGGGAACCAGCCCGAAGATCACGCCTACGGCGACCGAGATGACGAAGGCGACGCCCATCCCTGTCGGCGAGACCACGGTCTCCCAGCCTGCGAAGAGATGGATGCCCTTGGCCATCAGCGAGCCGACCACGATGCCGAGGCAGCCGCCGGTCGTGCTCACCAGCACGGTCTCGATCAGGAACTGCAGGAGGATCGTGCGTCGCGTGGCCCCGATCGCCCGGCGGATGCCGACCTCCCGGGTGCGTTCCGTCACCGTGGTCAGCATGACGTTCATGATTCCGATGCCGCCGACCAGCAGCGAGATCGCGGCGATGGAGCCCATCACGATGTTGAATACACGCTGCGTGCTCTGCGCCTGCGCGAGCAGCTCCGCGGGCACCACGAGCTCGAAGTCCTCCACGCCCTGGTGGAAGCGCTGGAGGAGTCGCTCGATGCTTCGTGCGGTGCTCGGCACCTGCTCGGCGGCGTCGACCCGGACCGCGATCTGCTCGATGCCGGGCTCACCCGTCTCGTCGGGGAGGCGCAACGCGGCGGTGGTGATCGGCACGTAGACGTCGCGGTTGATGTCGCGGACTTTGATCACGCTGGCGCGGCCGTCGCGGAGCGCCTTCGGCTCCATCAGGCCGACCACCGTGAACCAGTGGCCTCCGATGCGGACGCGCTGGCCCACGGGGTTCCCGGAGCCGAAAAGCTCCTCGCGCACCGTCGAGCCGATCACGGCCACGCGCTTGCTGCCCGCCAGATCGAGTGCGGAGAGGAAGCGTCCGTCGACGGGGCGGAAGTCGGTGACCGACGAGTAGGCGGCGTTCGTGGCCACGACGCGCGCGCCGGCCTCGCGTCCGTCGCGCAGCACGGCCGCGTCGACGAAGCGGACGGGCGCCACGCCGCGCAGGTTTCCGAGGCTCGCTTCGAGCAGCTCCGCGTCGTCGACGACGAGGCCGCGCGAGCCCTTCTGCTCGGCCTCCTCGCGCGCCGCCGCGCTCAGCTCGCGTCGATGCACGCGGATGTTGTTGGTGCCGAGCAGCTGGACCTGCTCGGCGGCTTCCCGGCGCGCGCCCTCCGCGATCGACACCATCGAGACCACGGCCGCGACGCCGAAGATCATGCCCAGCATGGTGAGGAAGGAGCGCAGCTTGTGGCCGAGAATGCTGCGAACGCCGATCCGGAGGCTCTCCTCGAAGCCGAGCGCCAACGCCTCAGCCCTCCGCCGTCGCAGCAGGCGCTGCATCGAAGACGATGCGGCCATCCCGCATGGCCACGAGCCGCTCGGCCCGTCGCGCGCGCTCGCGGTCGTGCGTCACCAACACGATCGCCACGCCGCCGGCGTGCAGGCCTTCGAGCAGCGCCATGATCTCGTCCCCGGTCCGGCTGTCGAGGTTCCCGGTCGGCTCGTCCGCGAGCACCACCGCCGGCTCCGCGACGAGGGCCCGGGCGATGGCGACGCGTTGACACTCGCCCCCGGAGAGCTGGTTGGGCCGGTGCCCGGCGCGATCGCCCAGCCCGACGCGGCCGAGCAGCGCCAGCGCCCGCTCCCGGCGGGCGCTGCGATCGGCCTCCTGGTAGACCAGCGGAAGCTCGACGTTCTCGACCACGTCGAGCTGCGGGATCAGATGGAACGCCTGGAACACGAAGCCGATGCGGCGGCTGCGGAGATCGGAGAGCGCGTCGTCGTCGAGCTCGGCGAGCTCGGTGCCATCGAACCGGATGGCGCCCCGACTCGGCCGGTCGAGACAGCCCATCAGGTGGAGGAGGGTCGTCTTGCCGGACCCCGACGCCCCCATGATGGCGAGATACTCGCCGGGAGAGACCGACAGCGAGACCCCCGCCAGGGCTTGCACGTCGCGCTCGCCCATCTCGTGGGTCTTGTGGACGTCGCGGACTTCGATCAGGGCGGACACGGCGCTCAGCTGGGCTCGGGCGCCACGAGCAGCACCTCGTCGCCCTCCTCGAGGCCCTCCGTGACCACGGCGATGCGGTCCGTGCTCCCGCCCAGCACCAGCGGACGCGTCTCGATCGACGCGAGGCCCTTGCGGTAGGCGATGGTCCGATCGAGCTCGTCCACGAACACGGCGGCGAGCGGAACGTAGAGCGCGTCGTCGAGCTCGCTCACCAGGAAGTCGACGGTGGTGCTCAGCCCGGGCCGGAGCCGTTCGTCCGTGCCCAGGACGCGGACGCGCACGTCGAAGACCTTCACTCCGGTCGGCTTGCCCGTCACCTGGCTGATCTTCTGCCGGGCCAGGGCGCCGACCGAGATCACCTCGCCTTCGAAACGGGCATCGGGGTAGGCGTCGAGGCGCAGCTCGGCGCGCCCGCCGGGTGTCACCTTGCCGAGGTCGAACTCGCTGATCTCGGTGTCGACCACCATCTGGGAGGTGTCCGGGAGATAGATCAGGGGCATGCCCTCGTAGGGGATCATGCCCACCGAGATCTTGTTCGGGTTCGCGGGATCGCCCGAGTTGGCATGGACGACGACACCGGCACGGGGGGCGTAGACCGCCCCCTCGTCGAGCTTGCGCTGCTGGACCGCGACCTCTTGTCGGGCGCGCTCGACGTTCGCTCGGGCCGCGGCGATGGCCGCGTCGAACGCGTGATTCGAGACCCGCACCTCCTGGTACGCGAGGCGCGCGGCCTCCAGCTCGTTCTGGTTGATGTAGCCCTTCTCGGCGAGCTCGGGCAGCGACTCGTAGTCGAGCCGGGCCTTCTGCTCCGTGGAGCGCCGCGCCTCGCGCTCGGAGCGTGCCTTCATGAGCTCGGCCTGGGCCAGGGCCAGCATCGACTCCGCGGTGCTCTTGGCGAGCTCGTACTTGTGCGACTCGAAGCGGATCAGGAGGTCGCCCTCCTTCACCTGGGTGCCCTCCGGAATCAGCCAGACGATCTGCTTGTCGTTGGTGGCGCTCACCGTGGTCTGCTCGGAGGCGCGCAGCTCGCCGGACTCCGTGAGCGTGATCCGGACGTCGCCCCGCTCGACGCGCGCGGTCGGCAGCAGCGCAGCGGACTCGCCGGGCAGGCCGCGCAGGACGGCGAGCGTCGCGAAGGCGGCCGCCACGGAGGCCGCGAGCCAGAGCCAGCGTCGCCGCGGGCGCCGGCGGACGCCGCGTCGGGCGTCACCGATCATGGGTGCTCCGGAGATCAGAGGGGTCCCGCAATGCTCGCCTCCAGCCGCGCCTGGCTGTTCACGTAGTCGACCATCGAGCTCAGGAACTCCGTCTCGGCGGAGACCAGGTCCTCCTGGGCGTCGGTCACGTCGAAGTTGTCGGCGAGGCCCAGTCGGAAGCGGGTGCTGGCCGTCTCGAGCTTCGCCCGCGACTGCTCCAGCTTCGCCGTCTGCGCCGCCAGGTCCGCGAAGTTCTCGCGCAGCTTGATCGCCTCGGTGCGCACCTCGATCTCGATCAGGCGTTGGAGGTCGCGGAGCTCGCGCTCGACCCGGCGGTTCAGGAGCCGGGCGGCCAGCAGCCGCTGGCGGGCGGCCACGTTGCCGAACGGCACCTCGAAGTGGAGCCCCGTCACCCAGGCCTGACTCTCCTGGTCCCAGGTGGTGCGGGAGGAATTGCTGAAGCCGGCGCGCCCGTAGCTGCCGAGGAAGTCGAGGGCCGGAAGCACCTCGTTCTCGGCCACCCGCACCGCCAGGGCGGTCTGATCGAGCCGGGTGAGCAGGGCGCGGATCTCGGGACGGTTCTCGGTGGCCTGCGCCACCCACTTCGGGAGCTCGATCGGCACCGGGTGGAACGGGATCCCCGCCTCGGTCGGCTGCACGGGTCGCTCGATCGGCGTCCCCAGCACGTCGCGCAGCACCAGCTGGGCGGCGTCGTAGCTGGCCTGGTTCGCCGCCAGCGAGGATTCGCCGTCGGAGATGCGGATCTCGGCGCTCAGGACGTCGCGCCGGCTGGCGCGTCCGGCGTCGAAGAGCGCGCCGGAGGCCTCGAGCAGGGCGCGGTCGCGCTCGAGCGCCTGCTCGCTCACCTCGATCAGCCGGCGTGCGAGGATGGCGTTGTAGTAGGCCTCCTTCACCTGCGCCGTCACCTGGAGGATCTGGGCGCGGAGCTGCGACTCGGCGATGGAGAGGTTGTACTCGGAGTCGAGGATCTCCCGGCGCGCCACGTAGACCCGCCCGCCCCGCAGCAGCGGCTGGGTGAGCACGATCGCCGTGTCACTGAGATAGCGATCGCCGTTCGTGGAGAGCTCGTCGGCCGGGATGTTGCGGCGATCGTTGGTGGAGTCGCGCAGCAGCTGGGCCGAGACGGTGACGGTGCCCCCCGTCGGCAGCTCCTGTCGCACGAAGGGAATCGCGGACTGCGCGTTCTCCTCGAACGTCCCCGGTACCAGCTCGCCCGGGGACGTGATGTCGTCCGGGCCGTCGACGAGACGCTCGGAGCCGGCGGCCACGTCGAAGCCCGGAACCGGGTGGAACTTGGCGCGTGCCGCGGGCACCAGCGCGTCCGCCACGTCGCGGTCGATCGTCGCGATCTGGAGCCGGAGGTTCGCCTCGAGCGCCACGCGGATCGCGTCTTCGAGCGTCAGCAGCAGGGGCGTCGGCTCGGGGGCGCGCGCCTCGGCGCGCTCGCTGGCCCCCTCGATCAGGCTTCGGACCCGTTGGGTATCGACGTCGGCGACGCCCTCGACCGAGAGGCCGCCCGCGGGCTCGGCCCGGGCGGCGTCGAGGGACAGGAAGAAGAGAGACGGGCCCAACAGGCCCATCGCGAGGGAGCGCAGCATCCGCATCGTGTGCATCCGAACAGCTTGGGAACGCGGGCGACGCCCGCTGCTCGGCATCCTATCACCGCTGTCCCCGTCGACGCGCGGAGAATCCGCCGTGGAACCGGCAGCTTCGCGTCTCGAGCCGGCAACTCCTGTGCAGCCGGCTCCCGTTTCCCTTGCATCCGTTTCAGCTTCCGGCGGCGGACGTCTTGTACTGCGTCTCGTACAACGTGCGATAGCGGCCGCTGGTCGCCAGCAGCTCGTCGTGGCTGCCCTGCTCGGCGACGCGGCCGTCCTCGATCACCAGGATCAGGTCGGCTCGGCGGATCGTGGCGAGGCGATGCGCGATGACGAACGCGGTGCGGCCCTTCGCCACGCGCGCGATCGTCTCGTCGAGGCGCGCCTCGGTGATCGCGTCGACCGCGCTCATCGGCTCGTCGAGGATCAGGATCGGTGCGTCTCGCAGCAGCGCGCGCGCGAGCGCGAGCCGCTGGCGCTGGCCGCCCGAGAGATTGCGGGCCCCGTCCGTCAACACCGTGTCGTAGCCGTCGGGCAGGGCGCTCACGAAGTCGTGGATCTGGGCGGCACGGGCCGCGTGGACGACGTCCTCGAGGCTGGCGCCGGGGGTTCCGAAGGCGATGTTGTCCCGGATGCTGCGGCGGAGCAGCAGCGTCTCCTGCAGTACCACGTTCATCTGGCTTCGCAGCGAGTCGATCTTGAAGCGGCGGATGTCGGTGCCGTCGATGCGGATGCGGCCCTGCCAGGGGTCGAAGAAGCGCAGCAACAGGCTCGCCGCGGTGCTTTTGCCCGCGCCGCTCGAGCCGACCAGCGCGATCAGCTGCCCGGGGCGGGCGTGGAAGCTGAGCGCGTTGAGCACGGGCACGCCGGGGCGGTAGCCGAAGCTCACGTCCTCGAAGCGCACGTCCCCGGCGAAGGGCGGGGCCTCGATGGCGTCGTCGGCGTCGCGAACCGTCAGCTCCACGCGCAGCAGCTCCGCGATCCGCTCCCCGCTCACGACCTGGCGCGAGAGGGTGAGCAGCAGCTGGGCCAGGCGTTGCAGCGGCTGGTAGAGGTCGTGGAGCCAGGGCACGAAGAGTACGAGGTCGGTGGCCTCGAGCTGGCCCCCGAGCGCCAGGCGGCCCGCGTAGTACACGACGGTCGCCGTCCCGATCGCGACCAGCAGCTCGATGGCGCGTCCGAAGCCGCGGCTGAGCCGCATGCGGCGGATGTCGGCGACCATGCTCGCGCGCGTCTCCTCCTCGAAGCGGCGCCGCTCGTGGTCCTGTTGGGAGAAGGCGTGGACCACGGCCATGGAGCTGACGTTCTCCTGGACGATGGCGCCGACCTCGCTCTCCTTGGTCCGCGACACCTGGGCCAGCTCCTCGACGCGTCCCCGGAAGCGCTTCGAGAGCCAGTAGATCGGGGGCGCGACGACGAGCGCGAGCAGGGTGAGGCGCAGGTTCATCGCCGCCATCAGCACGAGGATCCAACCGAAGCCGAAGAACATGCGCACCAGCTCGGTGACCGAATCGATCAGCAGGTGCCGCAGCGTGTTCACGTCCTCGGTCATCCGCACCACCAGGTCGCCCGGCGCGACCCGGCCGTGGAACGAGAGCGGCAGCAGCTGGAGGCGGTGGAAGACGTGGTTGCGGATGTCGTTGTTGGCGAGACGCGCCGCGGTGGCGATCCAGAAGCGATGGAAGTAGGAGAGCAGACCCTGGAGGAAGACGAGCACGACCATGCCGACGCACAGCAGCAGCAGCAGGCTCTCCGGCTGCGAGGCGACCGCGCCGACCCAGCCCGAGACGCGGCCTTCGGGCAGCGGCTCCTCGAGCAGGACGTGGTCGAGGATCCACTTGAGGGGGAACGGCGTGAGCGTCCGGGCCAGAATCGCGGCCCCCATCGCCGAATAGCCCACCGCGAACCAACGCCAGTACGGCCGGAGGTGCGGCCCGAAGGTCCGGTATAGCTCCAGCAGCACGCGGGAGCGGGATTGCGGAGCGGCAGCAACAGCAGGAGCAGCGGGGGGCATGGGAGCTCGGAGCAGGGAGCGCATCAGCGTACGGCACGGGCCCGGCGTCCGTCCATTCTTTCAGGGCTTCGGTGCTGCGCGGGGCTACCCTGCGCGCTCCGGACGGGAGGGGCCGAGCGACATGGAGAACCCGGAGCGTGCCCGCGAGCTGCTCGCGGCCGCCACGCCACGCCGGCTCACGCTCCCGGAGCGCGGCGTCGAGATCGCGCTGCTCGACTTCGGCGGCGAAGCCCCGCTCGCGCTCGCCCATCACGCCAACGGCTTCTGCAAGGGCATGTGGGCCGAAGTTGCGCACGCGCTGCGCGGCGAGCTGCGCGTGGTGGCCATGGACGCGCGTGGCCATGGGGATTCGTCACGTCCCGAGGGCCCGGCCGCGTTCGCCTGGCGCGAGTTCGCTTCGGACGTCGCGGCGGTGGCCGAACGGCTGGTCGAGGAGACGGGCCGGCCGCTCGCGCTCGGGATCGGCCACTCGTTCGGCGGCACCAGCCTGCTCGGCGCGGCGGCGGTGCGGCCGGAGCGCTTCGAACGACTGCTGCTGGTCGATCCCGTGACGCCGCCCCCGCCCGAGGCCCGGCCGCCCGAGCGGGCCGAGCACGTGCAGGGGATGGTGGACGCCGCGCGACGCCGACGGGCCGACTGGCCGAGCCGGGCCGAGGCGCGCGCCTGGTTCGCCGAGCGCTCGCTCTTCTCGGGCTGGACCGAGACCGCCCTCGACCTCTACGTCGAGGACGGCCTGCGGGCGGGCAGCGAGGGAGGCGTCACGCTCAAGTGTCCCGGTGCGGTCGAGGCCGCGGTCTTCGAGCAGGGAGAAGCCCTCGATCTCCTGACCTGGACGCGAGACCTCCCGACGCCCACGCTCTGGCTCTGGGCGCAGGAAGGCAACTTCCCGCTGGCCCGCTACCAGGAGCTGGCCGCTTCGATGCGGTGCGGCCGCGTCGAGCCGGTCGAGGCGGGCCACCTGGTGCCCATGCAGCGCCCCGATCGGGTCGCCGAGGCGGCCCGCCGCTGGCGGTCCGAGCGGGGCTGAGTCCCCCCGGCCCGCTTTCCCAAGCCCGACGTCAACCTCGCTGCCCCGCCTGCCGATGCCAAGGGCGAGATGTCAGGGTTCCCGGGACAGCCCATGCGGCGCCTGCGGGGGGGTGCCGACCGGCGCCTCTGGCCGGGTGCCAGGCGCGTCTGGCTCGCGGCCATCGCCGCATGGTGCCTCGGCGTGGCGCCGCTCGGCGCGTCCGCCGAGTCGGGCCGCCCCGCGCGGAACGCCTCGACCGCGACGCCGAGCGCCGTCGCCGTCTTCGTCCCGCGCGCCCCGGCCGTGCTCCGCTCGGTCGAGGGCGGCGTCCGTCTCTGGCTGATGCAGGAGCTTCGCCGGGGCGGCATTCCGGCGGTGGATCCGAGCCACACCGACCGCGTGGCCGCCGCGCGCATCTCCCCCGCGCGGCCCTTCCTGCGCAGCGAGGACGTGCCCGAGCTGGCGCGGGCGGCCGAGTCCTCGGCGGTGGTGCTCGGCCACATCCGCCTCGAAGACGGCGCGCTCGAGATCTGGCTCCGCGCCTACGACGCGAAGGGCGGGCCGCTCGCGGTCGGCCACGGCAGCGGTCGCCTCGCCTCGCTCGGCGAGGCGCTGGTCACGAGCTTCACACCGCTTCGCGGCGCGCTCGGCGCGGGCCGCGCGGAGGGCGAGGCCCCGCCGCGGCTGGCCGAGCTCGGCGCCTACCAGCGCGCCATGGATCGCATCGCCGCGGGCTCGCTCGCCCTGGCGTGGCGTGAGATCGAGAGCGTCGAGAGCCCCACGGCGGACGCGCTCCGCCAGGACATCCTGGCGCTCTCGACGGGCCCGGACGCAGACGCCGTGGCCCGCTCGCGGCTCGCGAGTGCGCGCGGCGCAGCGGACCCCGACTGGCTCGCGATCCGCCATCAGCTCCAGAACGAGCGCGACGCCGAGGCCCTGATCGCGGGCGCAGAGCGCTCGCATGCGGCCAGCGACCCGGGGCGCGCGCTCGTCCTCTACGCGGAGGCCGCCGAGGCCGACCCGAGCAACGTGGAGGCGGAGCGCGGCCGCGCCCGCATGCTGACTGCTCTCGCGCGACATGCGGACGCGAAGCTCGCCTGGGAGCGGGTGCTCACGCTGGCCCCCGAGGACGTACCCGCCCGCGTGGCGTTGGCGAGCAACCCGTCGGTGGCGCCGCCGGCGCAGGCCGATCTGTGGCTCGCCGCCGGCGAGCGCCAGACCGAGCGCCTCGATGCGGAGGGCGCGCGAAGCTCCTTCGAGCGTGCGATGCAGCTCGGCGGCCACAGGCAGGAAGCCGCGCGCCGGAACGTCGCCCGCCTCGAGGAGACACTCGGCAACGACGTCGAGGCGCTCTCGGCCTGGGACGAGGCGGTGGCGACGGACGCGAGCGATCTCGAGGCGCTTCGCGGGCTCGGCCGGATGCGCGCCCGGACCGGTGACGCGGCCGGCGCCGAGGAGGCGTTCCGGCGTGTGGTCGAAGCGGCCCCCGGCGACGTCCCGGCGCTGCATGGTCTGGGCGACGCCTTGCTCGCGCAGGGCAAGGCGGAGGCGGCGGTCGCTCCGCTCGAGCAGGTGGTGGCAGAGGCCCCGGCAGACGTCCGCGGGCGCACCTCGCTCGCCCAGGCCCTCAGGGATGCAGGCGACCCCGACGCCGCGCTTCGGACGCTGGACCCCGAATCCGTCCCGCTCGAGGTGCGTGCGCTCGTGCTGTCGGAGGCGGCCGAGATCCACGCCAGCCGCGGCGAGCTCGCCGCGGCCGAGGCCGCACTGGTCCAGGCCGTCGCGCTCGAGCCGGACGAGCCGCCGCTCCGTTCCGCGCTCGCGAAGGTGTACGAGCAGGCGGGCAACGCCGAGGCCGCGAGCGCAGAGCAGGCCGTCGTCGCGAAGCTCTCGGGCGCGGCCCTCACCCCGGACGACGGGCCCACCTCGGGCGGCCCCGGGAGCCCCCAGGCTCCGGGCAGCAATGCCTTCACCGCGCTCGCGGAGAGCTTTCCCCAGACCACCCCGCGGCGCGTCGCGCTCGGGAAGATCGCCTTCCTCGGGCTCGACGCCCCGGCCGGATGGCGCGCGCAGCTGCGGGCGTGGCTCCTGCCGCGCCGGGTCGATCCCGGGCGCCTCGATGCGGCGATCGGCAATGCCCTGCGCCGTCGCTTCGCGATCTCCAGCGCCGGCTCGCTCGACCTGCCCGCCGAGCGTGCGCTCGCCGCGCTGCGCGCAGGGGGGACTGGGCGCGCGGACGTCGCCCTCTTGAACGATCGGCTCGAGGTGGACGCGGTTTTCCTCGCCCGATGGGTGACGCCGGAGGACGCGACGCTGTTCGATCCGCCGCAACGCGCCGTGACCGTCGAGCTCCGGATGCTCGGGGGGCGGCGTGAGGCCGACGTGTTCCTGTCCGGCTTCAGCGCAACCCTGGCGGACCCGTCGGCCTTCGTGGTCTGGAACTGGCGGGCGGGGGTGTGTGCGCTCGCGCTCCTCGTGCTGCTGGCGCTGCCCGTCCTGCGGGGCTGGGGCGCGCTCGTCGTGCAGCTCGAGTACGAAAGGGTGCGCGGGTCCCAGGGCTTCTTCAGCATCGAGCTCTCGCGACGGCCGGGCAAGACCAAGCAGGCCAAGGACAAGGCGGGACGCAGCAAGCGCACCCAGTACCAGCGAAAGAACCGGGCCTGGTCGCGGCTGGTGCGCCACATGGTCGGGCGCGAGACCCGCATGGCCTGGCTCCCGGCCCGCTCCTGGTACGTCGCGGTGCACGGGCTGCTCCAGGAGACGAGCAGCCAGGAGGTGATCGGGAACTACCTCGAGGAGCGGCAGGTCCGCATCCGTCGCGGCGAGACGACCGAGGTGGTGTTCGACTTCCGCCGCAAGGCGGCCCCGATCGAGGTGCGCGTCCAGCGCGAGGAGTCGGATACGACCCAGGTGCGCGTGGCGGTGCTCGGCGTGCCCGACTCGCTGCGCTTCGTGAAGGACGACTTCGCGACGGTCTTCCTGACCACGGGCTCCCACACACTCCTGATCGGCGCAGAGGACCGCGTCTTCGAGCGCGCGGTGGACGTGCGGGAGATGACCGGCCAGGCGGTGGTCATCAATCCCGCGAAGGTGGAGGACGCGCGCTTCACGGGCTCGGTGGAGGCGGTCGACGCCTATCTCGGAGGAGATCTGCTCGCCGCCAGCCAGGCGCTCGAAGCCGCAGGGCAGGGCGAGCAGGCGCTGCTGATGCGTGCGGCCCATCATCGTCTGCGCGGCGAGACCGACGAGGCCGCCCTCTGGCTCGAGCGCGCCGGGAAGTTCGCGGAGGCGGCGGAGCTCGCCAGCAAGAGCCCGACCGCGGAGCGCTCGGCCGCCCTCTACGAGAAGGCCGGCGACTTCCATCACGCAGCCGAGGCGCACAAGGCCGCCGGAGACTCGCTCGCCGCGGCCCGCGCCTACGAGGCGGCGTTCGACTACGCTGCTGCGATCGAGGCCTACCGGAGCGGCGGGGACTTCGTGAAGGCCCTCGCGCTGCTCGAGAAGACCGGGCGCTTCTACGAGGCCGGTACCCTCGCGCTCGAGATCGGGGAAGAGGACGCGGCGATCCGCTGCCTCCAGCTGGTCGGGGCACGCGACCCGGAGTACGCCGATGCCTGCGAGGCGTTGGCCGGCCTGTTCGAGAAGCGCGGCGCCTTCGACCTCGCCATCGACAAGGCCCGTGCGGCGATCGAGACGAAGGGCGCCGACGAGGCGCCGCTCGACGCGCTCGAGGGCCTGGCGCGGCTGTTCGAGCGGGCCGAGCGGCCCGCCGAGGCGCTCGCGGTCTGGGAGAACATCCGCAAGCGGGACTTCCAGTACGCCGGCGCCGGTGAGCGGGTCGAGGCGCTACGGCAGACCGTGGCGGCGACCGCACGCGCCACGGAGGCGTCGAACGCCGGGGACACCACGGCGCCGCTGCCCGTCGCGCCCGCCGCGGAGCGCGAGGAGCGCTACGAGGTGCTCGGCGAGCTCGGGCGCGGCGGCATGGGCGTGGTCCTGCGCGCGCGCGACAAACGCCTCGGCCGCATGGTGGCGCTCAAGCGCCTGCCCGAGAACCTGCAGAGCAACCCCACCGCCGTCCAGCTCTTCCTGCGCGAAGCCCGTGCGGCGGCGTCGCTCTCGCACCCGAACATCGTGACGCTCTTCGACGCCGATCAGCAGCCGGACGGGACCTACTACCTCACCATGGAGCTCCTCGAAGGCTTCCCCCTGGACGGGGTCGTGAAGAAGCGCGGCCGGCTCTCGGTGCGGGACACGCTGCGCATCGGCGTGCAGATCGCGAAGGGGCTCCAGTTCGCGCACGAGAACGGCGTCGTGCACCGCGACATCAAGACGGCGAACCTCTTCTTCACCAAGGACCGCGTCGTCAAGATCATGGACTTCGGCCTGGCGAAGATGACCGAAGAGGTCCGGCGCTCGGCCACCGTGATCGGCGGCACGCCCTACTACATGGCCCCCGAGCAGGCGGCCGGGGAGACGGTCGACCATCGCGCGGATCTCTACGCGCTCGGGGTCACGCTCTTCGAGCTCCTGACCGGTGGGGTGCCCTTCAACGAGGGCGACGTCAGCTATCACCATCGCCACACCGCCCCGCCGGATCCGCGCATGCGCGTCTCGGGCGTCCCGGACGCGATGGCCGAGCTGATCCTCCGGCTGCTGGCCAAGACCGCCGCCGAGCGACCCGCGACGACGGCCGAGGTCGTGCGTGCGCTCGAAGCCCTGCTCGCCGAGCAGGGCCTCGCGACGGCAGGTGGCTAGCCGCGAACCCCCCGGCCTCTTCCCCATGCGCGTTCCCAAGCGGTCTTCTAGATTCGGCGTCTCGCGAGGGGGCGCGTACGGGATGCAGGGCGAGGAGGAGACAGCGGCCGCCCACGCGGGCGGGAGCGGAGAGGACGTACCGGCCGGCTTCGGCGTGAACGCCGGAATCGTCGAGGAGATCCGCCACCGCTGGGAGCTCGACCCGGGCTCCGTGCACGCCAGCTGGTCGGAGGTCTTCGAGGAGGAGCCGCCGGCGCGCCCGGCGCTGCGGGAGGCGCCCCGCGAGGCCGCCCGCGAGACGCCCCGGGAGCCGGCGCCCGCCGATGCCCTGGCCAGCCCGCAGGTCGCCGAGAAGTACGCGCGGGTGCTGAGGCTCATCCACGCCTACCGCGCGCGCGGCCACCGCATCGCCGACTTCGACCCGCTCTCCGCACGCAGTGAGTACTTCCCGGAGCTCGATCCCGCGCACTACGGGCTCGGGAAGGAGGACCTGGAGACGCCCTTCTTCGCGGGCGATCTGCCCGGCGGGCCCATCCAGCGCCTCGGCCAGATCCTCGAGCGACTGCGCGCCACGTACTGCCGCCGCGTGGGGGTCGAGTTCACGCACATCCAGGACCCGGGGCCGCGCCAGTGGCTGATGCGTCGCATGGAAGAGACGGAGAACCAGACCCCCCTCTCGCCCGAGGAGAAGCTGCGAATCCTCGAGAAGGTCTCCGCGGCGGAGCTCTTCGAGCGCTTCCTCCAGACCAAGTTCCTGGGCCAGAAGCGCTTCGGCCTGGAGGGCGCCGAGGCGCTGATTCCGCTCCTCGACGACCTGGTCGAGGCGTCACCCGGCCACGGCGTTCGCGAGATCGTGATCGGGATGGCCCATCGCGGGCGTCTCAACGTGCTCTCCAACATCGTCGGCAAGTCGCTCGAGTCGATCTTCTCCGAGTTCGAGGACATCGAGCTCGAGGAGGCGCCCTTCGGTTCGGGCGACGTGAAGTACCACAAGGGCTTCACGAGCGACCGCGAGACGCGCGCCGGTGGCAGCGTCCATCTCTCGCTCACGGCGAACCCTTCGCACCTCGAAGCCGTGGACCCGGTCGTCGAGGGCCGGGCGCGCGCCAAGCAGGCGCGGGCGGGGGACCCGCGCGGGCGCACGGTGGTGCCGTTGCTGCTGCACGGCGACGCCGCCTTCGCCGGGCAGGGCATGGTGGCCGAGGTCCTGAACCTCGCGGGTCTCGCCGGCTACTCGACGGGCGGCACGATCCACGTGGTCGTGAACAACCAGATCGGCTTCACCACCACGCCGCAGGAGGCGCGCTCGACGCTCTACGCGACGGACGTCGCGAAGATGATCCAGGTGCCGATCTTCCACGTGAACGGCGACGACCCGGAGGCCGTGATCCACTGTGCGCGCCTGGCGTATTCCTACCGCCAGCGCTTCCACGACGACGTCGTGATCGACCTCGTCTGCTATCGCCGCCACGGCCACAACGAGGGCGACGATCCGAGCTTCACGCAGCCGATTCTCTACGAGAAGATCAAGAAGAAGACCCCGCTGCGGCAGCTCTACACGGAGCAGCTCGTGCGCGCCGGGGTGCTGACCGGCGACGAGGTCGAGCGCATCGAGGTCGACCTGCGGCACCAGCTCCAGCAGGCCCTCGACAGCATCAAGACGCAGCCGCCCGCACCCGACGAGCCGTTCGAGCCGAGCGGCCCCTGGGCGGGCTTCGACCGCCATGCGCCCGCCGAGACGCCCGACACGGGCGTGCCGGTGGAGCGGCTTGCGCGTGTGGCGGAAGCGCTCGCCGCCTTGCCCGCCGACTTCGAGGTGCACCGGAAGCTCCGGCCGCTGCTGGACAAGCGCGCCAAGGTGGTGGCGGAGGACGGCCCCATCGACTGGGCGACCGCCGAAGCGCTCGCGTTCGGCACGCTGGTAATCGAGGGCACGCCCGTGCGGCTCTCGGGGCAGGACAGCACCCGCGGCACCTTCAGCCAGCGCCACGCCAGCCTCGTCGACCAGAAGACCGGGCGCGAGTTCATCCCGCTGGCGCACGTCGCGGAGACGCAGGCGCACTTCGAGGTCTGGGACAGTCATCTCTCGGAGGCCGCGGTGCTCGGCTTCGAGTACGGCTACAGCCTGGCCGACCCGACCACCCTGACCTTGTGGGAGGCGCAGTTCGGCGACTTCGTGAACGGGGCGCAGCCGATCATCGACCAGTTCGTGTCCTCGGCCCACGTGAAGTGGGGCCGGATGAGCGGCCTGGTGATGCTGCTGCCGCACGGCTTCGAGGGGCAGGGTCCCGAGCACTCGAGCGGACGCCCCGAGCGCTTCCTCCAGCTCTGCGCCGAGGACAACCTCCAGATCGTGAACTGCACCACGCCGGCGCAGTACTTCCACGTGCTGCGCCGACAGATGCGACGGAACTTCCGCTGCCCGCTCGTGATCTTCACGCCGAAGAGCCTGCTGCGCGCGCCGCGGGCCACCTCGCGCGTCGACGAGCTCAGCCACGGCAGCTTCCAGAGCGTCCTCGACGACCCGGCCATCCGCGATCCGGGCAGCGTGCGCCACCTGCTGCTCTGCTGGGGCCGGGTCTACTACGACCTGCTCGCGCACCGCGAGAAGCGCGACGGCGTCGGCGAGGGCGAGGCGCGCGGCGACGTCGCGATCGTCCGCGTCGAGGAGCTCTACCCCTGGCCGGGTGCTGCGCTGGCGGCCCTGCGCGATCGCTACGCGAACGCGGAGCGCCTCGTCTGGGTCCAGGAGGAGCCTGCCAACATGGGGGGCTGGGAGTTCGTGCGCGAGCTGCTGCGCGAGGTCTGGCAGCGGGAGTTCGTCTACGCGGGTCGCCGCGCGGCCGCCAGCCCCGCGGTGGGCTCGCAGCGCGTGCATCGTCAGGAGCTGGCGGCATTCCTGGCCGCCGCGTTCGACGAGCCGACCTCCGGCTGAGCGCGTCCGCGCTCGCGGCGCGCTCCGTCGCGGAGGCGCGGCCGCTCCAGGAGGCGCTCCGCGCCGTCGTTCGGGAGCGCGACGAGCTCCCGAAGCGCCTCCGCCGGGTCGCCGGCGTCGACGTCTCCTACGACCGCGGCAGCCCCTGGCTGCATGCCGCGGTCGTGGTGCTCGACGCCGAGAGCCTCGCACCGCTCGAGAGCGCATCGGTGCTTCGCCGGGCGAGCTTCCCCTACGTGCCTGGCTACCTCTCGTTTCGAGAGCTGCCGCCGCTGCTGGAAGCGTTCGCGAAGCTCGGGCGCCGGCCCGACCTGGTGCTGTGCGACGGCCATGGCCGTGCGCATCCGCGCCGCTTCGGCTTCGCGTGCCATCTCGGGGTGGCGCTCGACCTGCCGAGCGTCGGCGTCGCCAAGAGCCGTCTGGTGGGGAGCCACCGCGAGCCCGGCCCACGCCGAGGCGCGACCCGCGTGCTTCGGCACGAAGGCGACACCATCGGCTCGGTGCTGCGAACGCGCGAAGGCGTCGCGCCCGTCTACGTCTCGATCGGCCACCGCGTGAGCCTCGCGACGGCGCGCCGCCTCGTGCTCCGCTTCGCCCCGCGCTGGCGCCTGCCCGAGCCCCTGCGCGCCGCCCACCAGGAAGTGAACCGCCTCCGCCGCGCGAGCAGCAACGTTCGTTGAAACGTCGAAACGCGGAAGCGACGGGCCCGGTGCGGGCTTCGTCAGTCCAGGTGGCTGCGGAGCATCCAGGCGTTCTTCTCGTGCACCTGGATCCGCTGTACCGCGAGGTCGCCGCTCGCGTCGTCGCCCACGGCCTCCGCCGCGCGCAGCACCTCGCGCGCCACCTCGGCGACGGTGACCTGGTCCCGCGCGAGCTGCTTCACCATCTCGGTCGCCTTCGGAACGCCCTTGCGTTCCTTCACGGCCGAGCGCTCCTGGAACTCGCCGTAGGTGCCCGGCGCCGGGCGCCCGAGCGCGCGAATGCGCTCGGCGATGGTGTCGACGGCGAGCGCGAGCTCGGTGTACTCGGTCTCGAAGAGCGTGTGGAGCGTCGTGAACATCGGCCCCTTCACGTTCCAGTGGAAGTTGTGCGTCTTGAGGTAGAGCGTGTAGCTCGAAGCGAGCAGGTTCTCGAGCGCGCTCACCACCTCCGCGTTCTGTGCCTTGGCCTTCGCTTTTCTCGCCATGGTTCCTCCCCGTTTCGGCTTCCAGCATGGCGTTGCCGCCGTGCGTCGTCCAATCGGAACTTCGGCTTCCTTCGATCGGCTGGCGCGATCGACTGCACCTCGGCGCCCCACCGGACGGCGGGGGCGCCCGTTTCCTATCGTCTCCGGCTCGGGAGGACGCCGATGCAGGGGGCGGGCCGGCCGGCCGAGCGCCACGATCCGCCGTTGGTGGTGCGGCGCTTCACCCTCGCTGAGGCGCTTCCGTTCGAAGCGTTCCTCGAAGCGCTTCGGGAGCGCCTGGCCGGGAGCGGGGCGAGCGCCGACCGCGCGCTCTGGCACGGAGGTGTCCACCTGAACGGCCATCCGCTCGACGGCGATCGGCCGCCCGAACGGCTGCCGGGCGGGGCCTGGGTCGTCGTCTATGCCTTCGCGCGCGAGCCGGAGCCGGTCCCGTTCGTCGCGTCTCGCATCCTCCACGACGGGGACGGTCTCGTGGCCGTCGACAAGCCGCCGTGGCTGCCCATGCAGCGAACACGCGCCAGCGCCCGTCTCTCGCTCGAGCGGGAGCTGCGGCGCCTGCTCGCGGACGACTCGCTGGTTGCCGTCCACCGGCTGGATCGCCAGACCAGCGGCGTGGCGCTGTTCGCACGCGGGCGCGCGGGCGCCTGGGCGACGCGGGCGCTCGCGGATCGCCGCGTCGCGAAGCGCTACCTGGCGGTGACCGCCCCGGCGCCCGGGCGCGACGCCTTCGTCTGCGAGGGCTGGATCGGGCGCGCCCCCGACCCGGCGCGCTTCCGCTTCGCGCTGCACGCCGAGCCGCGGGAGGGGGCGCGCTTCAGTCGCACCGCGTTCGCCGTGCTCGCGCGGCGCGGAGAACGCGCCCTCGTCGAGGCGCGGCCCGAGACGGGCCGGACGCATCAGCTGCGCGTGCATCTGGCCGCGCACGGCGCGCCGATCGCGGGCGACGATCTCTATGGCGCGGGCGCCACCGCCGGGGCGGAGCGCGTGCTGCTGCACGCGGCGGCGCTCGATCTCGAGCGCTCCGAAGGCGCGCCGCTGCGCCTCGAAGCGCCGCTGCCGCCGGACATCGACGGCGCCCTGTGAGGCGTCCGGGCCGACGCCCCGGGGGTCGTCTGGCCCGCCGGCGTCCCGTTCGCTAGATCGTGCCGGCGCCCGGAGGAGTCTTCCCCTGTCCCTGCCCACGCCCGAGGAGGAGGCGGCTGCCCGCTTCCCGGGTGCGCGCCGCCCCGACCGCCAGCGCTTCGTCTCCTCGCAGGGCCTGCGGCTCGCCGTCTCCGAGTGGGGCGACGCGAAGGCGCCGGCCATCCTGCTCGCGCACGGGGGCTTCGACTTCGCAGGCACCTTCGACGTCTTCGCGCCGCTGTTGGCGGACGCGGGCTATCGCGTCGTCTCCTGGGACCAGCGCGGCCACGGCGACTCCGAGCACGCCGAGCTCTACAGCTGGGACGCCGACGTGCGCGACATGCTCGCCGTGCTCGACTCGATCCGGGCGGATCCCCTGATCCTGGCCGGCCACAGCAAGGGCGGCTCGATCTCGACCCACCTGATCCAGGCCGCACCCGACCGGGTGCGTGCGTTCGTGAACCTGGACGGGATCCCGTCGCACAAGCCGCCGCCCGACGTGGCGGACCACGAACGCACTCGCCTGCTCGCGCGCGAGCTCTCGGGCTGGCTCGACCACCGCGAGAAGGCGGGCAGCAAGGTGCGGCGGCCCGACACGCTCGACGGCCTGGCGAAGCGGCGTCAGCGCATGAACCCGCGCCTCTCGATCGAGTGGCTGCGCTACCTGGCGACGGTCGGGGCGCGCAAGGACGAGGACGGCTGGCGCTGGAAGATCGACCCGGCGCTCCGGCCCGGCGGCTTCGGGCCGTGGCGCGCCACCTGGTCGATGGCGCGCTTCGCGAGCCTGCCGGTGCCGCTGCTCGGCATCCTCGCCACCGAGAGCGAGCCGATGGGCTGGGACACGCACCCCGACGAGGTGCGCCCCTACCTGCCTCCGGGCGCACGGCTGCTGGCGCTTCCCGGCGTGGGTCATTTCGTGCACATCGAGCAGCCTCGGCGCGTGGCGGAGCTGGTGCTCGACTTCCTAACGGAGCTGTCGTGAGCCCGGGCGCACCGACGAAGCGACGGCCCGTGCAGCGGCTCCGGCACGCGAAGGTGGATCTCGCGCTGCACACGCTGCGCGCCGGGGCCGGGCGCCCGCTGCTGCTGCTGCACGGGCTCGGGGAGCGCACGCCGGCCGCGCTACCCGAAGAGCTGGCGAGCTGGCCCGGGCCGGTCTTCGGGCTCGACTTCACGGGGCACGGCCAGAGCACGATCCCGCGCGCCGGCGGCTACACCTGCGAGGTGTTGATGGGCGACGCCGACACCGCGCTCCGTCACCTGAAGCAGGCGACGCTGGTGGGACGTGGGCTCGGCGCCTACGTGGCGCTGCTGCTGGCGGGGGCGCGGCCCGCCGACGTGCGCGGCGCCATCCTGCGCGACGGGCTCGGCCTCGCCGGCGGCGGGCCCACGCCGGGCACGCCGAGCATCCCGTTTCCGAACCCCGGGGCGGGTGGCACGCCGGACCCGTTCGCACTCGCCGAGCTCTCGCGCGACGTGCGCCCGCCCGACTACGCGACCGCCTTCCTGCGCCAGGCCAACGAGCTCTCGGGCCTCGAGCACCCGGTCGCCGTCTGCGCCGCCGAACGCCCCGACTGGCTCGCCGCCGTCGTCAAGGATCCCGGCACCCTCACCTGCACCCTCGCCGAGGCCCTCGCCACCTTCCAGTAAGGGGTCGGTCCTCGTCCTTCACCGGTCTGGCTCTCTGACTGGCCGGTCTCGTGCGGAGGCCGTGCCCGGGACGGGTGGACCGGCTTCCGCTCCGGCGTCAGTGGCTGCGGGATGGATCCGCACGCCGAGGCCCGCTCCGCGCGTCGAGGCCTGGCGTGGCGCGGCACCGCCTTCCCCGTCTCGCGTCGTACCGATCCCGGTTGCTGAATG
>JBFIYM010000021.1:0-34967 GCA_041605395.1 Myxococcota bacterium | reverse complement strand
GGTCACCACCTCCCGCGGGCTCGAGAAGAGGTTCTCCTGCTGGTCGGCGTTCTGCACGAAGAGATGGAACCACATGGACGTCTCTTCGCTCCGCTCGGCGCGGTGGAGCTCGACGCAGGTCTGCGTGGACGGCGCGTCGGCCGGGGCCAGGGGCGAGAGCACGCCACTGCGATGAACCTCGGGGCTCGGGTACTCCTCGGTGGGCGAGAAGATGTGGTGCCACTCGCTGTCGCCCCGGGCCTCGCCCTCGCAGCGCGCGGGCGCGAGCCAGCCCGAGCAGGTCACGCGGTTCGACTCCAGCGCGCACGCGATCGAGGACTCGTTGGCCGCGTAGACCTCGAACTCTCCCAGGTCGACGAGCCGGCCCCCGGGCGCGAGCGGCCATGTGAGCGCCTGGGACACCTGCTTGCGCTCGCTGCACGACGTGTTCGCAAAGAGGATCTCGTCGGTCTCGAGGGTGCGTCTCGCCGTCGGGAGCTGGTACGAGAGGTAGCTGGTGATGCGGTAGCCCGACGTATACGACGCCGGAATGCAGAGCGGGACGCGCCGCGCCGGTACGTCCCGCTCGGAGACCGCCTCCACGTGGAGCGTGAGGCAGCTCCCGCCCCAGCTCGCGAGGAAGCGGGGAGGAACATGGACCGCGAGCGAACGCCCCGATGCGTCCAGCCCGTGCGACTCGAGGCGCGTGATCGGCTCGCCGTCGGGGCCCGTCAGCAGGATTCCCGGCGCCGGGGACGCACCCAGGCCCCGCCCCACGATGCCGAGCCATCCCCCGAGGACGGGGACGAGGTCGGGGGGGTGCCCCGCGAAGAAGAAGTAGTCGGCACGTGCGCCCGACGGCTCGGCCGGAGCGGGATCGCGGGCCGCGGAGAGCGCGAGCGTCTCGAGCGCGTTCAGGAACGCACTTCGTTCGCGCGGCGCACACGTCTCCGACCAGGCGAGCAGGCGCTCGATGCGCTCCGCCAGCTCGTAGAGCTGCCCGCCTCGCGCGTCCGCGGCCCCCTGCCGGTCGGCGTCGGCGCCTCGCGTGCGCAGCTCGGAGGCGAGGCGACGCACTCGATCGGGCAGGCCGTACACGCGGGGCACGCGCCGCACGTCGCCGTCGCTCTCGACACCGAGAAACGGATCGATCGGGCGCAGCACGGAGGCCAGGTGGTCCGCGGCGGCCTCGGCGCGCGCCGCGATCTCGCTCGGAGCGAGCGAGCGCGAGCCTTCGGGATCGATCGGCGCTGCGAGCTCGCGCGGGGGTCGGCGGGCCGGCGCGCGGCCCAGCGTGGGCTCGGGGGCGGTCCGCCCGGAGGCCACGAGCACCGGATAGGGATCGATCGCGTGATAGCGGAGGGGCAAAAGGTTCGAGGTGACGTGATAGATCGCGAAGTGCAGGTGCGGCGGCGTGTCGATGGCGTTGCCCGTGTTGCCGACCGTCCCGATCGGGTTCCCCGCGCTGACCGCGGTGCCCGCTCGAAGGCCTGGCTCGAGCGACTGCATGTGTGCGTAGTAGTAGAGCTGGCGCGCCGCGCCCTGGATCCACAGCACGTTGCCACCGACCGGAGTGGCACGGTCGTCGACGACGATGCCGTCGGCCGCCGCCAGGACCGGCGTGCCGGCTGGCGCGACGATGTCGATGCCTTCGTGTGGCCCGAGCGTACGGAAGGCGCCGAAGCTCGGGTCGAGCTCGGAGACCAGCAGCCCGGGAAGCGGGAGCACGTAGGTGTCGGGCAGCGCGGTCCGGAAGTGGATCCAGGTCAGGCCGCGGAGGGAAGGGAAGGCGAGCCCCACCGCGACCACCACGCCCGCGAGCGCGACCAGCGCGAGGGACCTCCGTGCGCTTCGGGTCATGAAGGCGTCGCGTCAGCCGCCGGCGCGGGAAGCGAGGAGCCCCGCGCTACTCGGCGCTGTGACCGGACACCTCCGCGAAGCTGAAGGTCACCTCGGGGTCCAGGCTCACGACCTCGTAGCTGATCGTGTCGACCGCCTCGGCGGCGGCCACACCGGTCACGATCTTGGCCCCCCGGGCCTCGACCGCTTCCAGGTGCCCGCCCGCGAAGAAGGTGGTCTCGACCACGTTGGTCGAGCCCTCGCCGTAGACGAGCTGCCCGGGGATCACGTGGGTGCCCGAGATCTCGTACACCCGGGCCCCGTCGAAGAGGCTGGCCGTCACGGACAGCCCGGGCGGCGCATCCACCACGTCGCCGCTGGCGCTCACCTCGAACGAGTCGAAGCTCACGCCGAGCACGGCGAGCTCGGTGCCGGTGTAGGCGGTGAAGATGCCGCCGCTTCCCTCGGACTGGAGGATGGCGTGGTAGTGGACGTGGAACTCGACGTCCACCACGCCCGACGCCGTGGGATCGACGTGGCTCCCCGTCACCACCGCGGAGAGCACGCTGCCCGCGGAGTTGTCGCAGAAGTCGAAGGACTGGAGGGAGAGCCCCTGGGTGTCGACGGAGGCGGTGGCCCCCTGGACGGGTGACGCGCCGCCACCGGGCAGGCTTCCGCTCGCGCTCCCTTCGAGGAACACGCTGGCCGCGCCCCGCTGGATCTCGACGGCATCGGCGACGTACGCGAACGACCCGCCGACGTCTCCGACCGAGCCGGTGACACCGAGGCAGTTGAAGCTCACGTCGACCCGGCTCTTGCCCTTGGCGTTCGCGAAGCCGGGCGGGACGTCGTTCGGCGGATCCAGAGGCGGAACACCGACGGGACTGCCCCCGGCGTGTGCAATCCCCACGGTCCCGAGCAGCCCGAGTGCGGCCGCCATCCAGACGCCGCGCAGTGTTTGCGCCATGACGCGTCCCCCGAATCGACCTGTGGCCGGTGTAGGTGATTTCACCCCTAGGCAACTACGGGGCGCATGTCCCTGTCAACCCTGAATCAGGCGAAATTCACACCACGCTCGAATTTCCGCTCCACCGACGGTACGCAGCGCAACGGAAACACGGCAGGGCCGACCGGCAAAGTAGGCACCTATCCCTTTGAAGGCAGTGTGGAACTCCGCCCTGCACCGGCGTCGGACTCGCATTCGGTCAGCGGCGCCGTCCCCCGCAGGAACACGTCGATCACGCTACGGCAGACACCGGCCTTCTCGATGCGGATGCGACGCCGCTCCACACCCGCCGGCCGTCGGAAGTGTCGGCTGCGGTCTCGCTCGACGACGCCGGACAGGAAGTCGATCGCCAGCGGGAGGGCCAGCGCGGAGCCGGGAAGGCCGATGCGCCGGTTGTCGTCGAACCCCGCCCACACCCCGAGCGTGAGCTCGGGCGTGTAGCCCACGAACCAGGCATCGCGGAAGTCGTCCGTGCTGCCGGTCTTGGCAGCGAGTGCACCGCGGTAGCCGAGAAAGCGGGCGTTCGCGGCCGTGCCCCGGTCCGCGGCGCCCTGGAGCGCCGAGGTCACGAGATACACCTCGGCCGGCGAGAACACCTGGAGCGGACGCACCGGCTCCACCTCGATCGGCTCGCCGTACCGATCGAGGATGCCGAGCACGGACCGCAGCGGGACGCGCGCGCCCTCGGCCGCGAGCGTTGCGTAGGCCCGCGTGATCTCGAGGGGCGAGAGCTCGAAGCTCCCTAGCGGCATGCTGAGGACCGGCTGGAGCGGGCTCTCGACGCCGAGGCGCCGGGCCGTCGCGATCACGCGGGCGAGGCCGGTCGTCTCCGCCAGGTGAAGGAACGGGACGTTGAGCGACTGCTCGAGCGCCTCGCGGAGCGTCACCTCGCCACGGAAGCGGTCGTCGTGGTTCACGGGGCTCCAGACGCCCCAGCTGCCGCGCTGCTGGAACGGCTCGTCCGGCAGCACGGAGGCGAGCGTCATGCGGCCGCCCGGCTCCGCGGCCTGGCTGAGGGCCGCCAGCGCCACGATCGGCTTGAAGCTGCTGCCCGGCTGGCGGCGCGCCGAGACCGCGCGATTGAACGGGGAGCGCTGGTAGTCGCGCCCGCCGACCAGGACGAGGAGCTGACCGGTGCGCGGCTCGAGCACGACCATCGCCGCCTGGAGCGGCGACTCCTCCCGGCGCAGCGAGAGGTAGTAGCGCTCGGTGCGCTCCAGGCGATCGCGCACGATGCCCTCGGCGAGCGCCTGGAGACGCAGGTCGAGGCTGGTCTGGATGACGAAGCCCTCGCGTGTGAGGGCCGCTTCCCCGAAACGGTCGGCGAGCTCCCGGTGGAGGAAGTCCACGAAGTACGACGCGGACGTCACGTCCGGCAGGACCGGCCGCACCACGAGGGGGGATTCCCGCGCCACGTCGTACTCGGTCGCGTCGATCCGGTCCGTCTCGCGAAGCAGGCGCAGAACGAGGTCGCGTCGCTCCTTCGCCGCTGCCGCATCGCGCTCCGGGGAGTAGCGGGAGGGGGCCTGCACCATGCCCGCGAGCAGTGCCAGGTCGGCGAGCGAGAGGTCCTCGACGCCCCGCCCGAAGAAGTGACGCGACGCGAGGGCGAAGCCGTGGATCGAGACCCCGCCCCGCTGCGCCATGTAGATGTGGTTCAGATAGGCCTCGAGGATCTTCTCCTTGTCGTGCCGCAGCTCGACGAGCAGCGCGAGCGCGATCTCCTGGAGCTTCCTCCAGACGGTGCGCTCGCGGCTCAGGTAGACGCTCCGCACCAGCTGCTGCGTGATGGTGCTGCCGCCCTCCGCGATCCGACCGCTCCGGAGGTTCGCGAGCGCGGCGCCGAGGATGCGCCACAGGTCGATCCCCCGATGCTCGAAGAAGCGGCGGTCTTCCGTCACCAGCACGGCGTCGACGAGGCGCGGCGGCGCGTCGGCGAGCCGGAGCGGCATCGAGTCGCGCTGCTCCGGGCCGAGGAAGGCGCCGATCTCGACCGGCTCGATCCACACGCGATCGACCGGGCGCGCGCCCGGGCCGAGCAGGGTGGCGATGCGACCCGCCGGCCCCAGCGTGGCGAGGAACGTCCCCCCCGGCTGGGCGCCCCGCGCGTGCGCGAACGGGCGCACCCCGAGGATCCAGCGGTCGCGCCGGACCGCGAACTCCCCGTGCCCCACGTCCGGGCCCGGCACCAGGCGGTAGCCCACGCGGCCGAGGTGCACGGCGAGCCCGGTCTCGAGCGGGTCCATGCCCGGCCGCACCACGAAGGGCCGCGCATAGAGGCGCGACGGCGCCTCGCCGAGACGTTGGAAGCGCGCTTCGACGTGGCGATCCAGACGGATGGCGCCGAACGCCGCGGCGAGGAGCCCGGCGCCGACGAGCAGCGCCGCGATTCGCCGCGGCGAGCGCCAGCGGCCCGTCATGGCGTGCTACCGGCGGGCGACGCCTCGGGCTCGTCGTCAGGGGCGTCGGACGCCGCCTCGCGAGCCGACGCGGGCCCCGACGTCACTGCGAGTGGACCGGACGCGGTGCCGTAGACGATGTCTCCGCTCTCGGTGCCGTCGGCGTCGGCGGCCACCACGTTCGCGAAGAACGCGATCTCCCCCACGTCGCGCAGCGGCGCGACCCAGTCGAACGTCCAGGTCTGGCCGCCCGCGCGTCCGATGCCCGTGCCCGGATAGGTGTGCACCAGGGTGTCGCGCCCGCCCTGCGCCTGGACGCGCGTGTTCTGGACGTCGGGCGCGAGGAGGCGACCCGCCGCGTCCGCCCGGCCCGGCGCCACGGCCGTCAGCGCGAAGCCCCAGCGCAGCCGATCGGGGTCGTCGTGCTCGATGGCGAGCCTGAGCCGGTAGCGCACGCCGGGCAGGTAGTGCTCCGGCAGCCCGCGCAGCTCGAGCGTCGCGGCGGGATCGGGCTCGGGCGCTGCGGTCGTATGGCACTGGAGGCAGGTCGGCTGCGCTGCCGCATCCTCGTGCTGCGCCGCCGGATCCTCGCGCGGGGGCACGCCCGCGAGCCCGGGCGCGACGTCCCAGGAGTTCGCACCCGCCGCCGCTGCGACCGTGGTCGCGAGCAGACACGCGCTCGCGGTCCTGCGCCAGTCCATGTCCCGGCCATTCAACCAGCGACGCCCGACGCTGACAAGCGCCCTGGCAACGGACACCGACGCTGGCATGCTCAGGCCCCGGGGGATCGGAGCCCGCCCACGGATGCGTCTCGACCCGCTGAGGCTCCGCCATCGCCCCGCGTTGCTCCTGGTCGTCTCGTTGCTGGCCTGTGGCGAGGCGTCGTACGACCTCGTGATCTCGGGCGGCCTCGTGGTGGACGGGACCGGGGCGCGGGCCGTCGCGGAGGACGTCGCCATCCGCGGCGACCGCATCGTCGCGCGCGGGCGGCTCGCCGGGGCGCCGGCCGTACGCACGCTCGACGCCGCGGGCCGCGTGGTGGCGCCCGGCTTCGTCGACCTGCTCGGGCACTCGGCGCTCGATCTGCTCGTCGATCCCCGCGCCGAGAGCAAGATCCGGCAAGGCATCACGACCGAGATCAACGGCGAGGGCCGCTCGGTGGCCCCCCAGAACGCGCGCACGCGACGCGAGCACGCGCAATTCGCCGAGACGCACGGCATCGCCGTCGACTGGAGCGACCTCGACGGCTACCTCCGACGGCTCACCGAGCGCGGCAGCGCCCTCAACGTGGGGAGCTACGTCGGGGCGACGCAGCTGCGCAAGGTCGTGATCGGTCGCGACGACCGGCCCGCCAGCGCCGCCGAGCTGGTGCGCATGCGGCGTCTCGTGACGGAGGCCATGGCCCAGGGAGCGTTCGGCCTCTCGAGCGCGCTGGTCTACGCGCCGGGTAGCTACGCCAGCACGGACGAGCTCGCGGTGCTGGCAGGCGAAGCGGCCGCCCACGGTGGGCTCTATGCGACGCATCTGCGTGGCGAGGGCCCGCGCATCTTCGGGGCGCTAGCCGAGGCGTTCGAGATTGCGCGCCGCGCCGCCACGGCGGTCGAGATCTTCCACCTGAAGGCCGCCGGGCCCGAGATGCGCGGGCGCATGGGCGAGATCGCGGCCGAGATCGAGGCCGCACGCGCGAGCGGCCTCGACGTCTCCGCCGACGTCTATCCCTACACCGCCGCCTACACCTCGCTCTCCGCCACGCTGCCGCCCTGGGTCCACGACGGCGGCGGTGTCGCGCTCCTCGACCGCCTGCGCGACGCCGCCACGCGCGCGCGCATCCTCGCAGAGATCGAACGGCCCGGCGAGGACTGGGAGAACTTCTATCGCCTCGCGGGTGGGGCCGGGGGCATCCAGATCGCAGCGGTGGGAAGCCCGAAGCTGCGGCCCTACCGGGGGCTCCGGCTCAGCGAGGTCGCAGGGCGCTGGAAGCTCGGCCCGCGCGAGGCGCTGCTCGAGCTGCTTCTCGCGGATCGAGCGAGCACGGGTGCGCTCTACTTCGTGTCGCACGAGGAGGACGTCGAGCACGCACTCGCGCTGCCCTGGGTTCACGTCGCGACGGACGCGGCGGCTCGCTCCGAAGGACCGCTCTACGAGTCGAGCCTCCACCCGCGCGCCTACGGCAGCTACCCGCGCGTGCTGGGCCGCTACGTGCGCGAGCGCTCGGTGCTCGCACTCGAGGAGGCCGTCCGCAAGATGACCTCCGCGCCCGCCCGCCGCGTCGACTTGCGCGAGCGCGGCGAGCTTCGGGTCGGCTACTACGCGGACGTCGTCGTCTTCGACCCGGAGCGCGTCGGCGACCTCGCGACCTACGAGGAGCCCACGCACTACAGCACGGGCATCGAGGACGTGGTCGTGAACGGCGAGCTCGTGCTCGCCGACGGACACATGACCGGGGCGCACCCCGGCCGGGCGCTCCGCGGACCGGGCTGGAAGCCGGGTGGCGACGAGGGGGCCGTGGGCAACCCTGCCTCCGCACCGCCGCGCTGCGACAACGACGCGGTGCCGGGTGGACGGCCGCTCTGGGTCGTGGTCGCGCATCCCGAGGACGCGACGCTCGGCTTCGCCGGCCCCATCTTCGAGGCGAGACGAGCCGGTCGGCCCGTGCGCGTGGTGGTCCTCACGGACGGGGCCGACGACTGCGACGCCTGCGATCTCTGGAAGCGCGGCGACGTGGCGTCCGCGGAGGAGCGCGAGCGCGGCTGCACGGCGCGGGAGCTCGCCGTCTTCGGGCACCTGCGACGCCGCGAGGCGCTCGCCGCGCTCGAGCTACTCGGCGTCCCGGAGGGCGACGTCACGTTCCTCGGACATACCGCGGGAACCCTGCGCGACGCCTGGGCCGATCCTGCGGGCACGCCGCGGCAGCCGGCCTGCTTGCGGGAGCGATCGGGGCGGGCGCGGGCGGAGCCGGCGAGCGGGGAGCGGCTCCTCCGCAGGCTCGGGGCGCTGGTGGATGGGATCGAGGACGACGCCCTGCTCCTGACCAGCCACCCCTACGACGCCGATCCCGATCACGGCGCGACCTACGAGCTCGTCCGCACCGCGAAGGCGGGAGCGCACCAGGGGCGCGAGGTCTACCTGGCGGTCCTCCGGGACAACCGCGACGCGCCGTGCCTGTATCCGAACCCGGCCGCGGCCCGGTGCGAACGGCCATCCGGGGCCGAGCTCGCCGCCTCGCCGGGCCTGCTCGCCGAGCTGCGCAACCGACGTCACGCGCCCGACACCTGGTGGGCGGCGCCGAGCGACGTGGACTACGGCACGCCGCTCTACTTCTGCCTCGCCGACGAGCTCTACCGGGAGCCGGATGCGCTCAAGCGGCGCGCCATCGAACGCCTCGAGACGCACATCGGCCTGCGGCAGCGACGGGGGCAGCCGCTCCCGCCCTCTCTGCGGGGGTGGGCGGACTTCTCCGGCCGGCTGCTCGGCTTCGTCCATCGCAACGAGCTGCTCTATCGGGACCGGGGTCGGTTCCTCCGCGGCGGCTCACGAGCGGCGGCGGAGGCGCGCTAGCTCCCGACGGGCACCGTGCCGTTCGCCGTCGCCTGCCGCGCGCGCTCGAGGTCACGTTCGATCGCCTGACGCTCGCCCCGGCTGGCCCCGAGCTGGAGCGCCGCCTGGAGCTGCTCCCGGGCCGCCTCCGCGTCGCCGTGCATCGACTCGAAGACACCGAGCGCGTGGCGCAGGATGGCCTGGTCCGGATGGCGGGCTGCTGCGCGCCGCAGCATCGGGCCGTCCTCGCGCTCGAAGCGGCGGGTCACGGTGAGGATGCGGATCAGGTTCGCCACGCTGTCGCGGCCTCGCGACACGAAGAGCGCATCGCGCGCCGAGTCGATGGCGCGTTCGATCTGGCCGCGCGCGAGCTCGGCGCGGGAGAGCACGACCAGCAGCGGCCCCGGATCCGCCCCGTTCGCGAGGCCGTCGTGTGCGGCGCGCGCGGCCTCGACGAAGCGTCGCTCGGCGCAGAGCGCGATGGAGCGCTCGAGGTAGCCCCCCCGGTCGGGCGCCGGCGCGGCCGGAGGATCGGGCTGCCGGGCCGCAGCGGGCGGGTCCGGCTGCCGCGGGGGAGGCGCCGGGGCTTCCTCCGGGATGGGCGCGGCCGAGGTCGCGCTCGAGATCGACGTCGCGGGCTCGACGACCCCTCGCTCCGCGGTCCGGCGCTTTCGGTCCTGGGCGTGGAGCGCGGCGAGCCCCGCGAAGACCACGACCCAGCCTCCGATCAGCAGTGCCGGACTGAATCCGCCCCAACGGGCTCCGCCCGGAGACGGGGCGACGATCGACGCCACGCCGAATACGAGGAGGCACGTGAAGACCAGGACCTCCACCGCGGTCGGGGCCGCTGCGGAAGCCGTACGTCCCCCGGATCCGACCTCGGTCTCCTGCTCTGCAACCCGAAGGGACACTCTGCGCATCTCGAACCTGCAACCGAACGGCAACCGCCGCGCAACTCGGCTCTCTCGAAGCCGTCAGCGCACGACGCCACTGCTGCAATGGGGTAGGACGAGCATTCAAGCCCCTTGGGCCGGTCCTTGTCAACCGTAATGTCGGTGACGCGAGTCCGGCCTAACGGCTGATCTCGTGGGAAACGTTCGGCAGGTTCGGGTCGTCGTTCGGGTTCGTGAGCGTGCCGTTCCTGCGGTCGAACACGAACTCGTTCCGCTGCGACACCACGACGCCGCCCCACTCTCGCCGCGCGGCCATCGGTGATACGATGGGATGCCGCCCCGTGCGGCTCGCTTCTCGCTCGGAATGCTCACGATGTGGACGCTGCGCTTCCTGCTGCCGGCTCGCTGCGACGGCCCGACGCTCGGGCTCGTCATGGCGCTCCTCGTCGCGCCGTCGCTCGCGTCCGCCCAGTACGACTGCCCCGCCCACTGGCGCGACGCGGGCGTCTCCATCCCCGACCCGCAGCCGGTGGCGCCCGCCGGCGTCCCGGAGGCGGAGATCGACGCGCTCTACGCCTTCGTGCGCGCCGCCGGCATCGCGAGCCTCGAGGGTCTGCTCGAGGTGCTGCCGGGCTGGCTGCACCAGAACCACATCCTGGTGGACGGGACCCGCACGACGCACCCGGCTTCCGCCGCGCACCCGCGCGTGATCCTGTTCGGCTCCGATGCGCGCTTCCTGCTGGCGTTCGGCTCCGACCCGGCCGACCCCGCGCGCGAGGTGCTCGACCTCGCGGAGCTCCGCGCCGACGGCTTCTGGAAGCTCCGCTCGATCGACTTTGCGACGAGCCCGCCGACGCTCAGCCCCGACGACAGTGGTTGTACGGGCTGTCACGCCGACCCGCCGCGGCCCTTCTGGGGGAGCTACCCGAGCTGGCCCGGCATGTTCGGGCCCGTGCAGGACCTGGTGACGGCGCCGCAGGCCGAGCGCCTGAACGCGATCCGCGCAGACCCCGCCGCCTCGGATCGCTTCTTCGCGCTCGGCATCCCCGAGCCCTTCGGCGGCGGCCCCTGGGAGGCCGGCGACGTGGTGCGCCTGCCCGTCCGCGCCTACCCGTTCTCGAACACCGTGCTCAATCTCGAGCTCGGCGCGGCCGTCGCCGACGGTGCCTTCCAACGGCTGCGGGCGGCACCCGGCTTCCGCGCGCTCCGCGACGAGCTGCTCACGCTCTCCTACTGCGCCCCCCGCGACGCGAGCGCCTACGTGAGCTCGGGGGCCCGCGACGCCGTCGCCGCCACGCTGCTCTCGCTCGGCGTCGCTCCGGCGACGCGGGACGCCCTCTACCAACACCTCGGCGTGAACACGGGCCAGGCCTTCTCGCTCCACCGCCTGGCCGACGAGCCGCCCGACCCGACCTGGAACGTCTCGACCGATTCGCTCCCGGGCCTCGTGAGCCTGCTGCTGCTCGCCGACTGGATGCGAGAGGATCCCGCGCTGCTCCTCCTGCTCGAGGCGCAGCCCGACACGCCGAACCCGTTCAACGCCGGCTGCTTCGACCACGTCGCCGACGCGATCCGGCACAAGGTCCATCTCGGCTGGACGCTGCGCGGGGCGGCCCGCCAGACCGCGCGCGCCGCCGGCTTCGATCTCGACCTCCTGCGCGCCACGCAGGGCGTGCTCGATCCGATCCGCGGCGCGCTCTGCCCCTTCCTCTACGAGCGCGTGCAGTCCGCCACGCCGCCGATCGCGCCGGCCTGCGGCGACGGCGTCGACAACGACGGCGACGGCTGGGCCGACTTCCCCGCCGACCCGGGCTGCGCGAGCGCCGCGGCGCCGCTCGAGGACCCCGCCTGCGACGACGGGCTCGACAACGACCGCGACGGCGCGCTCGACCTCGCCGACCCGGGCTGCGCGAGCGCCTCCGGCCGTCGCGAGGCGCCGGCACCGCTCTGGGGCTGCGGCATCGGCCCGGAGCTCGCGCTGCTGCTGCCGATCTTCTGGCTGACGCGTCGTCGCGGTCGCTCCTCCTAGCGGGCGTCGTCGCCGCCTCCGCTCCTCCGGGCGGGCCGAACGGGCGCCTTCGTGTCGCAGAGGTGCCGCTGTGCCACGATCGGGCGATGAGCAACGCCACCGCACGCGCCCGCGACGGACATCTCGACTTCGGCCTCGCCTTCGCGAGCAGCGTCGGCACCGATCCGCAGTCGGCCCTCGAGATCGCCCGCCTCGCGGACTCGCTCGGCTTCGAGTCGGTCTGGGGCGGCGAGCACGTGGTGCGACCGGTCGAGATCGAGTCGCCGTACCCGTACGCCGAGGACGGGAAGATGCCGGGAGAGGAGGAGACCGCGATCCCGGACCCGCTGATCTGGCTCGCCTACGTGGCGGCCGCCGCGCCGCGGGTGCGCCTCGGCACCTGCGTCCTGATCCTCCCGCAGCGCAACCCGCTCGTGCTGGCGAAGGAGGTCGCGACGCTCGATCACCTGGCGGGCGGGCGCGTGGAGCTCGGCATCGGCGTCGGCTGGCTCGCGGAGGAGTTCGAGGCGCTCGGCGTTCCCTGGGCGCGGCGCGGCGCACGGACCGACGAGTACCTGGCCGCCCTGCGCGCGCTGTGGGCAGGCCCCCGTGCCGAGTTCCACGGCGAGTTCGTCGACTTCCCGAGGGTCACCTGTAGCCCGCGGCCGGTGCGGGGCGAGATCCCGATCCTGGTCGGGGGCGACAGCCCGGCGGCGATCCGTCGCGCGGCCCGCTTCGGCCACGGCTACTTCCCCGGCACCAGCGATCCCGGCGCGCTGGCCGGCCGGATCCGGGATCTCGACGAAGCGGTCGCCGCGGAAGGACGACCCGCCGGCTCGGTCGGCGTCAGCGCGATCTTCGGCGCGCAGATGGCCGACCCCGTCGCGGGCGCTCGAGAGATGGCCGAGGTCGGCGTCTCGCGCGCCATGGTGCCCGCGTTCTTCTTCGCGGGCCCCGGCGGCCTGGATCGCCTCGCCGAGTTCGGCGAGAAGGTCGTCGCACCCTACCGTCGGGGCTAGGGGCGGGCGGTCGGGGCTAGCGGCGTACGCCGTCGCGGCCGCAGCCGTGGCTGCTCGCGTCGTGCGGCACGCAGACCCTCACCAACCCACGGCAGCTTCCACCGTTCCCGTCCTCCGCGGAGAAGGAGACCTGGTAGATCCGCCCGGGCCCCCGCCCGCTCCGCTGTGCGCGGAGGGCGAGCGGCGCGAGCTGCGAATCGGGGCCTGCCTCCGGCGGGCTGCCGGCCTCGCCATCGTCCTGCGTCACGAGCGTCGCGTGCACCTGGACCGGATCGCCGTCCGGATCCGAGATGCCCTCGATGGCGACGGGCACCATCTTCCGGTCGGGCGGCCAGAGCAGCGCCGGGCTCGCGACGGCGTCGCTACAGACCGGCGCCGCGTTGGCCCACTCCGGGTAGAGGACGTCGCGCACGGCCCGGTCGTCCGGAACCAGCGCCGTCTCGAACGCGAGCAGCACCGTCGGCAGGTCCGACGCCGGGACCATGATCGCGGTGTCGTCCACGTAGGGGGAGACGACGAGACCCTCGAAGGGGGCGGCCGGGTCGACCACGAGCGGATTGTACGGGTCGTCGTCGCTGTCGATGTTCCACGCGGGGTCGTCCGTCGGGTGGGCGAACCCGAGGCCGTGGCCGACCTCGTGCGTCGTGAGGCGGAGCAGCGGCTTCACCGCCACGTGGATCGGGAGCCCGATGTCGAAGAGCTGGGTGAGCGTCGTCGCGTTGAACACGATCTCGACCGACGTGATGGACCAGCCGGGAATCGACGCCCCGTTCGAGAGCAGGCGCTCCTCGGACCATTCCGAGTGGACGATCGCGATGCCGCCCTGGCCTCCGCCGAGCGCCCGGACCTCCGCGTCCGGCGCCGTCGTGATCTCGATCTCGTGGGACCCGTCCGGCGCGGCCCACTTGATGTCGAACGCCAGCACGGGGGAGCGCCAGCGCAGCACCCCGTCGACGACGGCCTGCTCGACCCGCGCCCGCTCCTCGGGATCCTCGACGCCCAGGCTCGCAGCCAGCGCCGGATCGATCGCGACCTCGATGACCCCGTCGTGGAGACCGCCGCCGGCGTCGACGCTCCAGCGGTCGGTCGTTCGGAGGGTCTCGGCCAGGTCCATCTCGCCCTGGAAATCGAAGACCTTGCCGAGGACGGAGAACGCCCCCGCCTCGGTCGGCGTCGCAGCGAGGAGCGCAGCAGCAGCAAGGGTCCACAGGAGCATTCGATCCACCGCGGACACGCTAGTTCAGCGAGGAGGACACCGGCCGGATCATGAGCGCTCGGCGAGCGGGAATACAACCGCGCCCACGGGAGTCGCCGCAGCGCGGGAATGTCGCGCGGCGTCCGCACGTTCGGGCGTCGGCTGCGGCCCCGCTGCCGCCAGGCTGCGCTTCGCCTGCGCTCCGCGGGCCGTCACCAAAGCGGCCCGGCGGGGCACCGGGGTCGCCCTAGAAGGCCCCCCGGCGCTGGGCTACATCGGAGCGGCCCCTTCCTCGAGAGGACCCCCATGCCCTACCGCGTCGTCCAGTGGGGAACCGGCAACGTCGGCTTCCACAGTCTCCGCCACCTGATCCGCCACCCCGACTACGAGCTCGTCGGCGTGCACGCGCACAGCGAGGCGAAGCGGGGCAAGGACGCGGCCCGGCTCTGCGGCCTCGACGAGGAGACCGGCGTCGTCGCCACCAACGACGTGGACGCGCTGCTGGCGCTCCGGCCCGACGTCGTCGTCTACACCGTGAAGGGGGAGACCCGCCCGCACGAGGTGATCCCCGAGCTCGAGCGCATCCTCGCGTCGGGCGCGAACGTGGCCTCGACGTCGATGATCTACCTGATCTATCCGCCCTTCGCGGACGCGAAGATGCGCGCGCCGCTGGAGAAGGCCTGCCAGGAGGGCCGGTCGACGCTCTACGTGAGCGGGATCGACCCGGGCTTCTCGGGCGACGTGCTGCCGCTCGCGGCGCTCCAGCTCGCCGACCAGGTCCGGGAGATCCGCGTCCAGGAGCTCTGCGACTACTCGACCTACGAGGACCCCGAGTTCACGGGCGTGAGCTTCGGCTTCGGGCGCGGCGCCGACTACGCGCCGCCGCTCTCGATGCCGGGCGTGCTGCGCATGGGCTGGGGCGGCATGGTCCAGATGGTGGCCGACCGGCTGGGGATCGCGCTCGACGAGATCCGCGAGAGCTTCGACCGCAGCTACGCCGACGAGACCTTCGATACCCCGATGATGCACGTGCCGAAGGGCACCTGCGACGCGGTCCGTTTCCAGCTCGAGGGGATGGCGCACGGGCGCCCCGTCGTGGTGACCGAGCACGTGAACCGCATGCGCGCCGAGGCGGGGCCCGACTGGCCGCGTCCGCCGGACGGACGCCCCGGCGTCCACCGCTGCATCGTGACGGGTAACCCCTCGGTGCAGCTCGAGTGCTTCGTCACCGGCGAGGACGGCGACCACAACACGGGCGGTGTGCAGACCACGGCGATGCGGGTGATCAACGCCATCCCGGCGCTCTGCGCGCATGCCCCGGGGCTGATCAGTACGCTCGACCTGCCCTGGACGCCGACGCAGAACCTGGCCAGCGACTGAGGGGCGGCACGGCCCGGGGCGCCGCCCGGGGACGATGTGGGTCTACCCCGTACCGAGTAGAATGGCGCCACCGAGGTCGCGCCGATGCGCCTGCTGCAGCTCTTCCTGGTGCTCCCCTGGCTCCTCGTCCCGGCCGACCCGGCGCGCGCCCAGCGCGCGTTCCCGCCGGTCGACTTCACGATCGCGTTCCTCGGCGATCAGGGGCTCGGCCCCGACCCGCAGGCGGTGCTCCAGCTCTGCCTCGCCGAGGGCGCCGACGCCGTGGTCCACCTGGGCGACTTCGACTATGCGGACGACCCGGCCGCCTGGGAGGCCCAGGTCGACGGCATCCTCGGGCCGGACTTCCCCTACTTCGCCACGGTCGGGAACCACGAGGTCGACACCTTCTCCGCTCCCGGCGGCTACCAGGAGCGGCTCGCGGCGCGGATGAATCGCCTCGGCGTTGCCTGGGTGGGCAACCTCGGGATCGAGTCCTCGTTCCGCTACCGGGGCATCTTCATCACGTTCACCGCGCCGGCCATCTACCCGGTCGGCCCCGGCCCGGACCCCGTGAGCGGCGACGGCATCTACGACGTCTTCATCCGCGACCAGCTCGCCGCGACCGACGCCATCTGGAGGATCAGCAGCTGGCACAAGAACATGCACGCCATGCAGACGGGCAACAAGCCGGACGAGACGGGCTGGGGCGTCTACGAGGCGTCGCGCCGCGGCGGCGCCATCGTCGCGACCGCCCACGAGCACGCCTACTCGCGCACGCACCTGATGAGCCGCTTCGACACGCAGGCCGTGGCGAGCACCGCCCAGCCCCTGGTGCTCGCGATGGACGACCCCGCCACGGTGGGCGTCGACGAGGGGCGGAGCTTCGCCTTCGTCTCCGGCCTCGGCGGGAGGAGCATCCGCGATCAGGAGACGACCGGGCCCTGGTGGGCGGCCGTCTACACCGAGGACCAGGGCGCCAACTTCGGCGCGCTGTTCGGCGTCTTCAACCATCAGGGCAACCCGCGTCGGGCCTACTTCTACTTCAAGGACATCGACGGCGTGGTGGCCGACGCGTTTTCCGTCGAGAGCCCGCTCGGGACCTCGCCGCGCTGCTCCGACGGCGTCGACAACGACGGGGACGGCCGGGTGGACTTCGACGGCGGTGTCCTGGGCGGCGCGAGCGAGATCACGGAGCCGGATCCGCAGTGTGCGGGCGCCGCCTGGCGCGACCGGGAGGCGGCCACCCCCGCGCCGGCGGGCTGCGGCATCGGCCCCGAGCTGGTGCTGCTGGTCGGGCCGCTCGGCTGGCTCGCCGGCCGGCGGCGTCAGGACGCCGGGGGGTCGACCCAGATCGGCGACGACCAGGCGCGCTCGCGGATCGTCGCCGGCACCAACGGGTCGGGCTCGCGCCCGAGGCGAAGCGCGTCGTAGGTCGACCAGCGGCAGGTCGGGTTCTGGAGGACGCGGACGTAGTAGAACGCGCCCTGGCCCGGGTCGAAGGCGGGGTCGCGCCAGGCCGCGAGCAGCTGCTCGGCGCCGGTGCCCGGCGCGACGCGGCAGCTCTCGAGATCGACGGACGCGCCGTTGTCGGGGCAGCGCTGCGTCGCCGGGTCGACGGCCAGGCCGTCGGAGCACGCCACGTCCTGGACGTGCTCGTGGGTCTCGCCCTCGGCGTCGATCCAGCCCTTCACGACCTGGACGCGCTGGAGGGGGGCGCTCAGCCCGTCGGCCTCGGCCCAGACGAAGAAGGTCGGGCTCCCGGCATCGGGCGCGGGGCGAAGCACCGCGCCCATCGGCACGCCGCCGCGGCTCGCCGTCGAGATCGCCTGGCGGTCCTCGACGACGCCCTCGTCGAAGCCCCAGCCGGCGAAGAAGCGCAGCGTGATGCGCGGCCCCGAGGTCGCGTACGCCTCGCGCCGCTTCATCCCGGCGAAGATGGCCTCGCGCGTGTTCTCCTCGGCCCACACCGCCGCCATGCCACCCGCGGTGTGGAACTGGAGGATCGACTGGTAGGGCGGGTCCTCGGGGTCGACGCGCAGGCGGCGCACGGCCGGGGAGGAGATCGCCGACGCCTTGCCGACGAAGTCCCACTCCTCGGCGTCGCCCGGGTTCGCGTTGTGGGTATCGGTGGCGCCGACCATCCCGAACGCGAAGGGGTTGAAGCCGAGCTCGCGGTCGAGCGCGAGGCCGATCTTGAGGCCCTGGCGTACGAAGGCGGTCTCGAAGGCACAGCCGGTCTCCTGGCCGGGCTCGCACGGCGGGAGCACCTGGCTGAAGGCGCACTCCTCGTCGGTGGCGCCGACGCCGAGCGCGCACTCCGAGGCGCCCTTCACCTGGTACATCTCCGCGAGCCGCTCGCGGCGCATGCGCAGGCGCCAACCTTCCTCGTCGTAGTCCTGGCCGTCCCAGGTGTAGCGGCTGTAGAAGAGGCCCCAGCCCTTGTTCATGTTGTGCGGGATGGTGATGAAGTCGCAGTCCCCCGTGCAGCCGGCCTCGAGCCCGCGCCAGAGCTCGATGGCGTTCGGCACGTCGAACGACGAGATGGCGTGCTCGGGCAGCTCGCTCCCGTGGAAGATCACGTTGCGGTGGTGCTTCCCGGCGTCCGGGAGCGTGGGCGAGAACTCGTAGGCCGGGAAGGTGGTGAGCACGCCGGGCTCGTAGTAGCGATCGGCGAGCTCGACGTAGCGCGCCCACTCCGAGATGGCGTCCCGGTCGCAGCGCTCCGGCCCGCCCTCACCGCGCGAGCAGATCGGGAAGTCCGCGCGAACCGGGTGGGTGCGCGTCTTCTTCTGGTAGACGCCCGCCGGCGCCACGGTCGCGGACGCCTCGGCCTGTCCCCGCCCTCGCCCCTGGCTTCGCATCAGCTGGAACGTCAACACGTTCGGCGTCTCCATCACCCAGCAGTTGAGCTCCTCGATCAGCGTGAGGTCCGTGTCCCGGCAGCGCGTTCGCAGCCCGAAGCTCTCGGCGTGGTCCGTGATCGCGACGAAGTCGAGCGGCCGGGCGAGCTGCATGAGCTCGCCACCGCTGCTCCGCAGCTGCGCGCCCTTCGCGAACCGGTAGGCGTCCTCGACCGTGAGCGTGGTGCCGAACAGCACGGCGTCGAGGCTCGCGACGGTGTGCACGTGCACGTCGCCCCAGTAGACGTTCTTGAGCTCGTCGAATGGCTTCGACTCGTAGGGCTGCTGGGGCGGGAGCTCGACGCGGGTGTCGTCCTGCTGGGCGTAGTCGCCCGCGGCGGTGCTCGGGGAGGTCGCGCGGTGGGCGTCGTACAGCGGGCGCCCCACGCGCAACCAGGCCACGCCGACCGCGACGAGGAGCAGGACCAGCAGGCCGAGAAGGATCCTCTTCAGCACGCGCGACTGCCCGGGCAGGTCGTCACCCGCTCAGGATAGCCTGGAACGCACCGCTCCGAGTCCCAGGAGCCACGATCGGGTGGCGATCCGTGGACGACGCTAGCGCGCCTCGATCGCCTTCCAGATGCGCTCCGCATCGCGCGCGGCCTGCCGGCCGCGCGCCGTGCGGGGGCCGTAGAGGCGCGCCGCCTTCTCGAGCAGGAAGGCGGCCGACACCGGGCTGTCGTTGCGCTGATAGAGCATCGCCACGAAGCGTGCGACGTCCGCGAGATGCGGATCGAGCTCCTTGACGCGCGCCGCCTTGCGCTGTGCGGCGACGCGCGAGCTGGCCGCCATCTCGATGGCCTCCGCCATGCCGGCGCGGCGCATGGCCAGGTTCGCGCGCAGGGCCGCCTCGTAGGCCGCGATCGTCGCTTCGAGGTCGACGACGTCGAGCACGTCGCGCTCGAGGCTCCCGCGGAAGCGCCGGACCCCGAGCTCGCGGACGATGGCCGCGTTCAGCGCATCGAGGGTCTCGGTCTCGCCCGACGGGTTCATCAGCGACTTCACGTCGCGGGCGACGTGGACGCCGCCGTAGAGATGCAGCAGCTCGTGCAGCAGCACGCGGTTCTGGCGCGGCTCCGCTCCGAGGCGCACGACGAGTCGGCGTCCCAGGAACTGGGCCTGTCCGAGACGGACGCCCGGCCGTCCCCGGTCGGGAGGCCGCGCCGTGAGCACCGCCAGGATGCCCTCCGCCGGCGGCCGCGGGTGCTGGCCCCGGAACGCGTCGTGGATGGCGCCGAGCGAGCTCGGCGCCTCGCCGGACGTGAAGCCGTGCAGGCCGGCCGGAACGAATCGCACGCGGAGCAGGGCACCGACCGAGCGCGTCGCCAGCAGCCACTCGAGGCGCACGCGGAAGCGCCAGCCCGGCTCGCTTCGGATCGACTCGTCGGCGTAGGAGTGGACCCCGACCAGCCGCCAATCAAGCCA
Organism: Myxococcota bacterium; assembly: GCA_041605395.1. Taxonomy (GTDB): domain Bacteria; phylum Myxococcota_A; class UBA9160; order UBA9160; family UBA6930; genus JBFIYM01. Next base: position 15,408 of record JBFIYM010000021.1, on the reverse strand, counting down.
GGCCGGGTCGATGCGGCGCAGCAGTGCCCAGGCGCCGCGCGCGGCGCGCGGGTCGAGGTCCGCCAGCCAGAGCAGCGACTCGAGCCGACGCGCCGCCTCGGCCTCGCGGCCCGCGGCCGCGAGCGCGCGACCCGCCGCCAGGCCCGCGGCGAGGTCGTACGGATGCGCGCGGGCGCGGCGGAGCGCCTCGACGAGGTCGGCCGGCCCCCGCGGCGCCGGGCCGGTGAGCGCGGCGAGCTCCGCGTGCGCCTCCGCGCGGAGCGGGTCGAGCGCCAGCACCCGCTCCAGCTGCTCGCGGGCCTCTGCACTGCGGCCCTGCCGGCGCGCGGCGCGCGCGATTCCGAGGCGGGCATCGAGGGCCGTCGCCTGGTCCGCGAGCGCGGCCCGGAAGAACGGCTCCGCCCGCGCGGGCTCGCCCTGCGCGAGGGCGACCCGGCCGAGGCCGAGGCGTGCCGTGGCCGAGGTCGGGTCGGCGTCGAGCGCGCGCGCGAAGCGGTCCTCGGCACCCGCGAGGTCGCCGGCCCGGAGGTTCTGCTCGCCGACCGTGACCAGCGAGGCGGCGAGGTCGGGCCGCCGCTCGGTTGCGGTCGGCCCCGCTGCCGTGCCACAGGCCAGGGCGAGCGCCGCGGCGAGACACGCGGGCAGTCGCCCGCGCACCCGACCCGGCCCGACGCTCCTGCACCGCATGAACGCGATAGGCTACCCGCTCGCGTCCCTCGCCGGAGCCCCCGTGAGCTGGAAGCCCGAAGTCGAAGGCATCGAAGCGCGCCGCCGCCAGGCCCTCGAGATGGGCGGCGCCGACGCCGTCGCGAAGCAGCACGAGAAGGGCCGCCTCACGGTGCGCGAGCGCATCGAGCGCTTCGTCGACCCGGGGAGCTTCTACGAGCAGGGCCCGCTCGCGGGCCACGGCGAGCGGGACGAGGCCGGGCGGCTGGTGCGCTTCACCGCCGCGAACTACGTGCTCGGCCTCGCGCGGGTCGACGGGCGGCCCTGCGTCGTGGGCGGCGAGGACTTCACGCAGCGCGGCGGGTCGCCGACGCCGGCGGGCCTGCGCAAGAGCGTCTACTCCGAGACGCTCGCCGTGCAGCGCCGCCTCCCGCTGGTCCGCTTCCTGGAAGGCGGAGGCGGCAGCGTCACCGGCTCGGGCGGCAAGAAGGGGGGCGGTGCCCCAGCGCCGCGCCTCGGCGAGCCCGTCTTCACGCCGCCGCGCTTCCGCTCGATCATGCAGGCGATGGGGGTCGCGCCCGTGGCCTCGGCCGCGCTCGGCGCCGTGGCCGGCTTCCCGGCCGCGCGCCTCGTCGCCTCGCACTTCTCGGTGATGACGCAGGACACCTCCCAGGTTCTGATCGGCGGGCCCGCGCTGGTGGAGCGCGCGCTCGGCGAGAAGCGCACGAAGGACGAGCTCGGCGGCGCCAAGGTGCACCTCCGGAGCGGCGTCGTGGACAACGTCGCCACCGACGAGGCCGGCGCGCTGGCGCAGATCCGACGCTTCCTGTCGTATCTACCCACGAACGTCTGGGAGCTCCCGCCCGTGGTCGCCTGCGACGACGACCCCGAGCGCCGCGAGGAGGGGCTCCTATCGATCATCCCGCGCGACCGGCGCAAGGTGTACGACGCGCGGCGGCTCGTCGCGGCGGTGGTCGACGCCGGCTCCTTCTTCGAGATGGGCGCCAGGTTCGGCCGCGCGCAGGTGGTCGGGCTGGCGCGGCTCGCGGGCCGGCCCGTCGGCGTCTGGGCGAACGACCCGCGCTTCTACGCGGGTGCGATGACCGCGAACGGCGCGCAGAAGGTGCGCCGCTTCGTCGATCTCTGCGACACCTTCCACCTGCCGGTGGTCGCGTTCGTCGACGAGCCCGGCTTCATGATCGGCTCCGAGAGCGAGCGCGCGGGGACGATCCGCCACGGCGCGGCGGCGCTCTTCGCGGTCCAGCAGGCGAGTGTTCCCTTCGCGAGCGTGATCGTGCGCAAGGCCTACGGCGTGGCCGCCGCGGCCCACTTCGGGCCCGAGGGCACCGTGTTCGCCTGGCCCTCGGCGGAGAGCGGCGCGCTCCCGATCGAGGGCGGCGTGGCGGTGGCCTTCCGGCGCGAGCTCGAGGCGGCGGAGGATCCCGTGGCGCTCCGTAGCGAGCTCGAGGAGAAGCTCGGCGGTGCGCGCGACCCGTTCCCGCGCGCGGAGGGCTTCTCGGTGCACGACCTGCTCGACCCGCGCGAGACGCGCCCGGCGCTCTGCCGCTGGCTCGAGTGGAGCGCTCCGCTGCTCGAGGGCCTGCGCGGGCCGCGCGCGTACGGGATCCGGCCCTAGTCCGCGGGCACCAGTCGCACGATCTGCCCGCCCGAGGCGTGCTCGAGCAGCAGGTAGACCAGGCCGTCGGGGCCGGTCTCGACGTCGCGGATGCGTGCGATGCCGGAGAGCAGCGTCTCCCGGTGCACGACGCGCTCGCCCTCGATCACGAAGCGGTAGAGCTCGCGCCCCTTGAGCGTTCCGACGAGCGCCTGGTGGCGCCAGCCCGGGAAGGCGTCGCCCTCGTAGAGGGTGAAGCTCGAGACGGCGGGCGCCGGGGTGAGGTCGACGACCGGCTGTTCGATGGCGTCGAGGTCGGGCTCGATCCCGAGCTCCTTGCCGTACTCGACCGGCGTGCCGTCGTAGTTGATGCCCTTCGAGACGAGGGGCCAGCCGTAGTTGCGCCCGGGGCGCAGCAGGTTGAACTCGTCGCCGCCGCGCGGGCCCATCTCGGTCCCCCAGAGCCTTCCGGTGTGGCGATCGAACTCGAGGCCCTGCGGGCTTCGGTGTCCGTAGGTCCAGATGCTCGGGAGCGCGCCGGCCGTGTCCACGAAGGGGTTGTCGGGCGGGATCGCTCCGTCGTCGCGCACGCGAAGGATCTTCCCGTACGGGAGGCCCAGGTCCTGCATGCCGTGATGATTGGAGTGCCCCTTCAGGCCGATGCTCAGAAAGACGTGCCCCTGCCCGTCGAACGCAATCCGGCCGCCGGCGGCGACGTCCGGCGTCTCCGTGTAGGTCTCGGGGGCCGCACTCCAGATGGTCTCCTCGTCGCTCCAGCGGCCGTCCACGATGCGTCCGCGGATCAGCCTGTTCATGGACGTCTTGCACTCGCGGCAGCGATCACCGAAATAGAGGTACACCCAGCCGTTCTCGGCGAACTCCGGGTGGGGCGCGACGTCGAGCAGCCAGCCGTGGCCGTAGACGAGCGACAGGATGGTGAAGCCGTCGTCGTGGGCGGGCGGCGTTCCCTCGATCGGGGCCTCGAGCTGGCCGTCTGCCGAGACGACGCGCAAGCCCCGCCGCTTCTCGGTGACGAGGATGCGTCCATCGGGGAGCGGAGCGATCGAGAAGGGCCACGGGTCGAGGCCCGTCACGAAGGGCTCGACGCGGAACCGGTGCGCTTCGCTCTCGACCACGCCTTCGGGCATCTCGGGCGGCGCCTCGATCTTGAAGTCGGTGCGGCTGTAGGCGGCGCGCCGCTCGCTGATCAGGATGGCGAGACCCTGGATCTCGGTGGCGCCGAGCGTCTTCGCCCAGGCCGGCATGGCGCTGCCGGGAATGCCGTCCGCGATGCTCCGCGCGAGCTCGGGCACCGAGCTGCCGTGCCTGAGCTCGACCCCGACAAGCGGCGTGCCGAGCGTGGTGCCCTCCAGGTTCTCCCCGTGGCAGACGGCGCAGTTCTCGTCGTAGACCGGAGCCAGCGGGTCGTGATGGATGGACACGTACACCCGATAGGCGCCGTAGCCGACGAGACAGACCAGCAGCGTCACGACGAGCAGGGCGATGCGCTTGCGGGACATGGTCGGCCTTCGCCGGGCGTCGGAGCGGGGCGCACGGGCCGCATCCTACGGGAGACGCGGCGGCGTCGCATCGGTGTGCCCGGTCGCGGAGCCCCGACGGCCGCGTCGTTGCGACGACACGGTCTGGCCTAGCGGAAGATCCCCGCGCGCTCCTCGAGGCCGCGCGCCAGCAGGCCGCGGATCGAGTCGCGCACCGCCTCGATCTTCTGGTTGACCAGGACGTCGCGATCCCAGGGGTCGCCCTCGAAGGAGAGCGGCTCGCCGAAGTGGATGTGGTACTTGACGGGCAGTGCGAAGGCCGACCCCAGCAGCCCGAACCAGGGTTGGGAGATGGTGATCGGGAACGAGGGCAGGTCGAAGCGGCGCCCCACGTCCTCGAGGTTCGCGAAGCCCGGCTGCTGCTCCTCCGCGCCGACGATGCCGACGGGCACGATCGGGCAGCCCGTCTCGAGCGCCAGGCGCATGAAGCCCGTCCCGAAGGTCTGGAGCTGGTAGCGCTTCCTGTAGGGCTTGTTCGCGCCGCGGGCGCCCTCCGGGAACACCATCACGCACTCGCCCGCCTCGAGCATGGCGATGCAGTTCTCGGGCGTGCCGATCAGGCTTCCCGAGCGGACCAGCTGGGTGCCCACCCACGGCGTGCGCGCGAACAGGAACTCGGCCATGCCGCGCGCGAGGCGCGGCGGCTCCGCGGCAAGCAGCATCGCCATCGCGAGCATCATGCCGTCGTAGCCGAACTGGCCCGAGTGGTTCGCGATCAGGAGCATGCCGCCGTCGGGCACGTTCTCGATGCCGTGGGTCTCGACGCGGAACCAGTAGCGGTAGAGCAGCGCCGAGGGCAGCAACAGCCGGCGCGCGCTCGCCGCGTGGAAGCCGTAGGCGTCGTAGCCATAATCGTTCAGCGGGATCGGCGACTTTCCGAGGCGCTCGTCGAGCTCGTCCCCGAGCGTGCGGAGCGGGCCCGGAAGCAGCATGCGGTTCAGCCAGGAGGCGTCACTCGGCATGGCGCGGGGCTTCTCCTCCCGGTCGAGTTTCGCCGCCCCGGGGCAGGCGCGCATCCGCCTTGGCTCGAGGAGAGGTGGGCCCGTCCAGCGGGACCTCCGGATGGGGCGGCTCGCCACAGACGACCTGCCGGCGACGGGTCGGCTCCCTCACGTCGCGGTCGCCACGCTCGAGCGGAAGCGCACGAGGGCGATTCCGAAGAAGGCCCCGGCGATGAGGGCCGCAGCCATGAAGTGGGTCCAGACTGCCGCGAGCTCGGCACCGCGGAAGAGGATCGCATGGGCAATGCTGACGAAGTGGGTCGTCGGCGAGAAGAACATGATGTGGCGGATCATCGCGGGCATCGAGTCGAGTGGTGTGTTGCCGCCAGACAGGACGTTCATGGGGATCACCACGAGCATCATCAGAAGGCCGAATTGCGGCATGGAGCGGACCAGGGTCGCCAGCGTCACGCCGACGCAGGTCATCGCGAATATGGTGAGCGCCGCCCCGCCCAGGAAGAGAAGGCTTGACCCATGAAACGGTGCGCCCAACAGCCCCCCGATCACGAAGCCCGTGGAGAGTACCGTCGCCACGAACACGACGAGGCTGTTGGCGGCGATCTTGCCGAGCATGATCTCCGCAGGCCGCAGCGGCATGACGAGGAGATGCTCTAGCGTCCCGTGCTCGCGCTCCCGAATGACAGCAGCCCCCGTCAAGATCACCGACAGTATGGTCGCGACCGTCGTGAGCCCGTTGATTCCCATGAACCACGACCCGACGAGGTTCGGGTTGAACAGGGTGCGAGTGACGAGCCGCACTGGAGGGTCCCGCTCTTCTCGCGCGCCAGGCACGAACTGCTTGGTTTCCTCGAGCATGATCGACCGAATGTATCCAGCACCGATCCCGGCCTGAGACATCGCCGTAGCATCGATGTTGAGTTGGATCACAGGCGCGCGGCCACCCGCGACATCCGCCTCGAAGTCCGGCGGAATGTTGACGATGAAGGTGTAGAGAGCTGCGTCCATCGAGCGATCGATTGCGTCGGCGCGGATCGTCACGGGTGGTTGGAAATAGGGCGGCACGAGTGCATCGGCCAGGCGACGGGAGAGGAGCGACCGATCCTCGTCGACGATCGCCACCGAAGCGTTGCGCAGCTCCAAGGACATGCCGGTCGCCAGCACGTAGATCATGGCGGTGAAGCCGTAGACCAGGATGGCCAACATCACCGGGTCCCGGGCAAGGCTGAGGAGCTCCTTGCCACCGAGTCGAATCACGTGCCGCGCCCAACGCATCGACTAATGCTCCTGCTTGTGCATCAGGCAGGTGCTGGCGCCCCAGTAGAGCAGGACGAAGAGCGCAACGATCACGATCTCCGACCGGAGCGCCTGGAAGCCGAGCGCCTTCGTGAACGCACCGACGCTCGTCTGGAGGAAGTGGGTGACGGGATAAGCTTGCGCCATCGCGGCGCTCGCCCCCGTGAGCGAAGAGACCGGAACGAGGAGACCGCTGAAGCTGAAGGAAGGGGTCACGGTCAGGATGGCCGTCGCGACCAGCGCGGCCATCTGCGACCTCACGAACGAGGAAACGAGGAGGCCGAAGCCGGTGGTCGCGAAGGCGTAGAGAAGGGCCGCACCGAAGAGGGTCGTGGCGCTGCCCTTGAGTGGGATCCCGAACACGGTGACCGCCAGGAGGACCAGTCCGAGGAAGATCAAAACGGCGAGGCCCGCGTAGGGAAGCTGCTTTCCTGCCAAGAACTCGACGCGCGTCACCGGCGTGGCGTAGAAGTTCGTAATCGACCCGAGCTCCTTCTCGCGCACTACACCGAGAGCGCTCAAGACCGCCGGGATCAGGAACAGGATGACCGCGATGACTCCGGGGACGATCGCGAAGATACTCCGGAACTCCTGGTTGTATCGGAAGCGGGTCTCCGTTCGAAACGGGTAGGTTGGAGGCTCGGCCCCGGTCTCGCGATCGGGATCGCTGAGGTAGTGCTCGTGAACTCCTTGGACATAGCCGCGAATCGTTTCGGCTCGAAAGGGAACGGCGCCGTCGATCCAGGCCGCGACCTCGGGCGAGCGTCCCCGTCTGAGGTCGCGGCCGAAGTGCGGGGGGATCTCGAGGCCGAGCTTGACCTCGTCGTGTCGGATGCGCTCCTCGAGGGCCGCGATCGAGCCCGCGGGTGCCGTGGCCTCGAAGTACCGGGAGCCTTCGAAGCTCTCGAGGTATCGATGACTCTGTGGAGACTGATCCAGATCGAGCGCCGTGTATGGGATGTTCTCGGTGTCGAGAGAGATTCCGAAGCCCAACACCATCATGAGAAGCATGGGGCCGAGCAGCGCGAACCCGATGCGGAACGGATCGCGGCGCAGCTCGAGGAGCTCGCGATGGGTGTAGGCAAGGAGTCGCGAGAGGCGAAACGCAGCGGGGTCGGGGCGGCTCTCGGGTCGGGGAGGTGGAGGCGCCAGCGCCGTCAGGCCCGCTGGCGCCTGTTCCTCGAGGATCGAGATGAAGGCTTCCTCCAGGCTCGAGCTCCCCCGGGTCCGCACGATCTCCGCAGGGGGCGCGCACGCCAGGACCCGGCCGGCGTGCATCAGCGCAATCCGGTCGCAGCGAGAGGCCTCGTTCATGAAGTGGGTGGAGATGAAGATCGTGATGCCTCGATCCCGCGCGAGCTCTGCCAGGATCTCCCAGAACGTGTCGCGCGCGATCGGATCGACTCCCGAAGTGGGCTCGTCGAGAATCAGGACCTGCGGCTCGTGGATGACTGCGACCGCCAGCGAGAGCCGTTGGCGAATGCCGAGAGGGAGCCCGCCGGCGAGCGCCGCTTCGAAGGGCGAGAGCCCGAAGCGCGTCAGCAACTCGTCGATGCGCTGCGCGATTTGCTCCCGGGGAAGCTCGAACAGGTGTGCATGGAGTTGGAGGTTCTGACGGACGGTCAGCTCCGTATAGAGCGAGAACGCCTGCGACATGTAGCCGACCCGGCGTCGCGCCAGGAGATCGCCTGTATCCACGGGCTGGTCGAAGAGGAAGGCCTCACCCTCGGTGGCCGGCAGAAGCCCCGTCAGCATCTTCATGGTCGTGGTCTTGCCGCACCCGTTCGATCCGATGAATCCGAAGATCTCGCCGCGCGCGATCCGGAAGCTCACGCGGTCGACCGCCGTGAACGTGCCGAAGCGCTTCGTGAGCGCGCGGGTCTCGATTGCGGGGGCTCCGTTCGTCGGCGCGAACACCGGGATCGAGGGCTGGCGATGGTCGCGTTCTCGAGAACCCGGCAGAAGGGCGACGTACGCCTCTTCCAGCGTGGGCGTTCCCGTCGCGGCGCGAAGCTGTTCGGGGCGCCCCGTGGCGAGTACGTGGCCGGCGTCGAGCATGGCCAGCCAGTCGAAGCGCTCCGCTTCCTCCATGTAGGCCGTCGCCACGATCACGCTCATGGCCTCGGAGCGCTCGCGAATTCGCTCCATCAGCTCCCAGAACTGGCGGCGGGAGAGCGGGTCTACGCCGGTGGTGGGCTCATCGAGGATCAGCAGGTCGGGGTCGTGGATCAGGGCGCAGCAGAGCCCGAGCTTCTGCTTCATGCCGCCCGAGAGCTTGGCGGCGGGTCGATCGGAGAAGGGCGCGAGCCCCGTGGCCGCGAGGAGCTCGACGATGCGCGTGTCCCGTTCTTCGCGCGACTGACCGAAGAGGCGCGCAAAGAAGTCGATGTTCTCCCGCACCGAGAGCGTCGGGTACAGGTTGCCGCCCAATCCCTGCGGCATGTACGCGATCCGCGGGCAGAGCGCTCGGCGGTCCCGACCGGATCGCAGGTCGCCTTGCAGCACCCGCAGCGTGCCCGTTTGCAGCCGCCGGACCCCCGCCATCAGCGCCAGGAGGGTCGACTTGCCGACGCCGTCGGGTCCGATCAATCCCGCCATGCAGTGGGAGGGAATCGCCAGCGAAACCTCGTCGAGCGCTCGGACCCGACCATACGCGTGCGAGAGACGGCGGCCGTCTGCAACCATGCCGCTCATCGCGGCGGATCGGGCCAATCAGCGTTCGGGTCGATACGGATGTACGCCACGCCGCGCATCCCCGGCTTGACGACCGGGTCCACGGGGTTCGGGAGCCGGACCTTGACCTTGAAGACGAGCTTTTCGCGCTCGCTGCGGGTCTCCACCTGCTTCGGCGTGAACTGGGCCTTGGGGGCCACGTAGGATACGGCGGCGGGCCAGACCGCGTCCGGGAACCCATCGAGACGAACCTGCGCTTCGGCACCGATCCGGGTCTGGGCGGCCTCTCGCTCGGAGAGGAAGACGGTCATGTACACGTCGCCTTCTTCGACCAGCGTGACGACCTTGCCTCCGATCGGCAGGATCTCCCCCGGTTCGGCGAGGCGATGGAGAACGCGCCCCGCGCGAGGTGCCACGAGGGTCGCTTCTTCGATCTCGATGCGGAGCCGAGCGACGCGTGCGGCAGCCACTTCGATCGCCCGCTCCGCCGCCTTCAGGTTGCGCATCGCCTGCTCGATGCTGGCGTCCGCCGTTTCGAGCTGCATGCGACGGCGATCCAGCGCTTCCTCGGAGAGGACATCGGAATCGAAGAGCCGGCGAGCGCGCTCGAACTCCTTCTCTGCGAGTCGGCCTACGCTCTGCTGGCGGTAGAGGCCGGCGCCCGCAGCGCGATGGGCTTCCGTCGACTGCAGGAACGCCGCCCTCGCCTCCTCGAGCTGGGCCTCGAGAGACTCGCTGTCGATTCGCGCCACCACGGTGCCGGCCGGGATGGCGTCGCCCTCTTCGACGAGCACCGCCACGACACGCCCCGGCAGCTTGGTCGCCACGTCGATCTCGGTCGCTTCGATCCGACCGTTGCCCGCGGCGAACCCCACCAGCGACGGCATCCGGACGAAGCTCCACCAGAATGCGAAGCCTCCGGCGACGAGCGCGACGACGACGACGGCTGCGAGGCCCCTCCGCCGCCTTCGCGTTCGCAGCGCGGGAAGCGAGATCTCGCGGACGACCGGGAGGCTGGTGGCGGGTTTCGGCCTTGCCGACGGCAAGGGCGCATTCTCGACGGCAGGTCTCTCTTCGTCAGGTCGACTCATGGGCGCTCTTCCCAGCGCGCGTCTCACTGCATCTCATAGGCGCCGAGCTTCGGCGCCGCCATCTCCTCACGAAAGCGGTCGAAGGTCCAGGGCCAGACGGCCGGGATGCCGCGGTCGTCGAGGTACCAGCTGCGGCAGCCCGTGATCCAGACGGTGTTCTTGGCGGCCTCGACGCGCTCGGCATCGAACCGCCGCGTGGCCTCGACGCTCGGGCTGATCTGCTGGCAGCGACCCGCCCGCAGGGCTTCGACCAGCGACAGGATGTAGGAGAGCTGGAGCTCGGCGACCTCGATCAGGGAGAAGTTACCGACCGGGCCGTTGGGCCCGTTGAGCATGAACAGGTTCGGGAACTCCGGAACCGAGATCGAGAGGTACGCGAGCGGGCGCGGCGTCCAGGCGTCTTCCAGGCGCCTGCCGCCCCGTCCGGTGACCTCCATCGGACGCAGGAAGCGGTCGACGCGGAAGCCGGTGGCGAGGACGAGAACGTCGAGCTCGTGGAGGCGGCCGTCGCGTGTTCGCACGCCCCCGGGCTCGACCCGTTCGATGCCTTCCGTCACCAGCTCGGCGTTCGGCTTCTGGATCGCCTGGTAGAAGTCGGGCGAGATGACGAGGCGCTTGCAGGCGGCGCGATAGCTCGGGCGCAGCTTCTCGCGGAGCACCGGGTCCCGGACGTTGTTCTCGAGGTTCGCCCGGCAGACCTCCTCGAGCAGCTTCATCTGGGGCGAGTCCGCGTCCACCACGGCGTTCGAGAAGTTCTCGGCGAACAGCTTGGAGATGTCGTCGTGGAGCTGGCGCATGAGCTCGGGGTCGCGCCGGAACGCCGCCTTCTCCTCCTCGCTGTAGGGCGGGTTCTCCTGCGGCGCGATCCACTGCGCCGTACGCTGGAAGAGCGAGAGCTTGGCGACGCGATCGGCGATGGCGGAGGTGATCTGCACCGCCGTCGAGCCGGTGCCGACGATCCCGACGCGCCTCCCGTCGAGCGAGACCCCATGGTTCCAGCGTGCGCTGTGGAAGCAGGCGCCGCGGAAGGAGTCGAGTCCGGCGAGGTCGGGGTAGTTCGGGTGGTGGAGCACGCCGGTCGCCGCGATCACCACGTCGGCGCTGTCGCGCTGCCCTTCCCGGGTCGCGAGGTGCCAACGCCCATCGCGCCAGCTGAGGTGCTCCACCTCCTCGCCGAAGCGGATGCGCTCCGTCACGCCATGGCGTGCGGCCACGTCCTCGAAGTAGGCCTCGATCTCGTCGCCGGGTGCGAAGCGATGGGTCCACTCGGGGTTCGGCGCGAAGGAGTAGCTGTAGAGATGGGAGGGCACGTCGCAGGCGATGCCCGGGTAGGTGTTCTCGCGCCAGGTGCCGCCCAGGCGCTCCGCCTTCTCGTAGATCACGAAGTCATCGAAGCCGGCCTCGCGGAGCTTGATGCCGGACAGGATGCCGGACATCCCCGCGCCGATGATCGCGAAGCGAAGCGGCCGTGCGTCACCCATGCGTGTCGTCCTCAGTGGCTCCGTTGCAAGACCCGGACCGGCTGCCTGTGTATCACCCGGGGCGCTGTGGCGCCCGGGCGGGGCAGGCTGGGACCTCCGCTGGGGCGCCGCGGCGGGCCCAGCCGGGTACAATCCGGGCATGCAGCCCAGCGATCGCATCGCGCTCGGTCGCACCGGCCTCCGGGTGAGCCGCCTCGGGATCGGGTCGAGCTTCACGGGCGACGCGCGCTTCATCGAAGAGGCGGTCGAGCAGGGCGTCAACTACCTCTACTGGGGCTCGATCCGCCGGCCTGCGTTCGGGCGTGCGCTGCGGAACGTCGCACGGCGCAACCGCGACGGCGTCGTGCTGACGGTGCAGTCGTACACGCGCGTCGGCGCACTGATGGCGCCCTCCATCGAGATCGCGCTGCGTCGCGCCGGCCTCGACCACTTCGACTTCCTGCTGCTCGGGATGTGGAACGCGCCGCCCTGGGAGGGCATCGTGGAGGCGGCGTTGCGCCTGCGCGAGCAGGGCAAGGTGCGCCACCTGATGCTCTCGACGCACAACCGCCCCTCGCTCCAGGAGCACTTCCGCCGCTTCGAAGCCGGGGCGAGCCCGTTCGACGCCTTCATGCTGCGCTACAACGCCGTCCACCGCGGCGCCGAGCGCGACGTCTTCCCGCACCTGCCCGCGGAGAATCCGCCCGGCGTGATCGCGTACACCGCCACGCGTTGGGGCCACCTGGTGGACCCGAAGAAGATGCCGCCCGGTGAGGAGCCGCCGCCCGCGCGCGACTGCTACCGCTTCGCGCTCAGCCACCCGGCGGTGAGCCTGGTGCTCTCGGGGCCGGCGAACCGGGAGCAGATGCAGGAAGCGATCGCGGCGCTCCACGCCGGCCCGCTCACGCCCGACGAGCTCGCCCGCATGTGTCGCATCGGCGACCACATCTACGGCCGCTACGCCCCGAGCTTCCGCGAGCGGGGCGACGCTCCGAACGCCACCGCCTGAGCCGAGCCGGAGCCCGACGCGTGCCGCACAAGCCGTCCATCGAGCCCCCGCGCTACGAGGGCGCGCTGCGCCTCTCGAGCGGCCGCCGGCTCGGCTACGCGGAGTACGGCCCGGCCGGCGGTCGTGCGCTGCTCTGGTTCCATGGCACGCCCGGGGCGCGGCGCCAGGTCGCGCCGGAGGCGCGGGCGTTGGCCCACGAGCATCGGGTCCGCCTGATCGCCGTGGAGCGCCCGGGCATCGGCGAATCGACCCCGCACGTCTACCGGACGCTGGTCGAGTTCGCCGAGGACGTCGAGCAGCTCTCGGACGCGCTCGGGCTCGAACGCTTCGCCGTCGCCGGCCTCTCGGGCGGCGGGCCGTACGCCTTGGCCTGTGCGCACGAGATGCCGGCGCGCGTGACGGCGGCGGCCGTGCTCGGCGGGGTCGCACCGGTCGTCGGCCCGGACGCTGCCGAGGGCGGCGCGTCGGGCATGATCCGCGCCTTCGCCCCGCTCATGTTCCGCGCCCGCCAGCCGGTGGGCGGCATGCTGCGCGGCCTGGTGCGGGCGCTGGAGCCGCTCGGCGAGCGGGCCATGGACCTGTTCGCGAGCCGGATGCCGCCGGGCGACCAGCGCGTGTTCGCGGATCCGGCGATCCGCCACATGTTCCTCGAGGACATCCAGCTCGGCGGCCGCCGCAACATGCAGGCCCTGTGCCTCGACGTGATCCTGTTCGGCCGGACCTGGGGGTTCGCGTTGGGCGACATCCGCGTGCCCGTGCACCTCTGGTACGGGGACGCCGACGTGATCGTTCCGGTGCGTCACGGGGAGCACCTGGCCGCGCGCATCCCCGGCGCCACGCTGCGCATCCGGCCCGGCGAGGGTCACCTGGGCGGTCTCGGCGCCTCGCGCGAGATCTTCGAAGCGCTGCTCGCGCACTGGCCCGCGCCGGTCTGACTCCGTTCGACCCCGCTGCCACGCACGGGGTTCGCGCGTCCGAGACCGGGAACTTCGCGCAGGCCGGTGACGTCCCTGAGTGCCCACTCAGGAGACTCCATGCCGCGCCGCCCGCTCCTCCACGCCACGATCCTGCTCGTCGTCTTCGCTTGCGCGGCCTCCGCCGGCGCTGAGTCTGACCCGCCCGAGAAGACGCTCTCGCCGTACTTCTTCGTGGAAGGCGGTGACCCCGCACTGGATCAGTTTCCGCTGGAGTCGACTGCGGTGGACTTCACGATCGCCGGGCCGATCGCCGAGGTCCGCGTCACCCAGGTCTATGCGAACCAGGGGCAGCGGCCGATCCACGCGCGCTACGTGTTCCCGGCTTCGACCCGTGCCGCGGTGAACGGCCTGCGCATGCGGGTGCGCGACCAGGTGGTCGAGGCGGAGATCCAGGAGAAGAAGAAGGCCAGGAAGACGTTCGAACGGGCGAAGAAGGCCGGGCACAACGCGGCCCTCCTCGAGCAGAAGCGGCCGAACGTGTTCTCGATGAAGGTCGCCAACGTGCTGCCGGGGGACCGCATCGAGGTGACGCTCGAGTACACGGAGCTGCTGGTGCCGACGGAGGGCCGCTACGAGTTCGTGTTTCCGACCGTGGTGGGCCCGCGCTATGCGAACCGGACGGCGAGCGAGACGCCCGAGGACGACTGGATCGCGTCGCCGACGCTCCGGGCGGGCGAGCCGCCGCCGGCGGCCTGGTCGCTCTCGGGGGTGATCTCGAGCGCTCTCCCGCTCCAGGAGGTGGCGAGCCCGACGCATGCGCTCTCGGGCGCCTACGCGTCGCCGAGCCTCTACCGCTTCACGCTCGGGAAGGGCGAAGCGCACGGCACCGATCGCGACTTCGTCCTGGGCTACCGCCTGGCGGGGGGCGCGATCCAGTCGGGGCTCTCGCTCTACGAGGCCGGCGACGAGAAGTTCTTCCTGCTCCAGGTCGAGCCGCCGGCGCGGGTCTCGGAGAGCGCCATTCCGCCGCGCGAGTTCGTCTTCGTGGTCGACGTCTCGGGCAGCATGCGGGGCTTTCCGCTCGCGACCGCGAAGCAACTGCTGCGCGAGCTGGTGCAGCCGCTCCGGCCGATCGACAAGTTCAACGTGCTGCTGTTCTCGGGCGGCTCGCGGCTGCTCTCGCCGGACTCGCTGCCCGCGACGGCCGGGAATCTGGCGAAGGCGCTCCACCTGATCGACGACGAGCGCGGCGGCGGCGGCACCGAGCTGCTGCCGGCGCTCGAGCGCGCACTCGCGCTGTCGCCGGAGCCGGGCCTCGCCCGGAGCTTCGTGATCGTGACGGACGGCTACGTCCAGGCCGACCGCGAGGCGATCGAGCTCGTGACGCGGAGCCTCGGCGAGGCAAACTTCTTCGCCTTCGGCATCGGCGGCAGCGTGAACCGCTACCTGATCGAAGGTCTCGCGCGCGCCGGCCAGGGCGAGCCCTTCGTGGTGACGGCGAAGGGGGAGGCACGCGAGACCGCGGACCGCTTCGCCGCCTACGTGGCGACCCCCGTGCTCACCGACGTGCGCGTCGACTTCGAGGGCTTCGACGCCTACGAGACCCTGCCGCGCGCGGTTCCCGACGTGCTGGCGGCGCGGCCCGTGGTGGTCTTCGGCAAGTGGCGTGGCGAGCTCGGCGGCACGATCCACGTGACGGGGAGGACCGGGGGCGACGACTTCTGGCAGCGCTTCGAGGTCGACGAGGTGGCGCCGCGCGACGAGAACGGAGCGCTGCGGCAGCTCTGGGCGCGGGCGCGCATCGCGGCGCTCTCGGACTACGGCCTCGCCGAGCCCGGCGAGGCGGCGCGCCGCGAGATCACGGCGCTCGGCCTCGAGTACGCCCTGCTCACCCGTTACACCTCGTTCGTTGCCGTCGCGAAGCGCGTCGTGAACCCGGGTGGCGCCGGCGACGACGTGACGCAGCCGCTGCCGCTCCCGAAGGGGGTCCCGGAGAGCGCCGTCGCGCTCGCGGTCGGGGCGGAGCCCGAGCTCGGCGTGCTCGTCGCGACGCTCGCGCTCCTCGCGGTCGGGCACGGGCTGCTGCGCGGGCGCCGGCGCGAAGCCGTCCGCGTCCGGTGACGCGGGCGGTCGCCGCTCTCGTCGCGCTCGGCGCCGCCTACG
>JBFIYM010000020.1:0-34996 GCA_041605395.1 Myxococcota bacterium | reverse complement strand
GGTCGTAGACGATCAGCTGGCGGGGCGAGGCGCACTCGGGCGTCGCGTACTCGGGATGGCAGCCCGTATCCTGATAGAAGCGCGCCCCGTTTTCGAGGAACACGTTCAGGAAGTGCTCGGTGGTGATCAGCTTCTCGAACAGGAAGCGGATCGCCTTCTCGACCGGAAGGGTCTTCCGCCCTTCCGGCGTGAAGATGATCCCGTACTCGGTCTCGACGCCGTAGATTCGCTTCTGCAATGCCTCGCGCCCCGGTCAGCCGAATGTAGCCGTTCCGCTATCGGCAGGTACGGGACCCAGCTTGCACGCGTTCTCCCGGGTTTCTGCGCGTGTGGGAGGGCGCCGTGCACGCGCGCGAGAGAGCGGCCCGTGGGCGTGCGGAGAGGTGCCGCGCTGCATCACCCCGTGGGGATCCGCTCAGGTCAGGAATTCGCGGGCCTTCTCGGGCTCGAGCCGCCGGAAGCGGCGCCCCGTGCCACTGCGCTCCATCAGCGCCACCTCGAGCTTCTCGGCCTCGAGGTCCGGCTGTCCGTTCTCGGCGCGCTGCAGCGTCTCGCGGCCGAGCCGCACCGCGTCGCGGAGCGACAGGCCCTTGCGATAGTTGGCCGCCAGGTGCGCCTGCAGGCTGTCGACGCTGCCCCCGATCGCGCAGTAGCCCTCCTGGTCCTGGATCGTGCCGTCGAAGCCGACCCGGTAGAGGGCGTTGCGCTCGTGGCCCGCGAGCTCGTCGTCGCCGACCTCGGCGACCACGATCTCCACCTCGAACGGCTTGATCGAACGCGTGAACTCGTCGCCGAGCACCTGGGAGTAGAGGTTCGCGAGCGCCTTGGCGCGCACGTCGTCGCGGCTGAAGCGGTAGCCCTCGACGTCGGCCCACTGCACACCCATCTTCCGCAGCCGGTCGAACTCGCTGAACTTGCCCACGCCGGCGAAGGCGATGCGGTCGTAGATCTCCCCGAGCTTCTGCAGCCGCAAGGGGTTCTCGGCGATCATCACGATCCCACCGTCGAACTCGAGCGTGACGATGGCCTTGCCCCGCGCGATTCCCTTGCGCGCGAACTCGGCCTTGTCCTGCGTCATCTGCTCCGGGTTGACGTAGAACGGGAAGGACATCGCTACGCCTCCGCCGGGCGCCGACGGCGCTCGAGCAGCTCACTGTGTGCCCGGGCCACCTCGTCGTCCGGGACCGTCTCGACGCCGGTGGCCGTGCAGGTCTTCAGGATCGGGAAGATGCGGCGCTCGAGGTCGACGCCCCCGGTGCCGCGGTCCTCGTCCGCCGCGTCCTTCAAGGCCTCGACCGCCATCCGGATGGCGTCCTCGCGCGACGCGCGGGGTTGGAAGCTCTTCTTGAGCGACTCGCGCGCGAAGATCGAGCCCGAGCCGACCGCGTCGAACTCGCGCTCCTCGTAGCGCGCGCCGGTGACTTCGTACTTCCAGACCCGGCCGGTCTTCCGGCGGCGGTCGTAGCCCGCGAAGATGGGCACGACCACGAGGCCCTGCATGGCTGCGGGCAGGTTCTGTCGGATCATCGCGGAGAGGGTGTTGGCCTTGCCTTCCAGCTCGAGAGCCTCGCCCTCGATCTTCTCGTGGTGCTCGAACTGGATCGTGAGCAGCCGCGCCATCTCGACGGCCGGCCCGGCGGCGCCAGCGATGGCCATCAGGGAGTACTGATCGGTGGCGAAGACCTTCTCGATCTCGCGCGAGGCCACCTGGTAGCCCATGGTCGCCAGGCGATCGCCCGCCACCAGGGCGCCCTCCGCGAAGCGCAGGCCGAGGCAGGTCGTGCCGTGGGCGGTCGGGGGCAGCTGTCCGAGCTCGCTGACCCAGCGCTTCACGTCGGGCTCGAGCTGTGGGTGCTCCAACGAAAGCAGCTCGATGAAGCTCGAGCCCTTGTAGCCGTCCCAGAAGCGCACCCTCTCCCCCCTCGAAAAGGGCCCGCGCGGAGCGCGGTGCGGGAACCGCGCGGGCGTGGCGGGGCGGCTACGGGCCGCCCGGGCGACGGCTATTCACCGCCGCGCTGCACGTAGTTCTTGACGAACTCCTCGGCGTTTTCCTCGAGGACCTCGTCGATCTCGTCCATCAGCGAGTCCATCTCCTCCTTGAGCGCCTCGCCCTTCTTGGCGAGCTTCTTGCCGCCCTCGGCGGAGCCGCCGGAGTCGCCCTTGCCGCCCCCGCCGGTCTTCTGCTTCTGCTGGGATTCGGCCATGCTCGCCCACACCGCGAGTCTGCCGTCGGCGTGGTCGTCGAGTCGAATTCGGCGCTTCATGTCTATCCTCCCCGGCTCAGGCGCGCAGGTTGCGGACGAGCTCCGCAGCGTCCTTCGAGCGGCTCAACAGTTCCTCGACGTGCGCCTTCGATCCCTTGAGCGGCTCGGCCATCAGCACGCGCTTGATGGGCTCGTCGCCGATGCCGAAGGAGATCGAATCCCAGTTGACTCCGAATACCTGGTCTCCATAGCGCTTCAGGCAGTGGCCGCGGAAGTACGCCCGGGTGTCCTCCGGCGGCTCGGTCACGGCCTTCGCGATCTCCGCATCCGTGACGAGACGCCGGACCTGGCCCTGGCGCTCCAGAAGATAGTACAGCCCCTTCTCGGGCCGGAGGTCGTGGTACTGGAGGTCGAGCATCTGGACCTGGGGCGATTCCCAGTCGAGGCCCTTGCGGTCCATGAAGCGCTCGATCATGACCTTCTTGGCGATCCAGTCGATGCAGTCGGCGAGCTCGACCGGCTCACGCTCGAGGGTGGACAGCACCCGCTCCCACTCGGCGAGGATCTCCGGCACCCAGGGCTCCGGCTCCCGGCCCTCGTAGTAACGAAGGGCGAGCTTCAGGTACTCGCCCTGGAGCTGCACGGCGGTGCGCTTCTTCCCGTTCTGGAGCTCGATCTCCTGGCGCAGGCTGGGGTCGTGCGAGACCTCCTTGATCGCCCGCACCGGGTCGCGCAGCGAGAGGTCCGGCTCGATGGCGCCGTCCTCGATCATCGACAGCACGACGGCGGTCGTGCCCTGGCGCAGCCAGATGGTGTACTCGGACATGTTCGCATCGCCCACGATCACGTGCAGGCGCCGGTACTTCTCGCGGTCGGCGTGGGGCTCGTCGCGGGTGTTGATGATGGGGCGCTTGACCATCGTGTCGAGCGCCACCTCGGTCTCGAAGAAATCCGCGCGCTGGGAGAGCTGGTATTCGCAGGGATGCGCCCGGTTCTCGCTGCCGACCTTTCCCGCGCCCGAGTACACCTGCCGCGACACGAAGAACGGCATCAGGTGCTCGACGATCTGCTTGAAGGACGTGCGCCGGTCCATCAAGTAGTTCTCGTGAGCGCCGTAGCTGTTGCCCTTGTGATCGCTGTTGTTCTTGTGGATCAGCATCTGCATGCCTTCGGGCAGCAGCGCGCAGGCCTCGCGACGGGAGATCTCCACGACCTTCTCGCCTGCCTTCTCGTGGATCACGAGGTCGCGCGGGTTCGTCACCTCCGGGCACGAATACTCGGGGTGGGCGTGGTCGACGTAGTAGCGGGCGCCGTTCTCGAGCGTCTTGTTGCGGGCGATGTTCTCCTGCTGGTTCGGCGTGTACTTCTCGCCGTCGACCTGGAAGCCCCGCGCGTCGGCGAGCGGGTTCTCCTGGTCGTAGTCCCAGAGGATCTTGGCTGCCCGCTCCTCGCGGTAGGCGTTCACCAGCAGGACGCAGCTCGAGATCGGGTCGAAATCCCGGTCGTTCTTGACCGTGATTCCGTACTCGATCTCCGTTCCCATCACCTTGGGAATCGCCATGGCCGCCTTGCTCGGTGTGTCGGGAACGAGAGAGTAACGCCCCGAGCCCTCAGAGGTACTGGCCCGAATCGATATTCTCGATCGTCCGTTCCTTGCGGCTGATTCCCGTGATCAGGGTGCGAACGTTGATGATGCGCTCGCCCTTGCGACCGGAGATGCGCGCCCAGTCGTCCGGGTTGGTGGTGTTCGGGAGATCCTCGTTCTCCTTGAACTCGTCACGCACGGCCTGGTGGAGGTCTTCCAGCTGGATGCCCCGCTCGCCGTGATCGATGAGCCGCTTGACCGCCATCTTCTTGGCCCGTGCGACGATGTTCTCGATCATGGCGCCGCTCGAGAAGTCCTTGAAGTAGAAGATCTCGCGCTCGCCCTTGGCGTAGGTCACCTCCAGGAACTTGTTCTCGTCGACGTTCGCGTACATGCCGTCGATCGTGTCGCGGATCATGCCATCCACGATCTTCACCGTATCGCTGCCGTAGCGCTGCTCCGCGGTGGCGTGGAACGGCAGATCGGACGTCAGGTACTTGCCGAAGATCTCGAAGGCGGCCGGCTTGTCCGGGCGGTTCACCTTGACCTTGAGGTCGAGGCGCCCCGGCCGGAGCACGGCGGGATCGATCAGGTCCTGGCGGTTACTGGCCCCGATCACGATCACGTTCTTCAGCGACTCGACGCCGTCGATCTCGGACAGGAACTGTGCGACGACCGTCGCCTCCATGTCGGAGGAGATGCCCGAGCCGCGCATGCGGAACAGGGAGTCCATCTCGTCGAAGAAGATCACGACGGGGACGTCTTCGCTGGCCTTCTCGCGCGCGCGCTTGAAGACCTCGCGGATCTTGTGCTCCGTCTCGCCGACGTACTTGTTCAGGAGCTCGGGGCCCTTCACGTTCAGGAAGTACGCGGGCGTCTGCTTGCCCGTCCGCTCCTCGATCCGCTTGGCCAGGGCGTTCGCCACGGCCTTCGCGATCAGCGTCTTGCCGCAGCCCGGCGGGCCGTAGAGCAGGATGCCCTTCGGCGGGTGCAGCTTGTGCTCGGCGAAGACCTCCGGGTGCAGGTACGGCAGCTCGATCGCGTCGCGCAGGATGCTGACCTGCTCGCCGAGGCCGCCGATCTGGTCGTAGGTGACGTCCGGCACCTCCTCGAGGGCCACCTCCTCGACGGCCGACTTCGGCATCTTCTCGAAGGCGTACTGGGTGCGCGGGTCCATCAGGATGTGGTCGCCGACCTTGATGCGCTCGCGGCGCAGCGGCTCGGAGAGCGTGACGACGCGCTCCTCGTCCGTATGGCCCAGCACGATCGCGCGGCCGTCGCCCAGCAGGTCGACCACGGACGTGATCTCACCGCGCTGGGTGAAGCCAGCGCCCTCCACGACGTTGAAGGCCTCGTTCAGGACGACGAGCTGCCCTTCCTCGAAGTGGGTGGTGTCGACGTTCGGGTGGACGTTCACCCGCATGTGCTTGCCATCGACGACGATCTCGGCGGTGCCGTCCTTGTTCGGGCGCATGAACACGCCGTAGCTGTTCGGCGGCGCGCAGAGCTTGTCGACCTCTTCCTTGAGCAGCTCGATCTGCTGCTTGGCCTCCTGGAGCGCGCCCACCAGCTTCTCGTTCTGGCGCTCGGCATCGCCGAGCTGGTCGCGCATCAGGTGGTAGCGGCGGCGGATCGCGTCGTACTCGGCGAGCACCCGATCCAGGCGGCGGCGGAACTCCGCAGAATCCCCGCCGAAGAAGCGAAGCGCCTCGCGCAGATCCTCGAGCTCGTCCTGGAGGCTGCGCGTGCTGCTGCGAACCGACTCGGGGTCCTGGTCCTCCTCGGGCCGCCCGCCAGCGGGTGAAATCCGCCGCATCACGTCCCGCACGAATCCCCGGCGCCCCGACTCGGAATCGAACTCGCTCATCGCTGGCTCCCCTGCCCGACTGCTGCTCGCCATGCGGGCCTTCGGGGGGAGTACGGTGCAAGGGCCATGCCGGCCGGCGGCCGCATGCTGCACGTCCGTTCGCACGCAGCTCGGCTGCGCATCGTCTGCGATTTCCAAGAATGATTCGCGCGTGTCACGCCCGCGCCACCCTGCACGGTGAACTCAGCCCTGAGATCGTGCCAATGTGGCCCCCGGATCGCATACCGACCCCGGAGCAGCTCCGGCGGGATCCCCCAAGCTACCGTTTTTGTGGAGGTTTTCAGAACGAGTCTAGAGACGGCCCGACGGGGTGTCAACGCTCGGCGATACGCAGGCCGAACGCCAACCCCTCGCGCGCCCTCGCCTTCCAGCAGCGGGCGCGACGCCACGGCATGCGACACCTGACGCGCGGACGCGTTCGGGAAGGGCGCGTCCTTTTGCGTCACCTGTTGCCGATGCCCTGCACCGGAGTTGCCGGATTCCCGACGCAGGGTCGGTGTAGCTGACGCCTCCGCCGAGAATTGCGGCATGCGAAAGGGACGGAAGCGTGCTTCCGTCATTGGGAATCCAACCCGCCGGGCGGCTCGGGCGCCGACCCGCCCGGCGCCACTCGATCCGACCCGCCCGGCGCGACTCGATCCGACCCACCCGGCGCCACTCGATCCGACCCGCCCGGCGCCGGCGGCGAGGCGCGCAGCACCTTCACCCCGGGCCCCGGCGTGAACCGGAAGCTCGCGGGGTCGGGCGAGAGGTTCGTGCGCAGCGACTCGAACACCACGTCCGTGCGGTTTCCGAACAGGTCGATCACCGCGGTCTCGCGGACCTCCCCTTTCGCCGCGTCGACCAGCAGCTCGAGGCGCTCGTAGGTGGCGTCCTCGCGCGGGCGAAGGAAGAGGCGCACGGTCGGCTTCCCACAGCCCTCGGCCTTCACCTCGTAGGTGTCCCGAATGCGGCCCTCGCCGAGCAGGAACTGCACTGCGGTCCCGGACAGGAAGCCCTCCCCGACCGGGAACTCCTGCACCTCCTGGGCGGTCGGGTCGTAGATCCAGAGGGTCTGGCCATCGCTCACCACGAGGCTCGGCTCCGGCTCCTCGTAGCTCCAACGCATGCGGCCCGGCTTCGCGAACCGCGCCACCCCGCTCGCCCGCATCTCCTGGCCCGCGCCCGAAAACGCGATGCTCGTACTCCGCTGCGTGAACCGCGCCTCGAGATCGCGAATCCCCTCGTAGCGCGCCTGGACGCGGTCGGTCACCGCACTCGCGCAGTCGACGGGCGCCTCCCCGCCGGCGCGGGCAGGCCCCCCCGCGAGCACCGCGAGAGACAGCAGCAGCGTCGTAGCGGGCCGGCTAGTCGCCATTGCCGTCCGCGTCGATGGGGCTCACGAAGACCTCGCGCGGCCGCACGCCGACCTGCGGGCCGACCACGCCCTCGCGCTCCATCTGCTCGATCATGCGTGCCGCTCGGTTGTACCCGACCTTGAGCCGGCGCTGCAGGTAGGAGATCGAGGCGTTTCGCGACTCCGCGACGATCGCCACGGCCATGTCGTAGTGCTCGTCGGTCTCCTCGTCGCGCTCCTCGCGCGCGTCGCTCTCCTCGCGGATGCGGATCAGGTCCTCGTCGAAGCGCGGGGTGCCCTGCGTCCGCAGGTACTCCACGAGCTTCGTGACCTCGCGCTCCGAGACGAAGGAGCCGTGCAGACGCTGGAGCTTCGACGTGCCGGGCGGCAGGAACAGCATGTCGCCCTGCCCGAGCAGATGCTCGGCGCCACCCTGGTCGAGGATCGTGCGCGAGTCCGTCTTGGACGAGACCTGGAAGGAGATGCGGGCCGGGAAGTTGGCCTTGATGACGCCGGTCAGCACGTCCACGCTGGGGCGCTGCGTGGCGAGCACGAGGTGGATGCCCGCGGCGCGCGCCATCTGCGCCAGCCGCTGCAGCGACTCCTCGACGTCGCGCGCGGAGACGACCATCAGGTCGGCGAGCTCGTCGATCACCACCACGATGTAGGGCAGCGGCTGGTAGGGAACCTCCTGGCCTTCCTCCTCGCCGGGCTTCTTGCGCAGGCGGAACGTCTTCTCGCCGGCGGCGAGCGCCTCTTCCACGCGGCGGTTGAACTGCGCGATGTTGCGCACGCCCAGGGCGGCCATCTGGTGGTAGCGCTCCTCCATCTTCTGGACGATGCCCTGGAGCGCCGCCGCCGCCCGCTTCGGGTTGGTGACGACGTCCGCGATGAGGTGCGGAATGCCCTCGTAGATGGAGAGCTCGAGCAGCTTCGGATCGACCAGCAGCAGCTTCGCCTCGTCCGGGGTGGCGCGACACAGGATCGAGCAGAGCAGCGAGTTCAGGAACACGCTCTTGCCGGTGCCGGTGGCGCCCGCCACCAGCACGTGCGGCATCCGGGCGAGATCCGCCTCGAAGGGGTTGCCGAAGATGTCCTTGCCGAGCGCCAAGGTCAGCTTGGACGTGCTCGCGCGGTAGGACTTCGATTCCAGCAGATCGCGGATGTAGACCACCTCGCGGTCGGGGTTCGGCACCTCGATGCCGACCACCGATTTCCCCGGGATCGGCGCGATGATGCGGATGGAGAGTGCGCGCAGCGCCAGCGCGAGGTCGTCCGACAGGTTCGTGATCCGGTTGACCTTCACCCCGGGGGCAGGCTCGAACTCGTACATCGTGATCACGGGCCCGGGGTGGACCGTGACCACCCGCCCCTGGACGCCGAAGTCGGCGAGCTTCTTCTCCAGGATCCGCGAGTTCATGATCAGCGAGTCGCGGTCGAAGCGGTGCGCGCTCTCGGGCGGCACCTGGAAGATCTCGCCCACGTCCGGCGGCGAGTAGGGGCCGGACGCGGTGCGCTCGGTGAAGGTGAAGACGACCTGCTCGGGCTCCTGCTTGCGCTCGCTGCGGTGGTCGACGATGTGGGGCCCGGCCAGCGCGCGTGCGCGCGGCGCCGCGGGGCGCGCGACTTCCTCGGTCGCGGCTTCCTCCTGGGCCTCGGGCTCCGGCGCCTCGGGCTCGCGGAGCGCCGCCACGCGCTCGCGGCGCGCACGGCGCTCGCGCCAGACGCCGAGCGTGGCCGCGCCGCGGCTCCCGAGCACGCCGGCGGCGGAGAAGGCCCGTGCCGCGGTGCTGCCGACCCCCGCGGCGAGGTTGCCGACCTGGCGGGCGGCGGCCAGGCCGCCGCGGGTGATGGCCGCCAACGTCTGCGCCGGGCGGACGCCGAACAGGCCCGGCGCGGCAACCGCCAGCACCAGCAGGTTCACGACCAGGGCGCCGGGCCCGGAGAGCAGGCGCTGCTCGAGCCCTGCGAGCGCGTGGCCGACCGCGCCCGCGGCTTCGGGGGGGACGCGGCCCGGCAACAGGCCGGCCAGCAGCGCCGGCAGCGTACAGACGCTGGCGAGCAACAGGCCCACCGCGAGCCAGAAGTGGCCCGACGGCAGCCGCAGCCGCCCCCGCGTGACCAGGTGGACGCCGAGCGCGAACAGGCCCAGGACGGCGATCACCGCGCCGAGCCCGAAGTTCCCGACGAGGACCCGCGCGATCGACGCGCCCGCGACGCCGGCGGCGTTCGCGACGGGGGCGAAGCGGAACGCCGGATCGGCCGCCTCGTAGGTGGCGATCGCGAGCGCCGAGAGCAGCCCGAGGCCGATCAGCAGCAGCCCGAGCCCTTCCTGCGCCAAACCCGCAACGACCAGGCCGCGGGAACGAGCCTGCTCGCGGCCGGGCCTCGCTTTTCGCTTGGCCATGACGGCGGCGTCCCTCACCCCTTGGGACGGGTAGCGGGCCAGGGTACCTGGGCGCCCCCGAGCGTCAAGCGGACGGGTGCGGCACCGAGCCCGGCTCCTCGCGTGACGTCTCCGCGAGCACCTCGCCCTGGAGCACCGGGTCGTAGCCCGCCTCGATGGCCTTGCGCACGCGCTCCTTGAGCTCGTGGCGGTCCTCGGTACCGAGGCCTGCGGTCGGAAGCGCCTGCCCGTAGACGACCTTGATGGTGCCGCTTCGCACCTTCAGCGAACGCTTCGGGATCAGGTCGAACGACCCCGATACGGTGGCGGGCAGGATCGGGACCTGCGCCTCGATCGCCAGGTGGAAGCCCCCGCTCTTGAACTCGCGCATGCGTCCCGTGGGGCTGCGCGTGCCCTCGGGGAAGACGATCACGCTGATCCCCCCCCGCACCCGTTCGGCGGCGTTGTGGAGGCTGTGGATCGCCCGCGTGCGGTTCCCGCGGTCGATCACGATCTGATCGCTCAGCCCGAGCGCCCAGCCGAAGAACGGCACGTACGTGAGCTCGCGTTTGGCAACGAAACGCCAGTTGAGCGGGAGCGTCAGGACCAGCGCCCCGATGTCGAGCACGCTCTGGTGGTTCGACATCACCACGTACGGCTGCGTCCGGTCGATCCGCTCCAGGCCCTCGGGTACCACGCGGACGCCGCAGGTGCGGAAGATCCACGAGAGCCAGTTGCGGCCGATCCACACGATCGCCTCGCCGCTGAACGGCGCGACCAGCATGGCCGGGATGCCCCAGAACACGGTGTAGAGGACGATCAGCGTGAACCGGATCACGTAGATCACATCAGGGCCTCGGTGCGAACGTAGCGCTTCGCGCGCGCGCGCCTATGACCCGCCCAGCCACCGCGGCTGCGCGCCCTTGACGCCGGAGCCGGTGGCTCCGATGATCGATTCCACCACCCCATACCGTCGGAGCGGCCCCCCATGGCTGGCGTCAACAAAGTCATCTTGATCGGAAACCTCGGTCGCGACCCCGAGCTGCGCTACACGCAGGGCGGGCAGCCGGTCGCGAACTTCACGATGGCAACCACCGAGACCTGGAACAAGAAGGACGGAAGCGGCAAGGACGAGCGCACCGAGTGGCATCGCATCGTCGCCTGGGGCCGCACCGGCGAGCTCTGTGCCCAGTACCTGTCCAAGGGACGCACCTGCTACGTGGAAGGCCGGCTCCAGACGCGCGAATGGGAAGACCGCGAGGGCAAGAAGCAGCGCACGACCGAGATCGTCGCCAACACGGTGCAGTTCCTGGGCGGCCGCGGGGGCGCGGGCGGCGGCGGGGCGCCTTCGGGCGGGCCGAGCAGCGGGCCGCCGGACTCGGGCGGTGACGAGCCGCCGCCGGACGACATCCCCTTCTAGCCGTCGGGCCCTGGGGCCGGGCGAGGGGTCTAACCGGGCTCCTGGCGCAGCTGGCGCACGGCCCGATTGATGGTTTCGCGCGCCTCGCCGTCGAGCTCGTCGAACTCGATCGCGATCCCGGCGGCCTGATTCTCGCTCGCCTGCTGCACGCGCACGACGCGGCCGCGCGCATGGACGAGCTGCCTGGATCCGGGCAGACGCAGCTTCAGCTCGACCTTCTCGTCGAGCGGAATGGGCTCGTCGGTCTCGACGAAGATGCCGCCCTCGTTGATGTCGCGCGTGAAGTCGGAGAACAGCGCGTCGACGGTCGAGTACTCGATGCGCACGGTCACGGGCGCGCGCTCCGAGCGACGCCGTTCGACGGCCGCCCGCGTCTCGACCTTGGAGCGATCGTTCATAGTGGAAGGATCGACCGGCCCGCGTCCGACCTTGATGGCGAACTCCGGCCGTCGAGCCCCGATCAGATCCGGCCGGGGGGTTCCCCCCACGGGAGCGACCCCAGCGCGGCATGGGCGCGCAAGCTGGTCCAGCCGCGCTCCGCGACGACCACGTGGTCGAGCAGCGGGACTCCCAGCAGTGCGCCGGCCTGCACCAGCCGACGGGTGACCTCCTGATCCTCCGCGCTCGGGCTGGGATCGCCGCTCGGATGGTTGTGCGCGACCACCAGGGCCGCGGCCCCCTCCCGTAGCGCGGGCCGGAACACCTCGCGCGGATGCACCAGGCTCGCCGTGAGCGTGCCCTGCGAAGCCATGACGTCGCGCAGCAGCCGGTGGCGACCGTCGAGAAGCAGCAGGTGGAACTGCTCGTGATGGGCGTCGCGGAGACGCGGATGGAGGTGGCGGAACACGTCCTCGGGCCCGCGGATCGCATCGCCGGTCGCGAGGCGCCGCTCCGAGAGACGCCGGCCGAGCTCGAGTGCGGCGAGCAGCGTGGCCGCCTTGGCGGGGCCCACCCCCGGCAGACGTTCGAGCTCGGCCGGGAGGGCGCGCGCCAGCGCATGCAGGCCGACCTCGCCGAGCAGATCCTTCGCAAGGGCCTGGGCGGTGCGTCCGCGCGCGCCGGTGCGGAGCAGCAGTGCCAGCAGCTCGGAATCGGCGAGGTGCTCGGTCCCTTGCTCGCGCAGGCGCTCGCGCGGCCCGCGACGCGGCGGAAGCTCGGACACGTTGGGCTCCGGACGGGACCACGCGGGGCGTCCGGCGAGTCTATCCGCTGGCTGCGCCCGGGAAAGGCGCGCTTGCGCGCTCAGGCCCCGGAGCCGCCCCGGCAGCGCTTCTCCCGCTGCTCGGCTTCCCGGTAGAGCTGCGCGAACTCGGTCGGGTCGCTCTCCGGCGCCACCAGGCCGCGCAGGGTGTCGATCCGCGCCCCCGGGCCCTCGAGCTCGCGCACGAAGGCGCGCAGCAGGGCGAGATAGCCCTTCGCCTGTGCCGCCTGGCTCTGCGCGGCCGCGAGCTCGATCGGAGCCGACGTGAAGGTCGAGCCGTCGCTCATGGCGATGCGCCGATTCGGAGAGACCTCGGCGAGACGTTTCATGGCGGCGCGCAGGTAGGGGTCCGTGAACGCGCCGCGCGGCGCGAGCGCCCGCGCCAGCGCGGCGGCGTCGAGCCGAGCGCGCAGCGCTTCGTCGAAGGTGGCGGCACAGCCCGTCACGTCGTCGGGCCGGATCTGGGCGAGGGCGGCGCGGGCCCGTCGCACGCTGTCGCGGCCCCCGTCCTTCGGGACCAGCTCGACCGAGTAGACGTGCAGGTCGCGGAGCTCGTCGCGCAGCTGGCGGGAACGGAGCTCGTAGTTGGGACGCACGCCCGGTGGCATCTCCACCTGCACCAACAGGTCCTCCCCGAGCTGGAGCGACTCGGCAGAGCGCAGCACCGGGCTCGCCATTCCGCCGAGCGCGGGTGCGTTCCGATCGGAGAGCGCCGTCTCGGCGAGGACCACGCTGAAGCCGGCGTCCGCCTCCTGGACGCGGACGGTCAGCGCCTCCTTGGCGAGGAACGCCAGCGAGGCACGTCCCGCGAGGTAGACGTGCGACACCGCCAGCAGGGTGTTCGGGAGCGGCTCGAGCTCGAGGACGATGTGGTTTTCGCCCGACTGGACCCGGACGCTCACCTCCTTCTGTCGGAATCCCTCGCGAAAGGCGCGTACCACGAGCGCATCGCGCGGCCCGGCGTCGACGCGGGAGGGCAGCAGCACGCGCGCGGGCGCCTCCGCCTGCTCGTAGCGCTTCTGGAAGTTCGATCGCACGTAGAAGAGGTCGAGCATCGCATCGTGCGGTGAGGTCTCGACCAGGATGGAGCGCTGGTCGAAGTTGTGACCGGGGCGCAGCCAGGCGAACAGGTTGCGCGGCCGCCAGCTGGCGCGATCCGCGGGAACCATGTCGACGGTGGGCACGCTCTCGGCAGCGGCGCCGAGCAGCAGGAACAGCAGCAGGCCTGCAAACAGGCGCCGCCCGAGGCGGACGCGCCATCGAGGCGTGGGCGCAGAGCGGGGGGCCTGGGCGAGCACGGCGGCGGAGCCTATCACCCCCGGCGCGCTCCGGCAGGGCTTGCGCATGCGCCTCGCTCCGAGGGCTCAGCGACCGGAGAAGTCGGCGGCCTCGAAGCGGCTCGCAACCTGCCAGGCGCGCGGGTCGTCGCTGGCACGCAGCCGCTCCGCCAGGGAGCGGGCCGAGCCCGTCTCCGCGGCGAAGCGGGAGAGCTCCCGGATCCAGCGCTCCCTCGCCGCCCCCGGCACGGTGTCGAGACGCGCGAAGAACTCGCTCGTGTCCCGTTGCAGCAGGTCCATCAACACGTGGCGCTGCTCCTGGCAGGCGTCGAAGGAGGGCCGTTCCCAGCAGTCGAAGGAGGCCGCCGGCAGGCGCTGCAAGCCGAGCGACGCTGCCGGCAGGCGCTGCAAGCCGAGCGACGCTTCCGGCATGCGCTGCGGCAGGTCGAGGCTCGGCGGCAGCACGCTCTCGGCGACGCGCCGCGAGGCGAGCGGCGCCACGGGCGCCGGCCGCGGGGCCTGGGCGACGGGCCGCCCGGCCTCCGTCGCCATCGCGCCGGGGATGCGCACCTCGATCTCGATCGGCGGAAGGAACGCGAGGATCAGCAGCCCTGCGGCCAGCGTCGCGAGCGGAGCGCTCCACGGCCTCGCGAACAACCGGCCGAGGTTCCAGCGCAGCCGCTCGAGCGCGGACCCATCCGCCTCGCCGGCCTCGATCCGCGCCAGCACCACGCCGGCGAGGTCCGGCGCGTCGTCCACCCCGCGCAGCTCGCGCAACATCGAGCGGACGCGCTGGAGCTCTCCGAGCTCGCCGCGGCAGGTCGCGCAACGCAGGAGGTGCATCTCCACGGCCCGGGCGCGTCGCGGCGCGAGGGTGCCGTCCAGGTACTCGCTCAAGCGGTCTGCGGCGCTGCGGTGCCTCACGACCGCTCCCCCCGCTCCCGCACCAGATCCCCGAGTCGCGCGCGGAGCGCCTGGCGCGCGCGGTGGATGCGCGACTTCACGGTGCCCTCGGCGACCTCGAGGATCTCGGCGATCTCGCCGTAGGAGAGACCTTCGATGTCGTAGA
Source organism: Myxococcota bacterium (assembly GCA_041605395.1). Taxonomy (GTDB): domain Bacteria; phylum Myxococcota_A; class UBA9160; order UBA9160; family UBA6930; genus JBFIYM01. Next base: position 20,651 of record JBFIYM010000020.1, on the reverse strand, counting down.
GCACGACGGGCGCGCTCAAGCTCTCGGGGAGCGCCCGGAGCTCCCGGCTGAGCCGCTCCCTGAGCTCGTCCTCCGCAAGTGCCTGCTCGGGGTCGGGGCCCTGTGAGGCGCCGACGTGACCCACGGCCTGGGCGTCCCCGTAGGCGTCGACGTGTGCGCGGCGGCGGCCCAGGCTGCGCCGGCGGTTCAGCGCCGCGTTCACCGCCACCCGGTAGAGGAAGGTCGAGAAGCGCGACTCGCGCCGGAAGCGATGACCGTGTCGATGGAGGTTGAGGAAGGCGTCCTGGGTGGCATCCTGCGCCTCGTCGCGATCCCCCAGCATGCGCAGCAGGAGACCGAAGACGCGTCGCTGGTGGCGGCGTACCAGCGCGGCGAAGGCCTGGGACTCGCCCCGCCGCCAGCGCTCGACGAGCTCGCGGTCCGGGTCGATGGAGGCCGGCAGGACCTCGGCGGGCAGGGGACGATCGAAGAGCGGCTGGCTCACGGCGGTCACGCGGGATGGGACACCGCGCCGGTTGGATGGTTCCGAACGAGAGGGTACGCGACTGGGGCTCGGCAGGTTCGACGCAGGCCCCTCGGGGTCATTCGATCGGGGCCCGGCTCACTCGACGGGCGCCTCGCCCGGCTCACTCGACGGGTGCCTCGCCCGGCCGCGTCCAACGGCCGCTCTTGCCGCCCCGCTTCTCGACGAGGCGCACGGCGTCGATCCGCATGCCGCGATCCACGGCCTTGCACATGTCGTAGAGCGCCAGCCCCGCCGCGCTGACCGCGACCAGCGCCTCCATCTCGACGCCCGTCCGGGCGTGGGCGCGGGCGCTCCCTTCGAGCCGGACGCAGCTCTTGGCGGGGTCCAGGGTGGCCGTGAGCTCGATCGAGTCGAGCGGGACGGGATGGGCGAGCGGGATCCAGTCCGCGGTGCGTTTGGCGGCCTGGATCCCGGCCAGCCGCGCCACGGCGAGCACGTCGCCCTTCGGAAGCGCGCCGGCGCCGATGCGCTCGAGCGTCTCGGGCGCCATGTGCACCTCGGCGCGGGCGATGCAGATCCGCTCCGTGATCGGCTTCGCGCCCACGTCGACCATGTAGGCACGGCCCTGCTCGTCGAGGTGGGTGAGTCGATCGCTCATGCGGGAAGCTCCTCGAGCCACGTCCAGAGATCTTGCCAGATCTGCTCGCGTTCGGGCTCGTTGAAGATCTCGTGGCGGAGCCCCGGATAGGTACGAAGGGCGCTGCCCGGCGCTCGCAGGCCGGCGTGGAAGCCCCGGCTTCCGTCGACCGAGCAGATCGGGTCGGCCTCGCCGTGCAGCACGAGCAGCGGCACCCCGACCTGCCCCGCCCGCGCCGCGGTACGCGGCGCTGCGGCGAGCAGCTCGGCACCGAGCGAGGTGGTCATGGTGCGGTGGACGAGCGGATCGTCGAGGTAGCGCCGGACCACGTCCGGGTCGCGCGATAGACCCTCGGGATCGAGACCGCTCCCGATGGCGAGCCGGGGCAGCGCGCGGCGCACCGTGCGTGCCAGCAGCACGCGCAGCGGGGACACGCCCCCCACCGAGAGCGCCGCGGCCGAGCTGACCGCGCTGGCCACCGCGGGTGCGCGCTCGGCGAGGAAGGCCAGGGTGATGAGGCCGCCCATGCTGTGCCCGATCAGCGTGACCGGCAGCTCGGGCTGCTCCATGCGCACGGCGTCGAGCATGGCGTCGAGATCGTCGAGGAACTCCTCGAACCGCCCGACGTGACAGCGCGGCCCGGCCGAACGCCCGTGTCCGCGATGGTCGTAGGCATGGACGGCGCAATCCCGGGCGGCCAGCCACCCTGCCATCTGCTCGTAGCGTCCGCTGTGCTCGGCGTATCCGTGAACCAGCAGCAAGGCCCGCGTGGGCCGGGCCGGCAACCAGCTGCGCCGGAAGAGCCGGAGGCCGTCGGGCGCCAGCAGCTGGGCCTCCACGCGTTGGAGCGCCGGCTGCCCCGGGGCTTCGCTCAGGACTGGATCTCGCGCTCGAGCCGGTTGCGGGCGGCCCGCACGCGGTTCAGGTAGGCCACGCCCCGGATGTCCGAGCCCCAGAAGTACGCCGAGATCCCGTCGCTCTCGCCCAGCCGGCGGATGTTGTCGGCCAGGATGAGGCAGCCGGCCTCGATGTTCGTCTCGATCGTCGAGGCGTTCCCGGCCAGGTCCATCGGATGGAGCATGTACGGCATCACCTGCATCAGGCCGAGGGCGCCCTTCGGGCTGCGGGCCCAGGGGCGGGCGCCGCTCTCGACCTCGATCACCGCCGTCACCAGCAGCGGATCGAGCTCGTACTTGGCGCTGTAGCGCAGGATTGCCGCCCGGATGCGCTCGAGCTGCGCCTCCGTGAGATGGGGGTTCAGCTGATCGAGGCGGCGCAGGATGTCGTCCGCCACGTCCGCCCCGGCCCCGGCCGCGAGCGCGGTCGGATCCGTCACGGTCTCGGGCGCGCGCCCACTCAAGAGGCAGGCCCCGATCAATGCGATGCACACGACCTGGATTCTCGACATGTCGAACCTCCGAAGCCTGGAGGGCTTCGGCCCGGGCCTGCGGCGCTCGCGAAACCCTCCCGAGGGACCGCGCCGCTGGTCCTGCGGCGTTCGGCATCTCAGGATGGGGCACGGGAGCCGTGGCTCGGGCCGCCGAACCGTATCGGACGGCCGCCAGCGCTGTCCAACCCCCCGGGGAGCAGCATTCGCTTCTCTATCCGGAGTGGGTGCCGCTGCAGCGAACCAGGTGACGCGGAGAAAACGTGGCAAAGAAGCCGCGCAACCTTCGTTTGACCCCCCATTTGTGGGGGTGATAGGATCCTCGCTCTGTGGGGAAACGGGGGCGCACGAGCGCCCCTCGGCGGCGGGGCCCGGAGCAGGCAAAGCACAGGCAGGAGAGAGGAACCCACACGGATGGCAGCGCAAGTGATCGCGCCCGAGCTGGAGCCCGAGCTGCGTCCGGTCACCCGGGCCCTCGGCCAGCTCCACGATCTGGTCGCGTTGGTCGGTTGTCGTTCGGGGGACGTGCGCTGGACCAGCGACCGCTTAGGCGAGCTGTGGGGTGGGCGCGAGGACGCCGCGCAGTGTTGGCTCGAGAGCCTCGCAACCAGCGGAGACGACACGCTTCGGGCGCGAATCGCTGCGGCCGAGCCCGTTTCGAACGAGCCGATCCATCTGATCGGCGCCGACGGTGCGCGGCTTCGCGCTCGGGTCTCCGCCGCGAAGCTCTCCCCGGAGGCCAGCGGCGACACGACGATCGCGATCTTCCGGCTCGACGACCGGGAAGAAATCGCTCGCGAGTTCTACCACCGCGTCGAGACGCTGGCCGAGATCCTCGACGGCTCCCCGGACGGCGTGCTGGTCGTGGATCGCAGTCGCTTCATCCGCTTTGCGAACCGCGCGCTGGCGGACATGGTCGGCAAGGCACCCGAGGCGTTGATCGATCAGCCGCTGGTGTCGCTGATCCGCTCCCGGGAAGACCTGGAGAGCGTCGCCGGCATCCTGCGCCCCGAGACGCCGAGCTGGAGCGACGAGCTCGAAGTGCGCGGGCGCGACGGCCGCCCCCTCGCGGTGCGCGTTCACGTGCGGCGTCTGACGCTGTCCGACGGAACGGAACTCGGCGCCGTCATCCACCTGCGCGACATCACCGAGTCTCGGCGCATCGAGGGTGCGCTGGCGCGCCGCGCCGAGGAACTCCAGCACTGGGTCAACGCGATCTCCCACGATCTGCGCTCACCCCTGGTCGCGGTGCTCGGCTTCGCGCGGCTGTTGCGCGAGGACTACGCCGAGACGCTCGACGCTCAGGGGCTCCGCTTCCTGCAGCGGATCGAGGAGGCAGGCCGCACCATGGAATCGCTGGTGCACGACCTCCTCGAGTTCGCGCGCATCGGGGGCCGGGAGCCGCGCCGCACGCACGTGGACCCGCGTGAGGTGCTCCTCCAGCTCCAGGCCGAGCTCAAGCCGCGCCTCGAGGAGGCACAGGTCTCGCTGGCGCTGCCGGAGGAGCCGCCCCTGCTCTGGTGCGACCGCACCCAGCTCTACCAGGTGCTCAGCAACCTGGTGGGCAACGCGATCGACCACATGGGGCCCGCCAGCGAGCCCCGCATCGACGTCGACGTCTTCGAGCAGGACGGCCTGCAGCATCTGGTGGTCCGCGACCACGGCCGCGGCATCGAGGCCGACGACCAGGATCGCATCTTCGAGATCTTCCAGACCGGCGAGCGGGCGACCGGCGGCCGCGGGGGCACCGGCATCGGGCTCGCCGTGGTGCGCAAAATCGCCGAATCGCATGGCGGAGCCGCCTGGGTGGAGAGCACACCGGGCGCGGGCTCCGCCTTCCACGTCACCTTCCGGCTCGCGTAGCCGCGTCCCACCCTTCCGTGGGCTCGGGCGCCCCAGCTTCCCTTGACTCGCGTAGCGGCGCCCGGCCCGGTTCCTTAGGCTCGCGCCCCACTCGAGGCCGGGCGTGTACCCGATCCTGTTCGAAATCTTCGGCTTCCCCATCAGCACCTTCGGCGTGATGATGGCGGTCGGCTTCCTGGCCTCCGCCTGGATCGTGTCGCTGCGGCTGCGCGAGTTCGGCGCGGACCCCGAGCTGTCTTCGACCATCCTGATCTACGCGATGATCGGCGGTGTCCTCGGCTCGAAGCTCTACTTCGCGATCGACGAGGGCCTCCGCACGGGCGCGCCGTTCTCGGCCCTGCTCTTCTCGCGCGCCGGCATCACCTGGTACGGCGGGCTGATCGGCGGGACCGTCCTGGTCACGCTGGCGACCCGCATCCACGGCATCTCGACCCGCATGGTCGCGAGCTGCGTCGCGAACGCGGCACCGATCGGCCAGGCGTTCGGTCGCGTCGGCTGCTTCCTCGTCGGCGACGACTACGGCCGGCCGACCGACGCCGCCTGGGGCATCGCCTTCCCCCAGGGCGCCCCACCGACCACGATTCCCGTGCACCCGACGCAGCTCTACGAGGTGGTCTGGCTGGTGCTGCTCGGCGCCGTGCTGTGGCGACGCCGTCGCTCCAGTCACTTCCTGTTCGGCGAGTACCTGATGGGAGCGGGCATCGGGCGCCTGGTGATCGAGATCTGGCGCGTGAACCCGCGGGTGGCCCTGGGCCTCACCGAGGCCCAGTGGATCGCAATCGGACTCATCGCCCTCGGCGCAATCGGCCTGCTGGTCTTCCGCGGTCGCCCCGAGGCCGAGGCCCTGCGCGAAGGCTAGGGAGCTCCGCGGGGTGGTCTCCTAGGCGGGCACGCGCGCGCGAACCCGATCCAGCGCGAGCGTCGCCTGGGCCGCCGCTGCGCTGTCTTCCCCCGCCAGGGCACCGACGCGGGCCAGCGCGGCGGCGGCGGCTCGCGCGAGCCCGTGGTCGGCCTCGGGCAGGGGCTCGCTGCTGGCCTCCAGCCAGGCGACGAGCTCCTGCGCCGCGTCCTCGTACCGCTCGGCCAGGTAGGCGTGCATGCCCCGCGCGTAGGCGCGCATGCCCTTCGGGTCCGCGCTCCCCTGGGCGGCGCGGTCGAGGGCATCGGACGCCTCGGCGTAGAAGCCGCTCTCCAAAAGGGAGCGCCCGGCACAGGCCCAGGCGGACGCCACGTCGCCGTAGAGCGCGGCGAACAGCTCCTCCACGGAGCCCCCGAGCACCTCCGCCAGCTCGGCGCCGCGCGCCACCAGGAACCGCGCGAGCACCCCCTCCTGGGCGTGGGCCTCGAGCAGCACCCGGAACTGCGACGTGGTCTGGGCGAGCAGCGTATCGAGCTCCTGGAGCGACTCGTCGATGCGCAAGGCAGCGCCCGTCAGCAGCTTCTCGAACTCGGGCAAGAGCCCGCTCGCGTCTCGGACCGCGGCCTCGCGCAGGGCCTGCACCTTGGGGCCGTAGGCAGAGCGCTGGTAGAAGTTCTCGCGGAACTTCATCGCCTCGTGGAACAGGGAGCCGACGGCCAGATCGAAGAGCGCAGCCGGCCCGATCACCCCCTCGCCCCGGAACAGCGCGTGGGTGCGCTCCTTCAGGCGGAAGAGCACGCTGCGCTCGTCGTCGCCGACCAGCTCCCCGACCACGTCGAAGCGGAGCAGGCCGGCGCGATAGCGCTCGGTCACCTGGCGCAGCAGGCGATGCGCGACCAGGAACTCGCGCACGATCTCGACCAGCCCCGAGCCGACCGCCGTCATGGCCGCAGTATAGGGGGATGGGGAAGGCCCCAGCGGTCGATACCTTGTGCCCGCGCCGGGAGAGGAATTGGACGCGAACTCGAGCGACACCAGGCGACGACTCACCCTCGCCGTCGTCTTCGTCACGATCCTGATCGACTTCGTGGGCTTCAGCGTGCTGATCCCGGTGCTGCCCCTGTTCGCGCTCCGCCTCGGGGCCAGCTCGCTCCAGATCGGGTGGATCGTCGCGCTCTACGCCCTGGCGCAGCTGCTGTTCCTGCCGGTCTGGGGCTGGGTCTCGGACCGGATCGGCCGGCGCCCCGTCATCCTGGTCTCGCTGCTCGGGACGGCGGTCTCGTTCGCGGTGCTGGCCGCGGCGGAGAGCATCCCCGTCGTCTACGTCGCGCGCGCGCTCACCGGGCTGTTCGCGGCGAGCATCGGAGCGGCCCAGGCCGTGGTCACGGACCTCACCCAGCCGAAGGAGCGCACCCACGGGATGGGCATGATCGGCGCGGCGTTCGGCATCAGCCTGGTGGTGGGCCCGGCCCTCGGCGGCGCGCTCGCGGCGCTGCACGAGCAGGCGCCGTTCTACGCGATCGTCGTCGTCGCCGGCGCGAACTTCCTGCTGGCCTGGCGTGCGCTGCCCGAGTCACGCCCGGCGAACCTGCCGCGGCCACCCTGGCGGGATCTCCCGGGCACATTCGTCCCCACGCCGCTGCGACTGCTCACGCGGGTCCACGACCGGCGCATCGCCCTGTTCCTGGTGCTCTTCTTCGTCTTCTTCGCCGCCTTCGCCGTGGTCGAGGCGATGGGCACGCTCTACCTGGGTCGCCGTTTCGGCGCCACCGAGCTCGACGCGGCCCTGGTCTTCGCCTGGATCGGCCTGGTGCTGGCCGCGACCCAGGCCGTGCTGCTGGGCCGGCTCGTGGTCTGGTTCGGGGAGGTGAAGCTGCTCATGGTGGGCTTCGCGATGATGGCGGTCGGCATCGCCGCGGTGGCCTGGGTCCCGAGCTACGGCTGGTTCTTCGCGATCGGTCCCGTGATCGCCGTCGGCAACGGTCTCGGCTTCCCGACCTTCACCAGCCTGTTCACGAAGGTCTGCCGCGCCGAGGAGGCCGGCGAGCTGCTCGGCCAGAGCAACTCGATGGCCACGGCCGGCCGCATCGTCGGCGCGATCGGCGGGGGCGCGCTGATGTCCGAGCGCTTCCTGGGCGCCCCGTTTCTCGCCGCGGGCGCCCTGCTGGCGGTCGGGCTCCTGATCTTCCTGGCGCTGCGCCCGCTGCTGCTGCGGGGGGTGCGCTAGGACCTAGCGGAAGCGTGAGGTCTCGGGCGAGAGGGTGAGCTCGGCCGCCTTGTCGGGATGGATCGACTGCGCGCGCGCAAAGAGCTTCGGCTCTTCCTCGACGTTGTTCGGGTCGGGCACGCAGCAGTCCACGGGGCAGACCGCGGCGCACTGCTCGCTCTCGTGGAAGCCGACGCACTCGGTGCACAGCTGAGGGTCGATCACGAAGGTCTCCTCGCCTTCGCTGATCGCCTCGTTGGGGCACTCGGGCTCGCAGACGCCGCAGTTGATGCACTCCTCGGTGATCATCGTCGACATGCGAGCTTCTCCCCCTCCCTGGGGCGGCGGCGCAACATAGAGGAGGCCCCGAAAGGGGTCAACTCCGCAATCCACCGAGGGAAATCGGAACGGCTCTGGATGCGACGCCGAGTCACCGGCCAGCTTGACCGCGGCACGTGGCGTCTCTAGGGTCGGTTGCTAGCCCGAGGCAGGAGGACCCATGAACGCCCCCGAACGCGAGACCATGGAGGTCGACGTCCTCTACGTCGGCGCCGGTCCGGCGACCCTGGCCTCGGCGCTGCACCTGATGCAGACCTGCGAGGCGCGCGGCATCGAGGCCCCGGCCGTGCTGGTGATCGAGAAGAGCGCCGAGGTGGGCGACCACATGCTCTCCGGCGCCGTCGTCAACCCGCGCGCGATCGCGGAGCTGATGCCCGACTTCGAGGCGCAGGGCTTCCCCACCGAGTACGTCTGCGACAACGACATGACGTACCTCTTCCTCGGAAACGCGGCGATCCGGCTGCCGATCAACATGCCCTTCTTCAAGAAGAAGGGCTACCACGTCGCCTCGCTCTCCAACATCGCCAAGTGGCTGGCGGGCAAGTGCGAGGAGAAGGGCGTCGAGATCTATTCCGGCTTCGCCGGCGATCAGCTGCTCTACGACGGCCAGCGCGTGGCCGGGGTGCGGCTCGGCGACATGGGCGTCGACAAGAACGGCAAGCCGAAGCCCACCTACCAGCCGGGCATGGACATCCGCGCCAAGGTCACCGTGCTCGGCGAAGGCGTGCGCGGGAGCCTCACCAAGCAGCTCGTCCAGCGTTTCGAGCTGGAGGGGGAGAACCCGCAGGTCTACGAGACCGGCATCAAGGAGATCTGGCGCGTCAAGCCCGAGAAGCACGTTCCCGGGCGCGTCATCCACGGCATGCTGCCGCTGAACCTGCCCAAGTACTTCGGCGGCATGTGGCTCTACGACATGAAGGACAACCTGGTCTCGTACGGCATGGTGTGTGCCCTCGACGCGACCAACCCCTTCCACGACCCGCATCTCGAGGCGCAGAAGTTCAAGACGCATCCCTGGATGCGCGACCTGCTCGATGGCGCCGAGCTGGTGCGCTACGGCGCCAAGACCATCCCGATCGGCGGCATGACTTCGATGCCGAAGCTCTACGTGGACGGCGCGCTGATCGTGGGAGACGCGGCCGGCTTCTGCAACGCGGAGAAGCTCGCGGGCGTCCACATGGCGATGAAGTCCGGCATGATGGCCGCCGAGACGATCGCGGACGCCATCGCGCAGGACGAGTTCACCGCGCTCACGCTGGGCGGCTACGCCGAGCGCTATCGCACGAGCTGGGCCTACGACGAGCACCGGCAGGCGCGAAACTTCCACGGCGCCTTCGCGATGGGGCTGCCCTTCTTCATGCTCAACGAGCCGTTCCGGCTGTTCCTGACCAAGGGCCGGGGCCTGGTCGACGACATCGAATTCGATGCCGGGCACGAGCACATGAAGAAGCTCTCCGAGCTGCCGCCCGACAAGCGGAAGAAGGAGGCCTTCGAGTTCGACGGCAAGCTGACCTTCAGCAAGGAGCACCTGGTCCAGTTCTCGGGGGCGAAGCACGAAGCGGACCAGCCGTCGCATCTCGTGGTCGCGGACACCGACCTTTGCCGGGACGTCTGCGCCGAGGAGTACGGCAACCCCTGCGAGAGCTTCTGCCCGGCCGCCGTCTACGAGATGGTCGACGATCCCGACCACGCCGGTCGCAAGAAGCTCTTCATCCACCACGAGAACTGCGTCCACTGCAAGACGTGCGACATCGCCGACCCCTACCAGGTGATCACCTGGACCCCCCCCGAAGGCGGCGAAGGCCCCGACTACACGCAGATGTAGAGCACGCCACGCAGTGGCGTGCGACAACCAAGCCGGGCCGAAGGCCCAGTCTTCTTCCCTCTTCTCTTCCCACGCCACGCAGTGGCGTGCGACAACCAAGCCGGGCCGAAGGCCCAGTCTTCTTCCCTCTTCTCTTCCCACGCCACGAAGTGGCGTGCGACAACCCAGCCGGGCCGAAGGCCCGGTTTTCTTCCCCTTCCCCACGCCACCGAGTGGCGTGCCGCGCCAGTGGCGTGCTCTAGGGATTCACCGTTCGCCCCGGCGCCCGGCGCCGGGCGCTGCGCGGGGTGTGGGGGCGCCGCACGCCCAGCTCGGCGGCGAGGCGCAGGGCCTCCCGCGCATCGTTGTCCCAGACGTAGAGGCCCGGGCCCACCACGCGGAGGCCGTGAGTGCCGCTTCGGATGCTCTCGGGGGTCCGCTTCATGGTTCCTCCTGGCGCAGCAGCTTGGACACCGGGCGCGGCGGGGCAAGTGCGATTGCATGGACCTTATCGGGCGTTCCGCGGGCGCGACGGTGACGGCCGCCACACCCCGCGTTCATCGGCCGAAGGCCTGCCCCCCGTTGGCGCGCCAGATCTGGCCGGTGCTGAAGCGCGATGCGTCCGAGGCGAGGTAGAGGACCAGCCAGGCCTGGTCGACCGCCTCGCCGACCCGTCCCAGCGGCGAACGACGCCGCATCGCGTCGAGAAATGCGTCGAGGCGCGTCGGGTCGGTCTGGCCATCCGGCCCCCGCAGATGCCGGCTCGTGAAGGCCGTGACCGTCGCGCCCGGAGCGATCGCGTTCACGCGTACTCCCGACGGGCCGGCCTCGAGGGCCAGCGTCTGGGTGAGGCTCGCCACCGCGGCCTTCGTGATCGCGTACACCCCGTAGCCGGCGGCGGGCGTGTCGATCACGGCCGAGCTGACGTTGATGATGCTGCCGGCTCCGCGCGGCCCCATCACGCGGAGCGCCGCCTGACAGCCGTAGAGCACGCCCTTCAGGTTGATGCCGATCACGCGGTCGAGCTCCGCATCGGTCACCTCGGCGAGCGGCCCGTCGCTCGGGACGCCCGCCACGTTGCAGAGCACGTCGAGGCCACCGAGCTCGCGCGCCGCGCGCGCGACGAAGGCATCCACGTCGGCGCGGTGGGCGACGTCACAGCGCTGCGCGAACGCCCGTCCATCCGCCGCCCGGATCCGTGCCGCGACCCCCTCGGCGCCCGCCTCGTCGACGTCGCCGAGCAGGACCTCTGCACCCGCTGCAGCGAGCACCTCGGCGCAGGCCGCGCCGATCCCGCTGGCGGCGCCGGTGATGGCGGCGACGCGGCCGTCGAGGCGGAACGCCTCGGCCAGCGTGCTCACGACTCGAGCTTCGCCGCGTGCTTCACGTTGCGCGCCTGGGTCGCCAGGATCACGTCCTCGGCGATGTTCGTGGCGTGGTCTGCGACCCGCTCCAGGTTCTTCGCGATCAGGATGAAGTCGACCCCCTGTGAGACGAGGTCGGGGCGGCCGGTGATCTCCTCGATGGCGGCGCGGATCACCACGTCCTGGTCGGCGTCGACCTGATCGTCCTGCTCGAGCACGGCCTCCGCCACGACGGCATCACCGTCCGCGAAGCTGTCCAACGCGCGGTGGAGGACCCGCTGCACCTCGTCGCCCAGGCTGCGCAGGCGCGGCGGGATCGCGACCTCCGGGTGCTCGGCGAGCCGCACCGCCCCCTTGGCGATGTTGCGCGCGAGGTCGCCGACCCGCTCGAGGTCCGTCGCGATCATCTTGGCGGCGATCACGCTGCGCAGGTCGTCGGCCACGGGCGCCTGGGTGGCCAGGATCCGCAGCACCGCCTCGTCGATCGCGACGTCGAGGCGGTCGATCTCCAGGTCGTCGCCCTTCACCTCGCCTGCCGCGACCGCATCCCGCTTCCACACCGCGGTGAGCGCCTTCTCCAGGATCGCCTCCGCCAGGCTCCCCATGCGGAGGAGGCTCTCGCGTAGCTCCTGGAGCACCGGATCGACGACACGCATCTGGGCTCCTAGCCGAACCGGCCCGTGACGTAGTCGCGGGTGCGGGGCTCGTGGGGGTCGGTGAAGATCTGGGCCGTCTCGCCCACCTCCACCACTCGCCCCAGGTGGAAGAACGCGGTGCGTTGCGAGATGCGCGCGGCCTGCTGCATCGAGTGCGTCACGATCGCGATGGTGTAGTTCCGGCGCAGCGTCTCGATCAGCTCCTCGATCTTGGCCGTCGCGATCGGATCCAGGGCCGAGCAGGGCTCGTCCATCAGGATCACCTCGGGGTTGACGGCGATCGCGCGCGCGATGCAGAGACGCTGCTGCTGACCTCCCGAGAGGCTGGTTCCCGAATCGCCGAGCCGATCCTTCACCTCGGCCAACAGCCCCGCGCGCTCCAGGCTCGACATCACGATCTCGTCGAGCTCCGCCCGGGAGCTGGCCAGGCCGTGGATGCGGGGCCCGTAGGCCACGTTCTCGTAGACGGACTTCGGGAACGGATTCGGCTTCTGGAACACCATCCCGATGCGGGCGCGGAGCTGGACGACGTCGATCTCCTCGCCGTAGACGTCGTCCCCGTCGAGGGTGATCTTGCCCTCGACGCGACACCCGACCACGACGTCGTTCATCCGGTTCACGCAGCGGATGAAGGTGGACTTCCCGCAACCGCTGGGGCCGATCAACGCCGTCACGGTATTTCGCAGGATGTCGAGGTTGACGTCGTAGAGGGCCTGCTTCTCCCCGTAGAAGACGTTCAGGTCGCGCGCGCTGATCTTGGTCAAGTAGCGCTCGCTCCCGCCGGCCTGCCGCGGTTCGCCGGACGGCATCCTTACCACCTCCGTTCGAAGCGGTTGCGAAGCAGAATGGCGAGAAGGTTCATGGATACCAGGAAGCCCAGCAACACCAGGATGGCCGCGGAGGTCTTCGCCATGAAGGCGCGCTCGGGCGCGTCGGCCCACAGGAAGATCTGGACGGGCAGGACGGTGGCCGGGTCCGAGACGCTGCGCGGAACGTCGACGATGAAGGCCACCATCCCGATCATCAGGAGCGGCGCCGTCTCGCCGAGGGCGCGCGCCATGCCGAGGATGGTTCCGGTCAGCAGGCCCGGAAGCGCCAGCGGCAGCACGTGCTGGAGCGCCACCTGGAGGGGCGAGGCGCCGACCCCGAGCGCGGCCTCGCGGATCGACGGCGGGACCGAACGGATCGCGGCACGCCCCGCGATGATCACGGTGGGGAGCGTCATCAGGGCGAGCACCATCCCCCCCACCAGGGGCGCCGAGCGCGGCAGCCCGAACAGGTTCAGGAACAGGGCCAGGCCCAGCAGGCCGAACACGATCGAGGGCACCGCCGCCAGGTTGTTGATGTTGATCTCGATCCAGTCGGTGAGGCGCCCCTTCGCTGCGAACTCCTCCAGGTAGAGCGCGGCCGCCGCGCCCACCGGGAAGGAGAGCGCGAGGGTGATGGCGAGCGTCAGGAACGACCCCACGACCGCGCCCCAGACGCCAGCCAGCTCGGGCTCGCGGCTGTCCCCGGAACGCAGGAAGCGCCAGGCGAAGACGAGCTCGATGCGCCCCTCCGCGAGCCAGGCCTCGAGGACGCTCTGCTGGACCTCCGAGAGGCCCGCGCCGGCGCCCTCCCCGTCCTGGCTCTTCAGGAAGAGGTCGGCCTCGTCGGAGAGCAGCAGCCGAAGCTCCTCGCTGCGCCCGAGCTTCGCCGGCTCCGCCAGCAGACGCTCGCGAACGTCGAAGGGCGCCTGCATCGAGAGCAGGGCCGAGAGCTGGCGCTGCTCGGACCGGCCCGCGTACTCGGGAAAGCGTTCCCGAAGGGCCTGCTTGAGGACCGCAGCGTAGTTCGCGTCCGGCAGCGCCGCGGCACCGCGGCCGTCCGGGTCGAGCAGCGCCCGATCGAAGTGCACGGGGAGGCGTACCTCGTGCTGCCAGAACGCCGGCAGGGCGCCGAGCACCACGCTGGTGAGGAGCCCCGCCAGCGCGAGCAGCGCGACGCCGATGGCGGCAGCGCCGTAGGCGCGGAAGCGACGCTCCGCGCGATACCTCCTGCGCAGCCGCCCGCGTGTGGCCTCGGCCTCGGGGTTGCGGAGCTCAGTCATACTGCTCCCGGTAGCGGCGCACGACCCGCAGCGCGATCACGTTCAGCACGAGCGTCATCGCGAACAGCACCAGGCCCAGCGCGAAGGCCGCGAGCGTCTTGGCCGAGTCGAACTCCTGGTCGCCCACCAGGAGCGTGACGATCTGGACCGTGACGGTGGTGACGGCCTCGAACGGATTGGCGGTGAGGTTCGCGGCCAGGCCCGCGGCCATCACGACGATCATCGTCTCGCCGATCGCGCGCGAGAGGGCGAGCAGCACGGCGCCCACGACGCCCGGCAGGGCGGCCGGCAGGACGACGCGTCGGATCGTCTCCGAGGGCGTCGCCCCGAGCCCGAGCGAGCCCTCGCGGAGCGACTGGGGCACGGCGTTGATCACGTCGTCGGAGAGAGAGGAGACGAAGGGGATGATCATCACGCCCATCACCAGGCCGGCGGCGAGTGCGCTCTCCGAGGCCACGTCGAGACCGAGGGCCTCTCCGAGGCGCCGGACCTCCGGCCCCACGGTGAGGGCCGCGAAGAAGCCGTAGACCACGGTCGGGATCCCGGCGAGGATCTCGAGCGCGGGCTTGAACAGCGCGCGCGCGCGATTCCCCGCGTACTCCGAGAGATAGATCGCAGAGAGCAGGCCGATGGGAACCGCCACGATCATCGCGATCGCCGTGATGAGCAGGGTGCCCGCGAAGACCGGGACGGCGCCGAACGAGCCGGACGACCCGACCTGATCGGCGCGGATCGCGGTCTGGGGGCTCCAGGTGAGCCCGAACAGGAACTCGCTGACCGGCACACGGTCGAAGAAGCGCAGGGTCTCGAAGACCAGGGAGAGGACGATGCCGAAGGTCACGAGGATCGCGATCCCGGAGCAGGCCGCGAAGACGGCGCGCGCGACGCCCTCCACCGCCGGGCGGGCGCGGAAGCCCGGAGCCACGCGCCGGAGCGCGAGGCCGGCGCCCAGGCAGGCGAGCCCCCCGGATGCGAGCGCCGCCAGCGGCGCTGGGGCAGCGAGCGCCCAGCAGAGCCCGAGCCCGACGAGGCCCGGCCCTGCGCCCCCGATCGCCACGAAGTGCCCGTGGTAGACCGGCCGGGAGTGGAGCCGGCCCGGACCGGCCTGGACGAGCCGCAGGGCCCGGCGTCGGCCGAGCCAGAAGGCGCCGGCGCCGAGGACGAGCAGCGTTGCCAGGGGAAGTGCCGTCATGAACGGGAAGACGCGCGCCCCTGCGGAGCTGGGACGCGCGTCGACAGGCTCCCGGAACTAGAGGCTGAGATTGTTGAGGGCGAGCGCGCCCTCGCGAACGCCCTTGCGCTCGCTGGCACTCAGCGGAATCAGACCCTTGTCGGACAGGTAGCCTTCCTCGCCGGCGGCCCCGTCACTGGTGAACTCGGCGACGAACTCCCGGAGGCCCGGCACCTTCCCGACGTGCGCCTTCTTGACGTAGAAGAAGAGCGAGCGCGAGATGCCGTACTCCCCGGCGGCGATGTTCTCGAAGCTGGGCTCGACGCCGCCGATCCGGCTGCCCTGCAGGCGGTCGATGTTCTGGTCGAGGAAGGAGAAGCCGAACACGCCCAGCGCATCCGGGTTCGCCTCGAGCTTCTGAACGATCAGGTTGTCGTTCTCGCCCGCCTCGACGTAGGCGCCGTCCTCGCGAATGGCGTGGGCCGCCGCCTGGAACGCCTTCTTGTCCTTTGCCGCGAGCGCCTCGAGCATCGGGAAGGCCTCGGCTCCGCCCTCCATGGCCAGCTCCACGAAGGCGTCCCGGGTGCCGGAGGTGGGCGGCGGCCCGAGCACCTCGATGTTCTTCGCCGGGAGCTTCGGGTCGATGTCGCTCCACTTCTTGTACGGGTTCGCCACGAGCTTCCCGTCGACGGGGACCTGCTTCGCGAGCGCCTGGAAGATCTGCTTCGTGCTGAGATCGAGGCGGAGCGCCTTCTTCGAGTTGGCCACCACGATGCCGTCGTAGCCGATCTTCACCTCGACGATCTCGGTCACACCGTTCCGATTGCAGAGCTCGACCTCACTGGCCTTGATCCGTCGCGACGCGTTGGCGACGTCCGGCGTGTCGAGGCCCGCGCCCGAACAGAACAGCTGGAGGCCGCCTCCGGTGCCGGTGCTCTCGACCACCGGCGTCTTGAAGCTGCCCTTGCGGCCGAAGGCTTCGGCCACGGCCGTCGAGAAGGGGAAGACGGTGGACGAGCCCACGATTCGGATCTGGTCGCGGGCCTGGGCGGGTGCCGCCACCACGACGCCGGCGATCATGGCGAGTGTGAGGAGGCTGGCTTTCACGATCCGGTTCTCCTGTTTCATGCCCTGGGTGTGCAGGCTAGGCGCGCTCCGCGGCCCTCCCGTGAGGGCCGTGTGACGTTTCGGTGACGGCCGTGGCCTAGAACTTGATCACGAGGTCGGTCTGGAGGCGGTAGCGCTCGGCCGAATCCGCATCGGGGTCGATCGAGGAGAGATCGAAGGCCGGGCCGTCCTCGATCTCCTGGCCCGAGAACAGCGTCACGTTCAGATCCGTGTTCGCGAACAGCTGTCGGGACGCGTAGACCAGGAAACCCTCCCGGTTGGTGAAGCCATCGAAGAGGTCGCTGTCCGTGAACTGGGGCGGCGAGAAGTTCGCCTCGACGTGGTAGTAGCCGGCGCCCAGCATCACGTACTGCTTCTTGTCGCCGACCTCGACGCCGAACCCCCAGCCGATGTCCTCGTCCCCGACGCCGCCCGGGCTGCTTGCCTCGAGGTTCTGGGCGAAGTGCCCGTAGACCAGCACCGGCCATTTCGCGTGGTGCGTGAAGCGGCTGTAGGCCGCCAGCTCGACGACCTGATAGTCGCGCGGGTCCGTGATCAGCGAGCCCGTGTCGTTGGTCCGGGTCAGGAACGGGTCGTCGACCGAGCGCCAGTCGTAGAAGCTGGCGCGGCCCCCCAGCTCGACGTCGTCACACGGCAGCAGGCTGAAGCCGCCCTGGATGCCGAAGACGTGGGGGTCCTTCGAGGAGCTCTCCTCGTCGACGATGAAGTAGCCAGCGTTGCCGAACAGGGAGAGGTTCTCGCCCGGGGCGCCGGTGATCTCGAAGCCCACGCCCTCCGGCGTGATGTCGCCGTCCCAGATCATGAAGTCCTTGCCGTGCTTCCAGACGAACGGGTTGGACTGCTTGCCGACGGTGCTCTTGATGCCCATCCCCTCGGGCAGGAAGCGACCGGGCACGCTGAGCTCGGCGTAGGCCTGATCGATGAAGAGACCATCGTTGTCGAAGTCGTCGCCCGAGCCGAAGCTCTGGTTCGTGCTGCGCTGGTCCCCGTCCCCCGAGGCGATCCGGAAGCCGGCCCTCACGACCTCGTTGACCTTGGCCTCGGCCCCGATGCGCAAGCGGTAGCGGCCCCGGGTCCGGTCCTGGCTGTCCGTGCCGAAGTCGTCCTCGTCGTACCAGAAGTTCTCGAGCCGCCCGCGGAAGTCGCCCGACCATTCGAGGCGGGACAGCAGGCCGGGATGCGCGGCCTCCCAGGCCTGGTTCTTGGCTACCAGCTCGGCGTGCTTGGCCTCGTCGATCAACCCCCGCTCGCGCATGATCTCGAGCGTCTCGAGCAGCGCCGGGTTCTCCTCGGCGGCTGCGGGCGCCGTGAACGCGACGGCGACGAGACCGGCCAGGATGGCCGTTCCGGGACGGTTTGCCCTCACCTGGTTCTCCTTGTGTGAGGCTCGCGCGGAGCCCGCTTCACACTACGGAGACCGTCTGGCGGGCTCGGGGCGCTCGCGTGACGAGTTCGTGACGGTGTGTGGGGGGCGTTGGCGGCGGCTCAGGCCTCCGCGCTGGGCAAGCGCACGCTGAAGGTGCTGCCCGGCCCGGCCCGGGCGGCGACGAAGACCTCGCCGGCCTGCGCCTGGACCAGGTGCTTCACGATGGCGAGGCCGAGGCCGGTGCCCCCGAGGTCCCGGGAGCGCGCCTTGTCGACCCGGTAGAAGCGCTCGAAGATGCGCCCGCGGTCCGCCTCGGGGATGCCGATGCCGGTGTCGCTCACCTCGATGCGGACCCCACCCGTGGCCGCGGTGACGACGATCTCGATGGCGCCGCCGGGATCGCTGTACTTGATGGCGTTGTCCAGCAGGTTCAGCAGCACCTGCTCGAGCGCGCGCCGGTCCGCACGGGCCCGGGGAGTCTCCCCCGCCCGGACCTCGGCCCGCAGCGCCCGCGCATCGAGGCGCGGCTTCAGGTCCTGGAGCAGGCCCCGGGCCATGGCCGCCACGTCGATGGGCTCCAGCGAGAGCTCGCGCGTGCCGCCCTCGATGCGGGACAGCTCGAGCAGCTCCTCGATCAGCGCCGTCAGGCGATCGGCGTGCCGCAGGATCACGTCGAGGAACTGGCGCCGCTGCTCCGGTGCGAGCTCGTCCTGGAGGGTCTCGGCGTAGCCGCGGATCGCCGTCAGCGGCGTCCGCAGCTCGTGCGAGACGTTGGCCACGAAGTCCCGACGCACGCCCTCGAGGCGGCGGAGCTCCGTGACGTCGTGGAAGACGGCGACCGTGCCCAGCAGCTCGCCCTGGCCCGGAAATCGCACGGCGTACATCTCGAGCTGCCGGCCGCCGTCGGTCCCGAGGCGGATCTCGCGGCTCACGGGCTCGGCCGTGCGCACGGCCTCCCGCAGGGCATCGTCGACCTCGGTGCGACGGATGACCTCGAGCGCGGGCCGCCCCTCGACCGCACCCCAGGCGCCGAACAGCTCGCGCAGGCGGGGATTCGCGAGAATGACGTGTCCCGAACGATCGAGCACCAACACCCCCTCGACCATGCCTTCGAGGACGGCCTCGAGGCGCTCCTGCCCGTTGCGGGCCTCGGCGAGGCGCCGCCGCAGCTGCTCGGCCATCTCGTCGATGGCGGAGGCGATGGCGCCGAGCTCGTCGCCGGAGCGCCAGGGCAGGCGCTGCGAGAGGTCGCCGGCCGCGATGCCCCGCACCACGCCGAGCAGCTCACGGACCCGCCGGCCGAGGAAGGTGGCGATCGCGGCGACGAGGAGCGCGGCGAGCGCGAGGCCGATGGCGCCAGCGCCCGCTACGGCGCGCAGCAGTGCGGCCGTCTCGGCCCCCACGCGTGCCGCATCCGTGGCGACCCGCAGCGCGCCCCCAGGCACGGGAATCGCGACGTAGAGCAGCCGTCGCCCCACCGTGCCCGAGACACGCTCGTGGACGCCCACCCGGCCGGCGAGCGCGGCGGCCAGCTCGGGCCGGAGCCCGTGGTTCTCGAGCTGCGCGAGACCGGGCGGCGGCACCTCCGAATCGGCGACCACCGCGCCCGTCGTGTCGATCACGGTGAGGCGCAGGCCGACGTCTCCGGCCACGCTTGCGACCCGGGCCTGGAGCGTCGTGCGCTCCGCGGGCGCCAGAGCGGCTTCGCCCAGCAGGCCGTGGGCGAGCCGGGCGCTGGTCTCGAGAGAGGCCGCGAGCCGCTCGCGGGCGCTCGCTGCGAGACCCTGCCGCGCGATCCCGGCGAAGACCACGGCGACGCCGAGCACCAGGCCCACCAGGGCGGCGCCGAGCCGGAGCCGGACGCTGGTCACCGGCTCCGCCCCGCGGAGGCGCCGGAGCGGTGCGGGCCCCTGCGTTCAGGCGAGCTCGCGAGCCTCATTCTGCGAAGCGATAGCCCACTCCGCGCACGGTCTCGATCTGGTCGCCGGCAGCGCCCAGCTTCTCGCGCAGGCGCTTCAGGTGGGTATCGATGGTGCGCTCGGTGACGCTGATGTCCGAGCCCCAGACCTCGTCCAACAGCTGCTGGCGCGAGAGCACCCGCCCCGGGCGGGACATCAGGGCCTGGAGCAGTCGGAACTCCTTGGCGGTGAGCGAGACCTCTGCGCCGTCGGCCACGCAGCGATGCCGCTCTGCGTCGAGCAGCAGGGTGCCGCTCTCCAGGACGCTCCCCGTGTCGCGCTCCCCGCTGGCGCGGCGCAGGATGGCCTGTACCCGCAGCACCAGCTCGCGGGGGCTGAAGGGCTTGGTCACGTAGTCGTCGGCCCCGAGCTCGAAGCCGACCACCCGGTCGATCTCCTCCGCCTTGGCCGTGAGCAGCAGCACCGGCAGATCGCGGAGGCCGGGGTCCGCGCGCAGCTGCCGGCAGACCTCGGTGCCCGCGAGGTCCGGAAGCATCCAGTCGAGCACCACCAGGCTCGGCCGGCGGCGGCGGATCGCCTCGAGGCCGATCCGTCCGTCCGGGGCCGTCTCGACCTCGAAGCCCGCCTGCTCCAGGTGGAAACGAACCAGCGCGAGCAGGTCCGGCTCGTCGTCCACGATCAGGACTCGGTCACCCATCCGCTCGCCAGGGTAACTGACACCCAGCGGCGGAGGGCGTCCTGCCGGCTTCCGGGGCGGGCTCCCTTGAATCGTCGCGTTCCCGTCAGTGTCCCGTCGCGGACGAATTGTGCTGCCCATCACATTTCTGGAAGGCGAGCGGATCGAAAGTCTATGATACGGTCGGAGCTCTGGAGGGGGCCTCACGCCGATAGGAGCCCCTTTATGACACCCCGGATTCGACCCTTGCGCGGCGTGGTCTGCGCGTTCGTAGTGCTCGGCTGCGCAACTGCGGCCTGGGCCAATCCGCCCGCCGCCATTCCCAAGACCGATCCGGCCCATGAGCGTGCCGAGCGATCGTTCAACCAGTTCGCGGCAACCTGGATGCAGAAGATGGAGCGGCTCGAGACGGCGAATCGCGCCAAGCCGAAGCTCGAGTCGGTCGGCGGCACGACGGTGGCCAGCTACCGCGGCTACGACGAAGACTTCAACATCGAGCTCAAGCCCACCGGATCGAAGGCGGCCCCGTGGGTCGGGATCCTGCGCTACCACGAGCTGGAGTTCAGCTGCGCCGACAAGGCCGCCACCCGCTGCAGCCCGAGCAAGACGACGCGCGTGACCGAGATCTTCCGCTTCCAGGGCGGGAAGTGGGTCTACTGAGGTAGGCCCCCGAGCGGGTCTACTCCGGTAGGCCCGCGAGCGGGTCTACTCCGGTAGGCCC